>JBATUQ010000021.1:0-110188 GCA_049671285.1 Leeuwenhoekiella sp. | reverse complement strand
GTATCATTTTGTGGAATGGTGTTAGCTATCGTTTTATAGTACGTCTCGACTTCCAGATCCCAGCCGTTCTCCTTGAATAACATACCAAAAGTGTATTGATTGCTACGTTGTATCGCAAAATTTGTTTCAGTTGAATTTATGGGCTGTATACTCCAAAAGCGATTTACCGCAGGCAAAAAGTTGTAAAAAGCAGGTTCAACCTGGGAAGCAAATAATTGACTAAATGTTTGATTTTTACGCTCTATTGAGGCGGTTATCCGTAAGGGATTCGATAATTTTAAAGAGCCATATACTCGTGGCTCTAGATACGAACCTAGAAGGCTATTAATTTCTCCTCGTACCCCCAAATTTATTAGTAGGGCATTACTATCATAACGATATTCAGAATATCCTATAATCGCTGTTCTCGATTTTTCAAAAAAATCTTCACTATTAAATTCAGGATTTATGGTATTAGTAACAAGGTCTTTAGTTCTATTGTCAACATTGGTAAAACTAAATTGATTACCTAAAAGCCAATGGTGGTGATCTCCAATGGGTATGTCATAAGATAAATCTGTATTGAACTCAACAATAGAGTTATTGCGTAAGGCCGTGACTTGCGAGTCTACCCCATCATTTTCAGCATACTTAAAATTATAATCAGATCGATAATTAGAAAATGATAGATTAAAATCTTTTGTAGTTTTATTTGCCTTTTCTCTGTGCCATCTCAGACTACCACCTGCGTTCATTTGACTAAAATCATCTTCAATTTCAAAATCGTTTTGATTTATTAAACCTTCATTTGTGTTTTCAAGTTGATTCTCAATCGCTATAAAGCTGGCAGTGTAGGTATGGCCTGTATCCGTTTGGTAGATAAATTTTAAATTGGCGTCATAAAAAAAGTATTCCAGTGGCGGGTTGTTCTCCTGATCAGTACTTCTCGCTACATCTAAACGAGAATTTTGAAATACTTTGGTAGATAGTTGATTAAATGTAGAACTTCGGTATATATCTGTAAGAGATCTTCTTCCAGCGAGGAGTATACCAAATTTACGAGAGACTGGTATTTTTAGGTAGGCATCTCCATTTAAAGCATTTAGACCGCCACCAGCCTTAAAGTTAGTAAATAGATCATCGTCTGATTGTATGTCAATTACCCCAGAAATCCTATCACCGTAACGCACACTTGTACCTCCCCTATATACATCTGCTTTTTTTGTGATGTAAGGATTAAAACTGGTAATCTGGTCAAAAAAGTGGCTGTTCTGATATAACCGAATGCCATCCCAGAGCAATAAATTTTGATCAGGAGTTCCGCCTCTTATGTGTAAGGAAGCAGGATCTTCTTCTGGACTATTGATACCTGGTACTAACTGAAGACTTTGAAAAACATCTGGCTCCACGAGTCCAGGGAGTATGGCAAGAGACTTGGGTGATACTGTGATTGAGCTGTTTTTATTTTTTACAATCCCACGCGTTAAGTAGTTTGTAAGTACCACTTCCTCCAAGTCTTGTATGTTATCCGCTAAAAATATGCTGCTACAATCCGTCTGAGGGTACACTACGTAGTATTTTATATACATATCAGCGTTTCTGAGTTCTATGCGCTGACCCAAAGTGAGTTCGAGATTGATTTCTCCGGAAAAATCTGTCAATCCCAAATATGTGTCTCCAGAAAAAACCTGAACATTGGGCAGTGGTAATTGAGTGGTCAAATGCTTTATCTGAGCACAAAAGGGGTATGTTTTAGTGTGCTTTTGTACCAAGTAGGTATTTGCAGCATCTTGTTCAATTGTAATCCCGATGGTTCGTACTGCACGTTTAAAATCTTCAAATGAAATCACCCGATCACTGTAATTAATATAGCTGTTGCTCATTCTTGTGACGTCAAAGGCAAACTCCAAGCCGTGGGCTTCTGTATAAAGGCGGAGTAACTCAGAAACAGATACGATCGATTCGTCTGTGTTCAGGTTGATTGTTTGAGAAGCAACCAGCTGCGTCCACAATATTAAACAACTAACAAAAAGGTAGCGAAGTTTTATAGTCATTTTAGGGTAATAACATCATCTTTTACCGTATATGATATATCCATAGGAGAGCCTACTTGGTAAAGGGCCTTTTTAAGACTATCGTGGGTAAAAAAACCTGTGAAGGTCCTTTTAGTATCTACGTCATCCCTTACTATTTTGACCGCAAATTGTCGTTCTATTGCGTCAAAAACTTCGGAGAGAGCGGTTTTGATATAAGAGTTTTTGCCACTTCTCCACATTGGTATTTCTTGCGGCATGGCCATCTTGGATTGTAGGGTGCCCGCTTTCGCGAAAGCGTACATACCCGGCTCTAAAATAGCTGCTCCATCACCCGATTGTACGCGTACTTTTCCCGTATTACAATGAACTGTATAGGTGCCTCCTCTATCATAAACATTAAAAGATGTGCCTAGCACCTGGACACTTCCAGATGTTGAACGTACAATAAAATCGCTTCCCTTTTGAACTTCAAAAAAACCTTCCCCTACCAATGTTACTGTGCGCTTTTTTAGAAATGACTTTTCCATATATGAAATAGATGATCCAGCATTGAGAATAACAATGGATTGATCAGGTAGGGTATGGGTGAGGGTCTGACCATAATCTGCTTGAATGGTAAAAGTATCCTTTTGAAACAAACCTGTCGTAAGCAATATAGCAATCACCGCAGCCGCGGCGATACCAGTCCAAAGATATTTATACCTGTGCCAAGATGATTGAGAAGGTCTTTTTTTCAAACGCTTGTTGAAGGCTTTCTGGCGTTTTAAAGCCTCATCGACATTAGTTTCAGGAACTCTAAGAAGACTGCTTTTTACAGCAATATTCTTATAAAGCTCAAAGTTTTCTGACGACTCAAACTTTGTGAGTGCTGGTCCTTTAAGATTTCCAGACAGCCATTTTGCTAGATCAGACTCTTCTTGATTTAGTTTCGTTTCCATCGCTGGGCTTTAAAATTTATAATTACCTAAATGAGACTTGAGCGCAATGAGTGCTTGACTGATACGCTTTTCTACAGCCTTGACAGATATGTCAAGGAGGTCAGCTATTTCTGAATAAGACAATTTGTCTATTCGATGCATTAAAAATGCCTCTCGTTGTTTCGGCCGTAATTGACCAATACTTTGCTGTAACTTTTCCATAAATTCTTTCTCTTCGAGTTGAAAGTCGGGAGATTCAAAATGTATGGAATGTACAGGCGTCCCGGCATAAGACCGCACTACCTTAAGCCGTCTTATATCATTGAGCGTGCTGTTATTTGCCGCTTTATACAGGTAGCTTTTTATTGTATTATAATGGATTGTTGCACAGTTCTGCCATACTTTGCCAAAGACATCTTGAACTACATCCTCTGCTCTAGCAAGGTCCCCGTACTTATAATATATATAATTGCGTAGTTTTAGGTAGTGCTCAGTAAAGATTGCTTCGTAAACGTGGTCATTACATATGTTGTTTTCATCTTCTTTTTTAGCATAAAAACCTTTCATAAAAGCAAATATAGATTTATTATCAAGAGAGTGTGATCAGGATGTTAGATGGCTGGTCTTAAAAAGAATAGCCTATACTAAAGATAATTTTAGGATCTATGGAGATTTCGTCCACATTGTCTCTTGACTCAAGATCAGTTAAAGGTCCATTTGCAAAAACACCTCCGCTTACATCTATAACAAATCCTTTTAGAAAAGAATTTAATTCCCATTGATATCCTGTATAGGCCTCTAAGCCTAAAGAGAACACCCCGTCAATTGACTCGCTATTGCCAAAGTTATAAGACCCTCTTACGCTTGCACGTCCATAAAAGCCTTGCAGGCGATCTTCCTTTTTTGTGAAATAATACCTATATCCCGCTGAAAGGCTGGTTTCGTAAAATAATAAATCAGGGGTACTTAGTTTAAATCTAAACTGATCATAAAATGCATAGAATTCCAAAGAGCTCTTTTTTGTAATCTGATGCTCGTAACCCAAAATAAATTCTTTAACTGCAGCATTGACCGGTAATATTTTAAATGCTTGCTTAAAATCAGTTTTGGCGGATGGCTCAGAAAATTCTTGAGCTTGTAATTGTAATGCTGCAAGAAGTGTAAGTAGGATAAATGTAAGTTTGTTTTTCATAGTAGTAGTTCTAAATTAAATATTGGTTATTCTACTACTAATACTCCCAATAATGAATCTACCCTACTTTTATTCTAAGTTTTTTTTTACCGTCCTAAAAAGGTCAACTTCCAATGGTAGCTTTGGGAACAATACTACTTTATTTCGGTCGTCAATATTGCGCCTGTAAATTTTAGTTCATCCCATAAATCAAAGCTTGTACTTATTGATATTCTGGAATTTGTAAATGAGGTTCTCTATATTTATGATTTTTGTAATGATGGCAGTGGGGAATGTTGCGGCCTTAATTAAAATAACCATATACCTCGCGATGGTTTTTGAAACACTTGCTACAATAGGTATTGCAGCAGCAGCTCGTCCATACGTATTAATTAAATGAGCTGAAAGGTGCCAAAATAGGGGGTAAAGCTCAGTTCTTATTTAATGAGAAGGTGCTGCGGACACATAATTAAGAAAGGTCAAATTACTATAGTCAGATGAACTATACAGTACCCTAAGAATAACTAATATTACACCTATTTAATTTTATTTTGACCTTTTTGCCTGCCAAGGGAATTTACCCTCGATTTCTACTTGTAGGGAGAGGCTTAAAAATGTTCTGATCAAAACGATCACCCCTAAAGTCAAAACACGATCCATAGTGGGTTTTGTGACTACGGTAGCGATTATGTCTGCTGCCACGAGAACTTCAAGCCCTAGCAAAATAGCTCGTCCCAGTTTGTGACGCAATTCTTGATAAGCCAAAGTACCATCTTTCTGACCTTTTATCCTTACCTTCAAATATCTGATTAGCGCTATCACGGTGCCAATACTGATGATGGCTATACCAATGATCTCAACGATCTTGGCCACATAATGTATAAATAGTTCTATTTCTTCCATATCGTAAAAACTAACACTTGGATTTACCCAAAGAGGATTTAAAGTTCAAAAAATAGAATTTTCTACCAAAACATTTTAAAAAGACTTCATTCTGAAACGGGCAAGACTTCCTCGTTTTGCTGCTTGGAACGCCTCAAATTTTTGACATACCGAATAATTATCGGCAAAACACCCACTACTAATAAAAGGCCAGCGACAGAAAGAAGGATGGGCAGGTTTGCAAAAGTATTTCCGCTGGAAAGAATTCCTAAAATCAACATCACAGAGAATGGAAAGGAAATTGCGAGAATATTTACACCAAAAGTAGGGTTAAAGGTTTTGTTTTCAGAATTTTCTTCAAGACTATCTACCGCCGAAAGATGAGCAAAGGGCCAGAAACTACAGGCGCTCAAACCAAAAGAAATAAGCAACAATCGATCTGCGGCCACTTCGATACCGGCCACAGCGATCAGTGCAGCCCCGAATAAAATAGTAACCCCGGCACGAAGCGCAAGCAGGGAAAGGATTTGTATCATTTGTTTCTTTTTAATTTTCACCGCCAATCCTATAAATAGCAATACCAACGGAGTCATTAAAAGGCTCAAACGGGTTAATGTTTCCGAAAGGAAATAGGGCATAGACTCCAGATTGATTCCCATAAACACTAATATCAAAGCGACAGCGATAAAAATGTTTATTGGTTCAATAAGCAATGATTTTAAGAGCGACTTTACCTTACTGCCATGACCTTGCCCTTTTTTGGCTTGTACCTTATAATACCAGCTCATCGCAACTAAATAAAGAACGATCAGGACAAAAACCTTGTTACCCAAATCTGCCATCGCTGCTTTTGCGAGATAATTTTCTCCTAAAAATTCAAGCACGAATGGGAAGCAGGAAAGACCGGGTGCCAGCGATGGCATGAGCAATTGAGCAGTTCTAAAATGACTGGAGCTTTTTTGGAATCCGACCAATAGCAGTATAAACGGAAATACGATAAACAAAAAAATATTGAGTGCCAAGGCAAGAACTGGCATCAGCAAAAGGCTCAATTCTATCTGTATGCCCAAAAGTGCTATAAAAATAGTAGCGGGCAACGCTAAATTCAGGATAATCTTTTTAATTCCTGTGAGTTCTTCCTTATCCTTAAATTTTAGCTTCAGCAGCAGTCCAATGGCTATGAACAGCAAAAAGGTAATGGTCTTTTGAAGCGAAAGGTCCATACGTATTCTTTGATTAAAAAAATGATCCCGATAGCTTAGAATAAACAGTATCGGGAGTTTTGGTGAAATTGGGGGTTAGTGTATTAGACCAGTATATCGTCTATGGCTTCGGTGAAAATTTTCATCTCGTCCATCGTACCGATGCTTACTCGGCACCAATCCTGATCCCAGAATTTAAAGGCACGGACAACAATTTTCTTTTCATAGATTTTTTCTAGGAAAGCGTCTCCTTCCATATCGATAGGAAATATTACGAAGTTGGTATGTGAAGGCATAAAATCCATGCCGCGATCGGTAAGATAATCTGTTGTGTACTTTCGGGCGTCGAGCAATTTAGCCAAACAGGTTTCTTGATATTCCAGATCGTCCATACTGGCGGAAGCTGCCGCTATAGTAGGACCTGTGATTCCCATACCGCCTCGGGTAATGTCATTGATCATTTCCAGACTTTCGGTTTTGCCGAGCATATAGCCACAACGCAGACCGGCCATTCCGTGAAGTTTGGAGAAGGTTCTGGAAACAAAAACGTTTTTTCCTTCTGCTACCAAGGGAGCCATGCTATTGCTAAGTCCACCATCAGCCAATTCCATATAGGCCTCGTCAACAAAAACTGGTACTTTCTCTGAAACACGCGAACAGAAATCCTTTAATTTTTCAGTATCGGTTATGGTGGCCGTGGGGTTGTTTGGGTTGGTGATATATACCAGTTTAGTTTCCGTGTCAATGGCAGCTTCCATAGCATCTAGGTCGTGCTGGTAGTCGTCGGTAAGTTTTACAGCCTTCCAAGAACCACCGGCAGCTTTGGCAACGCTTACCAGTGACATATATGAGGGATCAGCACTCACTACATTTCCGCCTTGCTGAAAGAGAACCAGTGCTGTTTTTTCCAAAAGATCTGAGGATCCTGGTCCCATCATAATCTGCTCGGGCTTTACCTTTTCATATGCCGAAATCTTTTCGACCAGCTGACCCAGGGTTTTCCACGAATAGTGATTCCCGTCCCAGACAGCTTCCTGAAAAGCCTTACCCGCATTTTTAGAGGGGCCGTGGGGATTTTCGTTCCAAATAAGTCGCGCGCGTACCGTGACTAAATCCGGAAACTTAGGTGGTGTAAACTCGTTAAACTTGGCATTGGTGTATAGAAAACGCCTGTTTTCGATTTGTGCTTTCTCTACGGTGGCAGACCACACAGCGGCCGGGGCAACGGCAGCCGCACCAAAGGCAAGCAAACTTTTCTTTAGCCAATCACGGCGAGGATTTTCTGGGGAATTCATAAATATGTTATTGATTAATGTTTTAAAGGTACTGGCTAGATGCAACTTTTACTAATAATTGGATAAAAAAATAGTGCCGTTTAATTGATGATTATTCAATATTTGGGGTTGCTTTATAACGATTTTTCAAAAACTATAGGATATGCTCCATTTTCTGTTACTGCATCAACAAAAAACGCCACCCATCGGGTAGCGTTCTTTATAATCCTTACAGTACTGTGCAATCAATACGTACCGTAATTGCGTCCTGCCAAATCTTCTAAGGCGCTAACTTCGTCAAGTGTTTTTCTGATTTCATTACGTTGACTTATTAAAATGTTCTCAACGGCAAGTGGTACTTTGTGTCCAGATAGGACTTCGTCGTATTCCTTTACGCTAGCCTTCTCACCGCGGATGCATTCCTCAAGTATGGCTTTGTCATCATTACCCGTAAAAGCAGTCTTGATGTCCATCCAAGTGCGGTGTAGGGTACCTGTGGTGCTACCACTTTCCTTGGGCTTTTCACCTATTTCGTGAAGCTCGTGACTCAATGCAGTGGCAAAACGGTTGCGCTGGGCTGCTTGGTGCTTTAAGAAGTCGCGCAGGGCCGGCGAGTCGGCTTCCGTCATTCCCTTTTTATAGCCTTTTTCGGCATCTAGATTTTTTTCTAATAAAGCCTGTAGTCCATCGTTCAATATTTCGTGCCTTTTTTCATTGGCACTTTCCAATGTGGTTTTCATAACTTTTATAATTTTGATTTCAATAAAAGTAAAACCGAAAATTTTCAAGTCGTCTTAAAGGTTTCCTACTTGGGCAAGATTTAACGCCGGTGGCCTAGTTTTGACAATTTTTACAAAATTATGGGGACATTAATAATTCAGTAATTATTCCTTTAACCTAGCAGAACCAAGCTGGTTAATCGTAATATTGCAATAAACAAATGAATTAAGAGTGGGTATTTCTAAGTTTGAACTATTTACCGAGTACCAAATCAAATTGGCCACACTTGCCAAAGCGTTGGGTCACCCGGCACGCATCGCCATTATACAACAATTGATGCGCACCGAAAATTGCATCTGCGGCGATTTGGTTACAGAGATCGGCCTCGCTCAGCCCACCATTTCACAACATTTACGCGAACTCAAAAATTTGGGTATAATCAAAGGAAGCATCGATGGTACCCGCGTCTGCTACTGCATCGATCCAGATATTTGGCAGGATTTAAAGGGCTCTTTATTAAATTTCTTTCAGACACTACATTTCGACGAAAAAAACTGTTGTTAACCTCAAATTCCCAATCTATGAAATTATCAGAATTTAAAACGGCATTGGCATCGCTCAAAAAAGTCTCGATCAAATTGCCTAACGGCGAAAGCGTTCCTGCTCACTTTCATGTTACCGAAGTAGGCAAGGTAACCAAGCACTTCATCGACTGCGGCGGCACCGAGCGTCACGAGGAAGTAATCAGCCTACAACTTTGGCAAGCTGACGATTACGATCACCGCCTGCACCCAGAAAAACTGGAAGCGGTCGTAAAACTGTCTGAAGAGAAACTAAACCTATCAGACCGTGAACTCGAGGTGGAATATCAGGGCGAAACCATTAATAAATTCGGGATTGCCTTTGACGGGGAGCATTTTTTGTTGACCACAAAAATGACCGACTGCCTGGCCAAGGAGGATTGCGGTATTCCCCAGAAAAAGCCAAAGGTCAAGCTTTCCAAATTGATGGCGGCGGCAAACGATCCCTGTATTCCCGGAAACGGTTGCTGTTAGCTTTATAACCTATACTATATGTATTCAAAAATAGAAGACTTGATCCAAGGTTTGGACGTAATTGTCATAGCTGCAGACCGTAAACCCGTGTTACAGCAATTGGTCGATTACATCCAGGCGAAATCGGACGGTAAGCAAGCGATCAATCTTAATTTTATCTGTACGCACAATTCCCGGCGTAGCCACCTTTCGCAAATCTGGGCGCAGACGATTGCAGCTCATTTCGAGCTCCCAAATGTGACGTGTTTCTCAGGTGGGACGGAGGCCACTGCGCTATTTCCGAAAGTCGCTGAGACTTTACAAGGTCAGGGATTTTTGATCAAAAAACTTTCAGAAGGGAGCAATCCTGTATATTCAATCAAGTTCAGTGAAGAGGTGCATCCGGTTATAGGGTTTTCTAAAACCTATGATGACGATTTCAATCCCAAAAAAAACTTTGCTGCGCTGATGACCTGTTCACAGGCAGATGAGGGCTGCCCATTCATTCCCGGCGCCGACAAACGCGTAGCCTTGAATTACGACGATCCAAAAGCATTTGACGGAACACCTCAACAGACTGAGAAATACGTCGAACGCAGTCTGCAGATCGCCACGGAATTGAAATATGTGTTTTCCAAAATAAGCTCTTGATCATTTGGTAGATATGAGTCTTTTTACAATTAGTCCTTTTTTAATAGTACAATCCTTGGGGATGTTTTGATTTCGCGGAAGCGGTTACAATGTTTTTACGTGTAAGAAAAATTAGGCTATTTTCTAATATTTTGATCTTCAAGAGGCAGGAATATTGTCTAAAAAGCGCACGGAAGGGCATTTTTTAGTATTTTGCAACCGCTTGCTACGGCGGGCCTACTTCACTTAAATTTTTACTTTTGATAGATCAACTGGAATACAATACAGAGCGCGAGCAGCTCATTATACCTGAATATGGCCGGCATATTCAAAAAATGGTCAATCAGGCCATTGAGATAGAAGACGATGCAGAACGCAATAAAGTAGCGCAATCCATCATCGCGGTGATGGGCAACCTGCAGCCTCATTTTAGGGATGTGCCCGATTTTCAGCACAAACTATGGGATCAGCTTTTTATCATCAGCGATTTTAAACTTGATGTGGAATCGCCTTACGGAAAGCCTGATAGGGAGGAACTTATGGCACGGCCAGAACCGCTGGGTTATCCTCAGAATTTTCCAAAATACCGTTTCTACGGAAATAATATCAAACGGATGATCGACGTTGCCGTAAATTGGGAAAAAGGGGAGAAGCGGGAAGCTTTGGAATTTGCGATCGCAAACCATATGAAAAAATGCTTTCTCAACTGGAACCGGGATACCGTGGACGATGAGGTTATTTTTAAACACCTCACTGAGCTCAGCGACGGAAAAATCAACCTTGCCAAGAAAGATGAGGATCTTAAAGATGCAAACAAGTTGGTACGCAACAACAGCAGCAACAACAGCAGCAGCAACAAAAAATCTTCTTCAAAATCCAATTACCGTAAAAAAGGCTCCCGGGGCAAGAAGCGGTACTAAATTTTTGTAATTCCACACTATGGGAAGTTTTCAAATTGAAGGTGGGCATCGCTTAAAAGGCGAAATCCAACCTCAGGGTGCAAAAAATGAAGCCCTGCAAATTTTGTGCGCAGTGTTGCTAACGCCCGAAAAAGTAACGATAAACAACATACCGGACATCGTCGATGTAAACAAACTCATCGCCATCCTAAGTAACCTGGGCGTCAAAATCCAGAAACTCGGAAAAGGAAAATTTACATTCAAATCTGACGAACTGCACCTGGATTATCTGGAAAGCGAGCAGTTTAAAAAAGAGGGAGGTGGCCTGCGGGGATCGATAATGATCGTGGGACCGCTGCTGGCACGTTTTGGCAAAGGGTATATTCCGCGGCCGGGCGGTGATAAAATAGGCCGTCGCAGGCTGGACACCCATTTTGAGGGGATGATCAAGCTGGGCGCCAAATTTAGGTACAATAAAGAAGAGCGATTTTACGGTGTTGAGGCACCAGACGGACTTTCTGGCACCTTTATGCTTCTCGATGAGGCTTCGGTTACAGGTACGGCCAATATAGTTATGGCAGCCGTCATGGCCAAGGGTACAACGACCATTTACAATGCTGCTTGCGAACCTTATTTGCAGCAGCTCTGCAAAATGCTTAACCGAATGGGCGCCAAGATTAGTGGTGTGGGCTCCAATATGCTTACCATTGATGGTGTCGAGGAGTTGGGTGCCTGCGAGCATACTGTCCTGCCCGATATGATCGAGATCGGTTCTTGGATTGGCCTTGCAGCAATGACCAAAAGCGAGATTACCATTAAAAACGTTAGCTGGGATGATTTGGGATTGATTCCGCAGACGTTTAAAAAACTGGGAATTAGATTGGAAAGAAGGGGTGATGATATTTTTATCCCTGCCCACACTGAAGGTTATGAGATCGAAACGTTTATCGATGGATCTTTTATGACCATCAGTGACGCGCCCTGGCCCGGCTTCACTCCAGATTTATTGAGTATCATCTTGGTAGTCGCTACACAAGCCAAAGGTGAAGTTCTCATTCACCAGAAAATGTTTGAAAGCCGATTGTTTTTTGTGGATAAACTCATTGATATGGGAGCCAAGATTATTTTGTGCGATCCTCATCGGGCAACGGTCATTGGTCATAATTTTAAATCGACCTTAAAGGCAACGACGATGTCGTCACCAGACATTCGCGCCGGTATCTCCCTTTTAATTGCTGCGCTAAGTGCTAAGGGTACTTCAACCATTCATAACATTGAGCAGATTGACCGCGGTTATGAAGATATCGACGGGAGGTTGCGTGCCATCGGCGCTAAAATAGTGCGTACTGCTTAAAGCAGTTTTTCACCTATCTCCAACCAGTTTGTCACTCGCTCAAATCCTGGGGTGTTTATGTTATGCGGAGAGGTGAACTGTATGCCGCGGCCATCAAAACGTTGAAGGTTATAACTTCGGTCGTCGATAAGTACATCGCCTTTCAGGATATGCTTGTGACCGCAGAGAATGCGTCGTTGCCACGGGATAAACGGGAAATGCTCGTCAAGCCATAAGGTTTTGTCATACAATGATTTGGGAAACTGCATCGCCGCCGAGGCAATATAAACCTCGTGCTTTTCATTAAGCTTTTCAAGAATTTCCTGACTGTTTGCCATCACCTTCAGGTTTCTAAAAAAGCCTTCTGTGTTGGCGTGATTGCGCACTGATTGTTGATGCTCTTCCGGCACCATGTGCCAGACTTCGCTGCCGGCGCATTCCTCAAGGGTTAGGCAGCCATTATAGTCTTTATTGTACACTTCTATGTGAGCGCCGTAGGTATCAGCGATCACCTCATCCATATCAACGAAAATTACCATAAACCAATTCTTTTTGGCAAAATAGCGGACCTCGTAGTATTCCTTCTGAATTGTTTGTGAAATCTAGATTATTTTGGTTACCGCGAAGGGCTTCCGGATAATCAGTTGCGGCAGGAGTTGAGATCGATTAAATTTGGCCGTATGGCAAATTCAAATAAATTACGATCTACTTCTGAAAATCTTCAGGTGCTGTTTGAAGACAACCATCTTATCGTGGTCAATAAACGTCCCGGTGATATTGTACAGGGCGATAAAACGGGTGATCTTCCGCTGAGCGAAGTGGTTAAAGAGTATATCGCAAAAAAATACAACAAACCGGGAGCTGTTTATTTAGGCGTGGTACACCGCATTGACAGGCCTACCAGTGGGATTGTACTTTTCTCACGGACCTCAAAAGCCTTGCCTCGGCTCAATAAACTTTTCGTAGAAAAAAATGCCACAAAAACCTATTGGGCCGTTGTGAAGAATCCACCACCAAAAGCACAGGATACCTTGATACATTACCTCAAACGGAATACCAGACAGAACAAATCTTACGCTCACATAAACGAGGTTCCGGATAGCAAGAAAGGAATTTTGGATTATAATATTGTCAAAGCACTGGATAACTATTATCTGCTCGAAATTGACCTGCACACCGGCCGCCACCATCAGATCCGGGCGCAATTGGCCGCTTTGGGCTGTCCCATAAAAGGCGACCTCAAATACGGTTTTGACCGAAGCAACCCCGACGGCAGCATTCACCTTCACGCCAGAACACTCAGCTTGATCCATCCCGTTCGCAAAGAGCCGATCACGATTACAGCCCCACCACCTGCCGGTGATGCGATTTGGAAAGCGGTTGTGGGGTAAAGGTAAATAGGTGAAAGTACTAGCCGCTATTCGTCACAAGATAATTGTAGATTTTCATTATTAAAACCAAAAACCAAGACCAAAAATTTACCACTCTGCACACTTAACTTTCCACTTCCTTTACTTTGCCCCTGTTCCTTAAACTTTCAACGATTACGGCTAAAATAATTAGGCTTCCACCCAAAAGGGTAATCAGCTTTGGTCTTTCACCCAAAAGTAGGAATGCCAAAAGAATTCCGTAAATAGGCTGCACACTGCTCAAGATACTGGCGGTGGTAATTTTAAAATGCCTGAAACTCATCAGGAAAACGGTATGCCCAACGGAAGTGGTTACCACTGCCAGTATTAAAAGCAACGGTAGTGCTTTAATCAAACCTTCTTGTGAAACGCTTAAGCTTAATGGTAACAGGCAAAACCCTACGATGACCATCTGGTACCACATCAGCACGCTGCCGTGATATTTCCCTACTTCTCTTTTCATTAAAATATTTCTTATGGCATAGGCCAGGGCAGAACACAAACCGAAAGCGATGGCTTGCGTGTGCTCGTGTTCTAAGCTGAATTCTGGTACCAAGAAGTAAATACCGATAAGCACCAAAACTCCAAGCAGCAGATGCATTTTCTCAAATTTGCTTTTAAGTATCAAGGGCTCCAACAAGCTACTCATTGCAGGATAAGTATAGATCGTCAACATCCCAATGGCTACGTTGCTCAACCGCAGCGCTTGAAAATATGTCACCCAGTGTACGCCCATTAAAATTCCTCCAAGCAAAACGGTTGATCGATCTTTTTTGGCAATCCTCAGGGAAAGCTTTTTCCACCATAAAAACAAAAAAAGCACTGCCATCGCCAAAAGCGCCCGAATACCAATAGTCACTGGTGGCCACAAGTGGATAGACCTGCCCAGCACTCCTGAGGTGCTGATGAAAAGCACGCCGAGATTGAGCTGCAGAAGATTTTTTATATAGGCGGATTGTTTTGGCATAGATTTTCAGTTCACAGTTGCAGTGGGCATTAATTTAAACAAGAGCGTAGAACTGCTAACTGCGACTGCCTACTCTTATTCAAACTATCTTAACAGCACGTCTGCCTTCTCTTTAATGATCTCTGCAACGGGACGATTTTGGATGCGGCTGTCCAGCCAAGAAAGTATATCTAAATATAAAAATGCACGGCGCTCGTAAGGATCATCCTGATACATTTCGAGCCTTTTACGAAGTTTTTTAAATTCGTTCTTGAGTTCGCTAGGAAAAATTTCTCCCAGATTTCTAAGGAATTTTATCATCTCTTTTTGTACTTCATGCAGGTCGTCCATTTTAATCAAAAATTTATAGGTCGATTTCAAGAGGGCTTCCAGATGATAGTCCATCCCGGCTTCATAATGGGCCACCAAATTAAGGATTCGTGCAAAACACATCAAATCTTCATTGGTCTTCAAAGAATTGTTGTTGATTATTTTACCCAGGTATTCGATGCACATTTTATTGTTTCCGGCGCCAAAATAGAGACAGCCGATCTTATAATAAAACACCATAATATGATGTTGGTCGAGCCGGTTTCCGAGATTTTTAATACGCTGATTTATTTCGGCCACCAAACCATCGTCAACATTAAAATCACCTATTAGAAATTTATGATTCAGCTTGTTTGTATAGATATATAGGAAGGATAACGTCTTCAAATTATCAGCCTGCGGAAAATCTGGTGATTTGAGTTGATTTTCAAGTTCTTTCAACACCTCTTCAAATTTAGTATGGTGCCGAAGGTAAAACAGCGATTCCAGTAAGTAGTGGTTGCCTTTGAGAAAGAAAACTGGATTTCGTTCGATCATTTTAGGCTGCTGCTGAAACAATTCTACATAACGGCTGGCATAACGGTATGCTGTTAAAAAATCCTGAGTTAAAAAACTGTACCACAAATATGCTTTATAGAGCCACAGCCGCTCGCGAAACCCGAGCTTTTCGGCATTGACCGAAGGTAAGTTTTTTTCAAAAAAAGCGTTTACTTCTTGGAGTTCGTCATCACTTTTCACATAACCCATTTTTAACATC
This sequence comes from Leeuwenhoekiella sp., assembly GCA_049671285.1. Classification (GTDB taxonomy): domain Bacteria; phylum Bacteroidota; class Bacteroidia; order Flavobacteriales; family Flavobacteriaceae; genus Leeuwenhoekiella. The sequence goes on along the minus strand of JBATUQ010000021.1, from coordinate 94,669 downwards.
ATCCCATACAGGCGCAACGATAGGTTACTTAACTGGCTGGCAATCATATTGCTGTTGCTAAGCTCTTCGGCTTCCTTGGTAAGTTCTTCTGCACGCGGACCAATGCTTCGGGTAATGTATTGGCTTTCAATAACTTTTTCTAGTTCTACGATTTCGTAGGCTACATTTTTTTCCTCATTTTCTATGGCGGTTTGCTTGGCCTTTTCAAGTAACTTTAAACTTTGTTTGTAAAGTCCTTTATGATAAAGTACAGTGGCAAAATCAAGCTGTTCCCTGATCTGTAGTCTAATATCCTGATGCGCCGGACTCAACCTGAGGCTAATGAGAATCTGCTTGTAAAGGTGCGCCTTGAGATTAGAAAGTTGTTGCTTTTTGACGATACCCTGATCGAGAATTTCGGTATCATCGTAGGTTTTCAACTTTTCGAGGATGTTGAAAAGCTGCAAATATTTAGAATCGGTATTTCCCTCGAGCCTGCCGGTGTAAAGTTTAAATTGCCTTTTTTCGGATTTGGATAGGGATTTGACCAAAATGAAAAGGGAATCCTTGGGATCACTTGCCTTTGTAATGATTTTGCGCATAAAAAACTGATATTCAGTATTTTAATTAGTAACGAAAACAGCTTGGCTTCGTAACTTAATTTTAACATTGGAATTCAAATGTAGCACCTATTCTTATATTCACATTTAATAATCGGAAAAAACAGTTTATGAAAGACGACAAAGTCCAGATTTTTGACACGACGTTACGTGATGGAGAGCAGGTGCCGGGTTGCAAATTAGACACCGCACAGAAACTTGTAATTGCAGAACGTCTTGATCTTCTGGGCGTTGATGTGATCGAAGCTGGTTTTCCCATTTCCAGTCCGGGTGATTTTATATCTGTGGAAGAAATTTCAAAAATAGTGAAAAATGCCACGGTTTGTGGTCTGACACGAGCAGTAAAAAAGGACATTGAGGTTGCTGCCGCAGCTTTGAAATATGCCGTTCAACCCCGTATTCATACCGGGATTGGTACCAGCGATTCACATATAAAATACAAATTTAAATCCACGCGAGGGCAGATTATAGAGCGTGCATATGAAGCGGTCGCATACGCAAAAACTTTTGTGGAAGATGTAGAGTTCTACGCTGAAGATGCCGGCCGTACGGATAATGAATATCTGGCTAGGGTCTGTGAGGCAGCGATCAAAGCCGGGGCAACCGTACTGAATATTCCAGATACCACAGGTTATTGTCTTCCGGAAGAATATGGTGCTAAAATGAAATATCTAAAGGAAAATGTGAAAGGTATCGAGAAAGCCATCCTTTCCTGCCATTGTCATAATGATTTGGGCTTGGCGACGGCCAATTCGATTTCTGGAGTGATCAATGGTGCCCGGCAGATAGAGTGTACCATCAACGGTATTGGCGAGCGCGCTGGTAACACTTCACTTGAAGAAGTGGTTATGATCCTGCGTCAACATCCGCGATTGAATTTAGATACTAATATCAACTCACGCTTGCTTTACGACACCAGCAGAATGGTGAGCGAAAAAATGGGAATGCCCGTTCAGCCCAACAAGGCTATTGTGGGCAGCAACGCCTTTGCACATAGCTCTGGTATTCATCAGGATGGTGTAATCAAGAATCGGGAAACCTATGAAATCATCGATCCCGAAGACGTAGGCGTCACCGAAAGTGCTATCGTATTAACGGCTCGTAGCGGTCGCGCTGCCCTGGCCTACCGAAGCAAAAAAGTGGGCTATGAGTTGACCAAAAAACAACTGGATGCCGTTTACGAGGAATTCCTGAACTTTGCAGATAAGAAGAAGGAAATACTGGACGAAGACATTCACGAGATTATGAAAATTACTAAAGTGCAGGCAGGAGTGGTTGCATAGGGTATTTTCATTATAAAAAGTTTTCAAAGCCAGGTATTTATCTGGCTTTAGTTTTAGAAACAACAGTTTAAAAAAATATGTCAGCAAAAACATTATTTGATAAAGTCTGGGACGCGCACGTGGTACATAACGTGGCAAACGGTCCGCAGATCTTGTATATCGACAAGCACCTTATTCACGAGGTGACCAGTCCGCAGGCCTTTGCCGAGTTGGAAGACCGCGGCATTCCCGTCGCCCGGCCCGATCAAATCGTAGCCACGGCAGACCACAATACACCTACCGTAAATCAGCATTTGCCCATTCAGGATGTGCTATCCCGCAATCAGTTGGAAAAACTCACGGCAAACTGTGAGAAAAACGGTATTACCCTTTACGGTCTTGGTCATAAATATAACGGAATCGTTCACGTTATGGCTCCAGAACTCGGCATCACCCAACCCGGAATGACGATGGTCTGTGGCGATAGTCACACCTCAACTCACGGCGCTTTTGGTACGATTGCATTTGGGATTGGTACTAGTCAGGTTGCTCAGGTTTTTGCGAGTCAGTGTCTTTTATTGACCAAACCAAAAAGTCTTAGGGTGAACGTAAATGGCAAATTGAAACCTGGTGTACTTCCAAAAGATGTGATTTTGTACATTATTTCAAAAATAGGAACGAATGCCGGTACCGGTTATTTCTGTGAATATGCCGGAAATGTTTTCGAAGAAATGTCTATGGAAGGCCGGATGACCGTCTGCAATATGAGTATCGAGATGGGCGCCCGCGGCGGAATGATCGCTCCGGACCAAATTACTTTTGATTATGTAAAAGGCCGTAAATTCGCTCCTGAAGCTGCCGAATGGGACAAGAAATTAGAATACTGGAAAACACTCCCTACCGATGCCGACGCGGTTTTTGACAAGGAATATTCCTTTGATGCTGAAGATATCGAACCCATGATCACCTACGGAACAAATCCCGGAATGGGCATTAAGGTCAATGGTACCATTCCGGATAAAGAGGATGTCAACCTCGACAAGGCTTTGGCGTATATGGATTTTAAAAAGGGCGAAAGTCTTTTAAACAAGGAGATCAATTACGTTTTCATCGGTAGCTGTACAAACTCAAGGATTGAGGATTTTAGGATCGCCGCTGATTATGTAAAGGGCCGACAAAAAGCCCCCAACGTGAACGCTTGGTTGGTGCCGGGTTCCCAGCAAGTGGCGAGACAACTCGTCGAAGAAGGACTGGATACGATATTTAACGAAGCAGGATTTGTGCTTCGGCAGCCGGGATGTTCGGCCTGTTTGGCGATGAACGATGATAAAATTCCCGCAGGTGAATATTGCGTTTCCACTTCAAATCGAAATTTTGAAGGAAGGCAAGGGCAGGGGGCACGTACCATTTTGGCGAGTCCGTTAATGGCAGCAGCCACCGCCGTCGCCGGAAAAATCACAGACATTACCAAACAGCTTAATTAATGGAAAAGTTTTTAAGACTTGAGGAAACGGCAGTCCCGTTACCCATAGAAAATATAGATACCGATCAGATCATTCCCGCACGCTTTCTCAAAGCGACCGATAAAAAAGGTTTTGGCGATAATGTATTTCGCGACTGGCGGTATAACAAAGACGGTTCAGTGAATGAAGATTTTGTCCTGAATGACGATACTTTTTCCGGGCCTATTTTGGTGGCTGGTGACAATTTTGGCTGTGGAAGCAGCCGGGAGCATGCCGCCTGGGCATTGGCGGGTCATGGCTTTAAGGTAGTGATCAGTAGTTTTTTCGCAGATATCTTTAAAGGAAATGCCCTGAACAATGGTATCCTTCCCATTCAGGTCACACCAGAATATCTTAAAAGCCTGATGCTTGAAATCAAGAATGAACCTAATACCAAAGTAATAGTCGATCTGGAAAATCAAACACTTTCCTCTCCGGCAGGATCTATTGATTTTGAAATCGATCCATACAAAAAAGTGTGCATGATCAACGGATACGACGATATCGACTTTCTCATTAGTAAAAAAGAGGAGATTGAAGCTTATGAAAAGGAACGGGTATGATCGTTTTATGCTCAAGCTTTTCTTTAAATCGAGTGAATAAAAAAATTGAACTAGGTTGTGTGCCAAAAGAATCTATTTATTGTAGCGGGCTGTAATGGTGCTGGTAAAACAACGGCTTCGTATACTATACTTCCGGAGATTCTTGATTGTAGGGAGTTCGTAAACGCAGATGAAATGCAAAAGGATTGTCTCCATTTCAGCCCGATACTGTTTCTTTTGAAGCTGGAAGAATAATGTTACAGCGGATAAACAGTTTAATTCATGAAAATCAGAGTTTTGCTTTCGAAACAACTTTAGCTACGAAAAGTCATAAAGAGAAAGTGATATAGGCCAAAAGTCAAGGATATACAGTAACTTTATTATTCTTTTGGTTGAACAATATTAAACTGGCTAAAGAGCGGGTTAAAAGCAGGGTTGAAGAGGGTGGTCATAACATTCCATCAGAGGTGATAGAAAGAAGGTATAAAAATGGGATTTACAATCTGTTTGACATATATCTCCCTATAGTAGATGGTGCTTTGATTTTTGACAATTCCTAGGGACGGCTCAAATTAATAGCAAGGAAAAATCGTCAAGAGGAAATTCAGGTTTCAGACACAACACAATTTCAATCTTTAAAAAGTTTTTATGACAAAAGATGACAAACAAATAGAACTTATGGACAAGATTGTCAACAATCTTGATAAGATCTATGACCGTCTTATTGACTTCAAAAGGAAAAACAATAGTAGTCTCATTGTTATGAAGGGCAATAAGATTGTTAAAATGAAACCACAATAAGAGCCTTATAAAGAACCTAGATTTTTTATAAATTCCTATACATTTTCCAGAATTAAACTACAATGAAATTTAGAATAGCCCTTCTTCCCGGTGATGGTATTGGTCCTGATGTGACTGAACAGGCAATTAAAGCTCTTGAAGCCATTGCTGACGTTTACGACCACACCTTTGAATTTACCAAAGCACTGGTTGGCGCTGTCGCCATTGATAAGACCGGCAACCCGCTCCCCGAAGAAACATTGGACATTTGCGAAGCCAGCGATGCCATCCTTTTTGGTGCGATTGGTCATCCCAAGTATGATAACGATCCATCGGCAAAAATACGGCCGGAACAGGGTTTGTTACGCCTGCGAAAATCCCTCGGGTTATTCTGTAATATCCGTCCGGTGAAGGCGTATGAACAACTCATCGAGAAATCACCTTTAAAACGCGAAATCATCTCAGGCACCGATATTTCCATTTACCGCGAACTTACCGGTGGAATTTATTTCGGTGAAAAACACTTGAGCGATGATGGTCAAGTGGCGAGTGATGGTTGTTCGTATTCGGTGGAAGAAATATCGAGAATTGCCCATTTGGCATTCAAAGAAGCGCAGAAACGTCGCAAGAAATTGACTTTGGTTGATAAGGCAAACGTTTTGGAAACTTCACGTCTTTGGCGAAAAACAGTCACCGAAATTGCAAAAGAATACGACGATGTCGAACTTGATTTCTTATTTGTTGACAATGCTGCCATGCAGATGATCCTTAATCCGAGTCAATTTGATGTGATCCTTACCGAAAATTTGTTTGGGGATATTATTTCTGATGAAGCTTCGGTTATTGGTGGATCGATTGGTTTGTTGGCTTCCGCATCAGTAGGTTTGGAAAATGCGATGTTTGAACCCATACACGGTTCGTTTCCGCAGGCGACAGGAAAGGATATCGCGAATCCGTTAGCATCAATTTTATCGGCAGCGATGTTGTTGCGCCATCTCAATTTACATAAGGAGGCAGACGCCATCGAAGCAGCGGTAGAAAAATCTTTGGAACTCTCCATCACCACTGGAGATATCAATCCCAAGAAACCCTTTGGAACTTCAAAAGTAGGCGACTTCATAGCAGATTACATCACCCATCCTGACGATAGCAACCGCAATTATAAAAACATCTATATGGGGCAGAGTACAATTATTTAAGCCCCCTGACCCCCAAAGGGGGAATATGTTTCTAATAAAATTTTGATCTCACAGGTTTTAAAACCTGTGAGATCTTTCGTTTTAAACCACTAAAATTTTTCATCTTCATTCCAATGTATGTGAAAAAAGCCATAATTGCGGTAGAGGGAAAGTTATTAACCCTATGCGTAAAGCAATTATGCTTTTGAACCTTCAGTGACTGATCATTTAAACGGAACTTCGAGCATAATTGTACTACTTGTTATAATCAATAATCAGGAGCCCGTAGCTCGGGGGAGAAACCTTGAGGGCCCTTTGGGATCGATTGAATTTTTAAAAGAAAAGTAGATTCAATAACGCCGTCATCAGTTAATAATCCAGTGTTCTAAAAAAAACCACAAATAAGATGCGTATATTTTCAAGTATTAAGCTATTATGATTTCGTAATTTTGCCATCCTCAAAACGACATATTTATAAAAATTGTAGTGTTGAAAACAGTTGTAGTAGGACTTAGCGGTGGGGTTGACAGTAGTGTTTCGGCATATCTTTTAAAGGAAGCTGGGTATAATGTCATTGGCTTGTTTATGAAAAACTGGCATGATGACAGCGTGACCATTTCTGATGAATGTCCTTGGCTGGACGACAGCAATGATGCGATGCTCGTGGCCGAAAAATTGGGGATTCCTTTCCAGACTGTTGATCTCAGCGAGCAATACCGGGAGCGCATCGTTAATTATATGTTCCGCGAGTATGAAATGGGGCGAACGCCCAATCCTGATGTGCTCTGTAACCGGGAGATCAAGTTTGATGTATTTATGAAAATCGCGCTCGATCTGGGCGCAGATTACGTCGCTACGGGTCACTACTGCCAAAAAGGACATATCGAAGTTGATGGTAAACCCGTCTATCAATTACTCGCCGGTGCCGATCCCAATAAGGATCAAAGTTATTTTCTCTGTCAACTTTCGCAGGATCAATTGGCCAAAACGCTATTTCCCATTGGCCATTTACAAAAACCAGAAGTTCGTAAAATTGCCGCCGAACAAGAGTTGATAACAGCTGAGAAAAGGGATTCTCAAGGATTGTGTTTTATCGGGAAAGTGCGGTTGCCTGATTTTCTTCAGCAGCAATTGAAACCGAAGCAAGGGGATATTATTGAAATACCTTCGGAAGTGGCAAGGCAGAAAAAAATGGAATTGGCATTCGCCGAAAATGATCAGGATTACTCCACTGATACTGTTGCCACTGAAAACCTTTCGGCGCAAGCCAAAAAAATTACCTATTCCCGCAACGACGGAAAAGTAGTAGGCAAACATCAGGGCGCACATTTTTTCACCAAAGGCCAGCGCAAAGGACTGGCGGTAGGAGGTACGCCAGAACCTCTTTTTGTCATCGATACCAATGTCAAAGAGAACATCATCTACACCGGTCAGGGCAAGGACCATCCCGGCCTGTATCGCAGCGCGTTGTCGGTCAGTCCTGAAGAAATCCATTGGATTCGTGAGGATCTGATACTTCAAATTGGCGAAACTAAAGAGGTGCTTGCCCGTATCCGTTACCGCCAACCTTTAGAATTAGCAACTTTACATCAAACTGAAGAAGGGCTGTACGTGACATTTATCCGCCCGCAATCAGCCATTTCAGAAGGGCAATTTGTGGCTTGGTATAACGGGGCAGAGTGTTTGGGGTCTGGGGTAATTTCTTAACTACTACTATTATTATGATCATTATTATTTGTCAGACCTGCAAAGTTTTAAACAGGATTTAAGACTAATCATATAAATATGACCTACAAGGTTGCCTACGGCGAAACCTTTGCAGGTTCCTAAGACTTGTTAAATATTGTTTAGCGATTTCGGCAAAAAATTAAACAAATAGCATCGAGACCGAACTATTCCCCGCAACTTTAATTAAAATTACTAAAGAAAAAGATATGTTCGGAATTTTCAAAAAGAAGACAGAGACTGAAAAATTACAAGTTCAATACGAAAAGCTGATGAAAGAGGCTTTTGATCTTTCCAAATCCAATCGCTCGGCCAGTGATGATAAATATGCCGCAGCGGATAAGGTGATGAAGAAAATGGAAGCATTGAAGAAATAAATATTCTTCCATACAACTGAAAAACCAACAAACCTCAATAGGTGCGGATTTCCATTTTAGGACTGGGTATTTTATCAATGCGTTTTCATTGCAGTTGATACGATGACTTGCAAGATTTTCAAAACGGTGTGGGTTTGATTTCAAAATAAACCTACAAGGTTGCCTGGCGGCGAAACCTTGCAGGTTTTACAGCTAACAATATTAACGCACCAGTTTTTTATACTTGATACGCTTCGGCATTAAATCACCGCCCAGACGTTTCTTCTTGTTCTCCTCATAATCTGAGAAACCACCTTCAAAGAAATAGACTTGACTGTCGCCCTCAAACGCGAGGATGTGCGTACAGATTCGGTCGAGGAACCAGCGGTCGTGAGAAATAACCACGGCACAGCCGGCAAAGTTTTCCAGACCTTCTTCCAGTGCGCGAAGCGTGTTTATATCCAGGTCGTTTGTAGGCTCATCCAGTAGAAGTACGTTGCCTTCTTCTTTTAAGGTCATTGCCAGGTGCAGCCGGTTGCGTTCCCCACCAGAAAGTTTATCGACTTTCTTGTTCTGTTCGCTTCCGCTGAAATTGAAACGGCTCAAATACGCGCGGCTGTTGACCTGACGGCCGCCCATCATAATCATTTCCTGTTCGTCGCTAAAATTCTGCCAGATGGTTTTATTGGGATCAATGTTGCTGTGCGATTGATCAACATATGCAATCTGTGCGGTATCCCCCACCTCAAACGAACCCTTGTCCGGCTCGATTTCGCCCATAATCATTTTGAAAATGGTGGTTTTACCAGCACCGTTGGGACCAATGATTCCCACAATCCCAGCCTGCGGAAGGGTAAAATTTAAATTTTCATAAAGCAGTTTCTCTCCGAAGGCTTTACTTACACCTTTAGCATCAATCACATTAGTTCCCAATCGTGGACCATTGGGAATATAGATTTCAAGATTTTCGTCGGTTTGTTTTTGGTCTTGCGAAAGCAGTTTGTCATAGTTGCTGAGACGGGCTTTTTGTTTGGCTTGACGGCCCTTGGGAGCCATTCGTACCCATTCCAACTCCCGTTCCAAAGTTTTCTGGCGTTTGCTGGCTTGCTTTTGTTCCTGTGCCATACGCTTGGATTTTTGATCCAGCCAAGATGAGTAGTTTCCTTTCCAGGGGATGCCCTCGCCACGGTCGAGTTCGAGGATCCAGCCTGCGACATTGTCGAGGAAGTAGCGGTCGTGCGTCACAGCGATCACGGTACCTTTGTATTGGGCCAAATGATGTTCCAGCCAGTGTACGCTTTCGGCATCGAGGTGGTTGGTAGGCTCATCGAGTAGGAGCACATCGGGTTCTTTCAGCAAGAGTCGGCAAAGGGCTACACGGCGACGTTCCCCGCCAGAAAGTACTCCGATTTTCTGATCGGCGGGTGGGGTGCGCAAGGCATCCATCGCGACTTCCAGTTTGTTATCGAGTTCCCAAGCGTTTCGGGCGTCAATCTCATCCTGAAGTTCGGCCTGGCGGTTCATCAATTTTTCCATTTTATCCGAATCAGAATAGACTTCTTCCAGACCGAACTGATCATTGATCTTGTTGTACTCGTCCAAAATGGCGACCGTTTCGGCAGCTCCTTCCCGGACTATTTCAAGTACGGTTTTTTCATCGTCCAATTCCGGTTCCTGATGCAGATAGCCTACCGAATAATCTTGGCTGAAAACCACATCACCCTGAAAGTTTTTATCCTCCCCCGCAATGATTTTCAGCAAGGTGGATTTACCCGAACCGTTGAGTCCAAGAATACCGATTTTAGCTCCGTAAAAGAAGCTGAGATAGATATTTTTGAGAACCGGTGTATTTGCGGAAGGGTAGGTTTTGGTTACCCCGCTCATGGAAAAGATTACTTTTTTATCGTCGGACATGGTTTAATTTGTATTGTGATTAAAATTTATATTGTTATTTTAAGCATTTGAAACTATCGGTTGTGTTTTGTGAATTTTCAATTCTAGTACAGCTTTTTTTCCAAAAACCGGTCACAGTAAATTGACGACAAAGATATTATAAAGCCACGGCTAAAAAAGGTTGCGGGACGAGGAGATGCAAATAGAATATTTAAATGAATCTGCCAACATTTGCTGGGTAATGGTGTCAAACCTTTGTTCAATTTCCCTTGAAATCTCCAACTGCTTTTCAGATTGAAATTCAGCAGTCAGTAGAGAAATAAAACGTCTTGTTGCATCACCGTAGTCGGTCTCGGAAAAGCGGTATGGTTATATTTGATGCTTTCAATAATACGGCCAAGTACCGTTTAATTGGCATTCTGCTTTAGACTCAAATAATTCAATTTTTTCAAATGGCAAACCAAAAACCTTAAACCCTTCCTTTTAGCGCATTAAATACCCAGGCAATAGCAAAGAATCCGATGCCGACCGAGGCAAATCCCCAACCCGCCACTTCCGAATATTTGAAAGCTCCCATTGCAATTAGAACAACGCCCACCACAATCATAATAAAAGTAGCCCAGCCCAAAACAGTATTTTTATTCATCATAAGTCAAACATTTAAAAAATAGGTCTGGCAAAATTAGGATTTTCCAAGACTTTCAAATATCGCAATTAAAGCTGGGAAAAAACAAGCAAACGTTGCTGATTTCGTATTTTCGTCTTCCATAATTTACCTTATCAACAAGGCTTAACGGACGCTTTTCCATGGATATCAAATTCAATAAAAACGAAGATCATAATAAATTGCTTTTGGCCGACGTGCGTCAAAAATTGACCGTGGTCAAACTCGGCGGTGGTGAAAAACGTATTGCCAAACATCAAGAAAAAGGAAAATTGACAGCCCGGGAACGCATTGACTTTTTGCTGGACGATGCAGAAAAAGCCTTGGAAATCGGAGCATTTGCCGGCGATAAAATGTACCAGGAACACGGTGGCTGTCCCGGTGGTGGCGTGGTGGTAAAGATCGGTCATATTAGTGGGAAGCAATGTATTGTCGTTGCCAATGACGCCACGGTAAAGGCGGGAGCCTGGTTTCCCATTACGGCAAAAAAGAATCTTAGGGCACAGGAAATCAGTATTGAGAACCGTTTGCCCATCGTTTATCTGGTGGACAGTGCCGGCGTGTATCTGCCTTTGCAGGATGAGATTTTTCCGGATAAGGAGGATTTCGGCCGGGTTTTTCGCAACAATGCAATTATGAGCAGTATGGGCATTACCCAGATCAGTGCGGTGATGGGCAGCTGCGTGGCCGGCGGTGCCTATTTGCCGATTATGAGTGACGAGGCGATGATCGTAGAAGGTACCGGAAGTATTTTCCTCGCCGGTAGTTACCTTGTTAAAGCCGCTATTGGCGAAAGTGTGGACAATGAAACTTTAGGCGGCGCCACAACTCATTGCGAAATAAGCGGCGTAACCGATTATAAGGCCGAAGATGACCGGGACGCACTGACCAAAATAAGAAACATATTTTCAAAAATTGGCGATTTTGAGAAAGCCGGTTTTAACCGAAGCACCCCAAAGAAACCGAAACTTGATCAAGAGGAAATCTTCGGAATACTTCCTGCCAAGCGCAGTGATCAATACGATATGCTGGAAATTATCAAACGTGTGGTCGATGATTCTGAAATTGAGGAATACAAAGCAGGTTACGGTCAGACCATTATTACCGCTTATGCCAGAATCGACGGTTGGGCGGTTGGGATTGTTGCCAATCAACGGAAAATTGTCAAGACCAAAAAGGGCGAGATGCAGTTTGGTGGTGTGATCTACAGCGACAGTGCAGACAAAGCCACGCGCTTTATTGCCAATTGCAACCAGAAGAAAATACCATTGGTGTTTTTACAAGACGTTACCGGATTTATGGTGGGAAGTAAAAGCGAACACGGCGGGATCATAAAAGATGGGGCGAAAATGGTGAATGCGGTCAGCAATTCGGTGGTGCCGAAATTTACCGTGATCATCGGAAATTCCTACGGCGCCGGAAACTACGCGATGTGCGGAAAAGCTTATGATCCCCGATTGATCGTTGCCTGGCCCAGCGCCGAACTCGCTGTGATGAGTGGGAATAGTGCTGCCAAAGTGCTGTTGCAGATCGAAACCGCTTCGCTAAAAAAACAAGGCAAGGAAATCACGCCCGAAGTTGAAAAAGAACTTTACGACCGCATAAAGTCGCGGTACGATGAGCAAGTCTCCCCATATTACGCCGCCGCCAGATTGTGGACCGATGCCATAATCGATCCATTGAAAACAAGAACTTGGATTTCTGCCGGAATCGAGGCTGCCAATCACGCGCCTATTGAGAAAAAATTCAATCTTGGAGTAATTCAAGTGTAAGCGTACTTTGCTGTTTTCGAAATAGTACAAATCATAATGGATCAGGAACCTGACAGGAAATCGTTTTATGCCAATTCTCAAAAGGCTTGGCGCGATTGGTTGGCACAAAACCATCAGACGGAAGATTATATTTGGTTGATTATCTACAAAAAGAAAAGTAAGATCCCGAGTGTTTATTATTCCGAGGCGGTTGATGAGGCTTTATGCTTTGGTTGGATCGACAGCAAACCCAACAAGCGCGATGCGGAGAGTTATTATCAATATTTCGCAAAAAGGAATCCCAAAAGCGGTTGGAGTCGGGTGAATAAAGAGAAGGTCAAACGCCTTATTACAACCGGTAAAATGACCCAGGCTGGCAGAGAAACAATTGAGGATGCAAAGCAAAGTGGGACTTGGACTGCTTTGGATAAGGTAGAAGCATTGATCGTTCCTGATGATTTGCAGCAGGCTTTTTCAAGAAACCCGAAAGCTTTTCAGAATTTTGAAAACTTTCCGCCTTCGTCAAAAAAGATAATTTTAGAATGGGTCTATAGTGCCATACGTCCCGAAACCCGCAAAAGACGTATTCAAGAAACGGTTGCCCTCGCAAAAGATAACGTTCGCGCCAATCACTACCGCCGGTAATATTACTAACTTATTTGTTTTCCGTGATACTTTCAGATTATAATGCGCCGTGTGTTTTTCCTCATAAAAAGGGAGACACCAAAGAAAACATCTTCAATTAGCTAAATCTCTTGGCTTTAAATACTTTCTTGTTTCCGTAGAATGAAAATCTTTTTCTCTTGGAACACTTTCAATTTCTACGCTTCTATTTGAGAATTGTCATTATATTGCTCTTAAAATCATCAAATCTTTAAAATTTTCTAACGAAACCGATATAGATTGTTAATAACTCAAATATATGGCTCAAGTATCTATAGGCTCGCTCAAACCTCAATTAAGTTTTTGGCAAATCTGGAATATGAGTTTTGGATTCTTGGGAATTCAATTTGGCTTTGCGCTTCAAAATGCCAACGTCAGTCGGATATTTGAAACCTTGGGAGCTTCTAAGGATGAACTGCCTATTCTTTGGCTTGCGGCACCGGTTACGGGCTTGCTTATTCAGCCCATTATAGGATATTACAGCGACAGGACCTGGCACAAGCGTTGGGGGAGAAGAAGACCTTTCTTTGCGATAGGGGCGATTTTAGCGACGATAGCTCTATTTGTAATGCCCAATTCATCCGCGCTGTGGATGGCGGCCATTATGCTTTGGATTTTGGATGCTTCCATCAACATCAGTATGGAACCCTTCCGTGCATTTGTGGGCGACATGCTGCCCGATGAGCAGCGTACGAGCGGTTTTGCCATGCAGAGTTTCTTTATTGGTATTGGCGCAGTGGTCGCTTCAGCCTTGCCGTGGATGTTTACCAACTGGTTTGACGTGAGCAATGTAGCTCCTGATGGTGGCGTACCCGATTCGGTGAAGTGGTCCTTTTACCTGGGAGGGGTTGCATACTTTACAGCGGTGATGTGGACGGTATTGAAGACGGAAGAATACCCACCGGATGATATTGAAAAATTGAAAGAAGAGAATAGGGAAAAAGGAATTTTTGGTGGCCTCGCTGAATCTTTTCTTGGTATTTTTCAGATGCCAAAAACGATGGTACAGCTTTCAGCCGTGCAGTTCTTTTCTTGGTTTGCCCTTTTCGCCATGTGGATTTACACCACCGCCGCGGTAACCGCTCACGTTTATGGCACCGAAGACACCACATCTGCGCTGTACAATGAAGGAGCAGATTGGGTAGGTATCTGTTTTGCGGTTTATAACGGCATCGCTGCGATTGTGGCATTCTTACTTCCTATGCTAGCGAAAATCACCAGCCGAAGGGTCACGCATATGATTGCATTGTTCTTTGGGGCCACCGGTTTTGTCTCCATATATTTTATCGACGATCCCAAAATGCTCTTGGTTTCTATGATTGGCGTTGGGATTGCTTGGGCAAGTATTCTTTCTATGCCTTACGCGATGCTTTCCAGCATTCTTCCATCAAATAAAATGGGATATTATATGGGAGTTTTCAACTTCTTCATTGTAATTCCGCAAATCGTCGCCGCTGGAATTTTGGGTTTCATACTAAAAAGTTTCTTCAACAACGAAGCTATTTACGCCCTGTTCATCGGTGGTGGCTCTTTGATAATCGCAGGGATTCTATGCTTGTTTGTTGAAGACGTAGACCAGAACAGACGTCGTTGTACCACAGAAAGTTATGCCATCAAAGGGAGCGGTGGTAATTAAAATTAACTATCCTTTTATTCTTTGGCCATAGCGCTATTTAATCTTTTCCCAAGTCTTTGTCGTGAGAGCGCCAGCCCAGGACAATATGCTCTGCCGTGGGGTTAGCCTTCGTCAATGTTGTTATTTTTCAGTTGGATTAACACGGTTTTAAAACCCCTTTTTGATGTTATGTGATATTTTGCAGATGATTTAAAATCCATTGATTGAAATAAAAGCCTATATACAATGGGGATAGGGTTATAGTTCCTAGAGCTGGCCTCGATGTTTGTGAATGGCAATTTGTAATTGGGATGGGTTTTTAAAATTTGAAAACATTGATTTGATATACGATCTAGAGCCTTTCTTTGAACTTTCACTGCAACCCCTCTTCGTCGCTGGTTATGATGGCTATTTTAAGAAGGTCAATCCTGCTTTTTCCAAACTTGTGGGATACTCAATAGACGAACTTACACAGTCGCCTATAGATACATTTGTTCATCCCGAAGATGTAGAGCGCAATGCGACCATGAGAAGTTCTTTAATGAAAAACGCAAAACTTCGGAATTATCAAAATCGTTATATCACCAAAGCTGGAGAAATAATCTGGCTATCTTGGCACGCCATTGCCCATCCAGAAAAAGAACTGGTTTATGCCACTGCGACAGACATTACACATCTGAAAAATATAGAAGAGGAGCGCAATCAGCTGCTTTTTAAAGCCACTTCGCTCAATAAAGAGTTGAAGCAGAACGAGTATATGCGCAGTCACGACTTGAGAGCACCTGTACATAATCTACGGTCAATTATCGAGTTGATTGATTTTACGACCATCAGCGATGAAGAAACCTTGGAGTTGCTGGACGCTATGCGGGAGTCTGTTGATTCGCTGAATGAACTTTTAAGCGAGTATCTGGACACACCAACAGGTGACCAATCTGACGATATGCAAATGGAGACAATCGATTTGCACGAAATCTTACGGACTGCAAAAACCGCTAGCGGGACATATGCCGCCAATGCCAAAGCAATATTTGATATTGATTTTACACCAGCTCCTACCGCAATGCTCAATAAGAATTATCTGTTGAGTATCTTTTTAAATTTGATTACAAACTCCATCAAATACGCCCGCCACGGAGTGCAATTGGTAATTAACGTAAAATCTGGGATAAAAGATGGCATACTCTTCATCAGCTACCGCGACAATGGTCAAGGTTTTGACATGGAAAAAGTTCAGGATCGTATATTTGGGCTGCGCCAAACTTTTTCAGATCACAAATACAGTAAAGGAATAGGTTTGTATTTGGTGCATAATCACGTGACATCAATGGGCGGAAAAATTGAAGTGTGTAGTGTACCGGGCGAGGGAACTACTTTCCAAATGCGTTTTCAACCGAATAAAAGCGTGCAACCGCAATAGCATACATCTGGAGCGACCTGAGATTTATAATGCTTTTTTCCGGGTACTGGTCAGCTCCAAAATATTCACAGACAGCTTAACTTAACTTTTTTGTGCCTATCATTTAATCAATCAATATCAAATCTTCCTGCCTTTTATTGACATACTTGAAACCTTTTGGTCCCCAAAATCCGGCCTCTTCCAACATAATGCGAATGTCCTTATTCCACTCTGGGATGTTTACTGTGGTGTTAAGTTCGATGGCGTAGGCGGTATTCTCAAACAGCTGATAATCTCCGGTTCCCGGTACACCTTCCTGACTGTCCCACATACCTATAGTAGGGCCGGCGGCGTGACCGTGCAGCCCAAGCGGATGTGTGTAAATAGATGGCTGAAGTCCTCGATCTTTAGCCTCCGATAGGGATTTTGACAGGATTTCGTTTCCAGTCTTCCCGGTCTCAAAATTTGAGGTAAATATATCCTGTAGCAGATTCCCTTTCGCGAAAGCGGTTTTTAAAAATTCTGGAGCTTCACTTTCTCCAGGCTTGAGTACATAAGTGTGCTGCTGGCAGTCAGTGTTTAATCGTAAATAGGTGATGCCAAAATCGCAATGCAAAAGGTCTCCGGGCTGAATGGTCTTTTCCTTGGGGCTGTCTGAAAACGACTCGATGTGGCTGGGCAGCTGTTCATCGGTTCGTTGAATGTCGACGGTGGGGTGGAACCATGTTTCCAGACCCATATCGGTAACACGTTGCCGCAGGTACCAGACAATATCGTCTGTGGTAGTCATCCCCGGTTTGACGACTTCTGATGAAAAAGCCGTTTTGATCAAATTGTGGGTGATGCCCACTAGCTCTTCATAAAGCTGCATTTCCAGTGCAGATCGGGTTTCCAGCCAACCCACGGCAAGTGGCTCTGCCGAAACGATTTTTGATTTCAGGTTTTCTGGCAGGGACTTTATTAAAAGCTTATGGTCTGTGGTGGTAATTCCATCGGCGTGCGCATAATCTTCGGATTGATTGATTGCTATTTTTTCAGGATTTTCCGCCATTATCAATTCAACCAGTGCCTGCCATTGATCGGGCTGTTTTTCTTTGTTCCATTTCGCCTTAAAATGGTCGCCAACGTTGTATCGCGAGATGGCATATTTGTCCAGTTTGTTGAGCGATGGATCGTACGAAAAGACCAATATTGTCCTCCGCCTAGCATTTAACCAAGTTGCCGGAAGCATAGTCTTTAAAACAGGATCCTCGTTATATTCACGACCTATGATCACCCACATATCAATCCCGGTGCGGTACATAATACCGGGCAGCACCCTCTCGAACCGCTCCTCAAGAACTTTATCTACCAGAGCGGCACGCTCGCGTTCTTTTAAAACCTGTGCTATAAGGCTGTTGGAAAAAAGGAGCCAAGCAAGTATGGCGAAAATGGGTCGGTACATGAAATATATAATTTTAAGAAGATGAAATTAGGCTTTTCCCCGGAAACGAAAAAGGATGCCGAAGCACCCTTTTACACTAATTATCGTCATCGCCTTTTTTCCTTTTCTTATCCCGCTTGCGCTGGGCAGATTGGCTAAAGTCCATCGTAATCAATTTTTCGACCTCTGCTTCTGTCATTATTGATTTAAGGTTTTCCTTAAATTCTTTCTGAAGCCGCTCGTATTTTTTGCGCATCCCTTCTGCATTGAGGGTTTTGTCTTTCTGGAGAGACATTATTCCTATAAGATGTTCTTCCATAAAAACGCGCAGCACTTCTGCCTGAAAATTGTCCAGTTCGAATGTTTTTTGATATTCCGGCAGACGATCTGCTACTATTTCCTGAGGCGTTGGGGGTTCTGGTGCTGCTTGTGGCGTTGCCGGTGCTATTGACCTGTTCCTGCCAAAACCCCTGCCACCGCCGTTGCCGTAGTATTGCGCCTGTACCGTACCTATTGTCAGGACACCTAACAGAACGGTAATTATAAATCCTTTTGACATAATCTAAATTTAATACAAAGAAATAAAAAATTATTTTAGGTTGCTCGATTTAACGAGTCTAATAAACTCAGCCCTATAGCCGTCGCTATCAATACCGCGACCAGCTTCTGCAAGCTCAATGACTTCTTTTTGACCGTTTTTGTTGGCATAAGGCGACTGTCTTAGCTGCATCCCAAAGAGTGCAAGGCCAGCCATAAATTTGAAATCCGGAGTAGCTTCTGTCCAGTTGTTATTACTTTTGGCAACTGGCTGTTCCAGCAATTTGCTGATGTTTCCATCGGGTTTTTTATAACGAATTTTTACCGTCAGCAGTTCATTCCCTCCATTGGGGGCAATTGTTTTCTTGTATTTAAGCGCATCCACGGCTTTTAGAAATTCAGATTCCACACCTGCAGGAATCACCTCATAAAGCGCCGTCACCGAATGACCGCTACCTATTTCGCCCGCATCCTTTTTATCGTCATTAAAATCTTCTGCGTTAAGTAAACGGTTTTCGTAGCCAATAAGGCGATAACCTGCTACCGCCGCAGGATTGAATTCAACTTGAATTTTGACATCTTTGGCAATGGTAAATAAGGTACCGCCAAACTCAGTGCCCAAGACTTTTCGTGCCTCCTGCATGGTGTCGATGTAGGCGTGATTGCCGTTGCCCTTATTCGCTAAGGTTTCTAATTTACTGTCTTTATAGTTGCCCATCCCAAAACCCAAACAGGTCAGGAAAATGCCCTGATCGCGTTTTTCGATGATGAGTTCTTCCATTGCTTTGTCGCTGCTCGCCCCTACGTTAAAATCGCCGTCGGTGGCTATAATGATACGGTTGTTCCCGCCGTCGATAAAATGATCCTTTGCAAGTTGATAAGCTAAATTGATTCCGGCACCACCGGCAGTTGAACCACCTGCTTGAAGTTTGTTCATTGCTTCCAAAATCTGGGTTTTGTTATCACCGTTGGTAGGTTGAAGCACTACACCGGCAGCACCAGCATAAACCACAATACTAACTTTATCCTTTTCGCGAAGCTGATTGACCAAAATCTCAAAAGCTGATTTTAAAAGCGGAAGTTTATTGGGACTGTTCATCGAGCCGGAAACATCGAGCAAAAAGACCAGATTGGACGCCGGAATATCTTCCGTTGGAATATTTTTTCCCTGAATCCCAATGCGTACGAGTTGGGTATTTTCGTTCCACGGGGTCTGCATGACTTCGGTATTGATACAAAATGGATCGTCACCAGAGGGTTGCGGATAATCATAACTGAAATAGTTGATCATTTCCTCAATTTTGACAGCATCTGCCGGAACCTTCTGGCCGTTATTTATCATCCTGCGGATGTTGCTGTACGCCGCACGATCAACATCGGCAGAAAAAGTAGAAAGTGGATTGACGGCTACGTGTTTGAAAGTGTTTTCTTCAATTTCGTTATAGGATTCTTGATCTTGAGTATTTCCGTGATGGGTTGTGATTCCATGTACCTGCCCTTTAAAAGCGGAATAGCCCCGTATCATTATTGCCTGTGGTACTGGTGGCGGTGGCGTATTCAAATTTTCTTCCGTAGAAATTTCATCCATTACAATGACCTTTTCATCAAGGGCGTTGGATTCAGACTTCAGTATTACGTTAATGGTTTGCTGCTTTTTTACTATTATGGTTTCGGTAACAAAACCTATATAGGAAAACACTATAACATCGCTTTCTTTTGCTTCTATCGAATATTTCCCGTCGTTATTTGTAGTTGTGGCATTTTTGGCATTTTTTATCGTGACGGTGACACCAGATACCGGCTGGTTGTTTATGTCAGTGACGGTTCCCGTGATGTATTTGACTGAAACTTCGGGAGCGACCGCAAACCAAAATAGCAGGATAAGGGATAAGGTTGTTTTCATAATACGATAGGATTGATTTTCAGAAATATCAACTATCGTACCAGAGGTTGAAGCGCTCTGATGTTCAGGAAGTCACTTGTCCGTCAGATTTAAGACTTAACAGCGTGGCACCGCGTTTTACCTTGCCGGTTTCGGTGCGTTTAAAGCTTGGGGTGCAATACACTGCTTTGGGAACTTCGTAGGCGCTGAGCGGAGAGAAGTCGAGTTTTGCGGTTTCCACGGATTCAGTTTCCAGGATTAGGATGATTTTTTCGCCCAAGGCATCGTCAGGTTCTCCTGTGACAAAAAAGTCCACATCCAGTTGAGGAGCGAGTTTCATCTCGATCTGCTCGGGAAAAAGCTTGATACCGCCGCTGTTGACGACATTGTCGATACGGCCCAACCAGACGAATTTTTTATACGAAATCAAATCCACCATATCGTTGGTCACAACAGGGTCAACCGAAACCTCTGGGGCTTTGATCACCAGACAACCCCGCGAATCTTTGCTTACCGTAACCTTGCTCATCGTCTTAAATGGATTTCCGTCTGGCTTGGTTTTTTTTGAATTGATGCGACGTGCGGCGATATGGGAGACTGTTTCGGTCATGCCATAGGTTTCATAGACTTTGGTATCTACGTTCTGTACCAGCTGCTTTAAGGATTCTGAAAACGGCCCGCCGCCAACAATCATTTTGGCTATGAGATGCAACCGCGCCACTGAGTGATCCAGCTGAAATGGCGTCATCGCACAAAAATCATAACGTTTAAATACGGTGTCCAAAGGATTGGAACGTGGGTGCACTACATCGATTCTCCAACCCAGCACCATCGCGCGTACCAGCATCATCTTACCGGCAATATAACGCACGGGCAAGCAGAGTAGGGCAGTAGTGCCCTCGGGAAGCTTAAAATGCTTTTGGGTGGCAAGCGCACTGTTTGCCATATGCGTTTTAAAAATCTTGATGGATTTTGGGTCTCCGGTAGAGCCCGAAGTGTTAACCATAATATGGTTCTTGTCATTAAGCCATTCTAAAAGAAAAGAGCCCATCTGCTCCTCATAGAACTCTCCCATCTTTATACACTCGTGGGCAAATTCCTTGAGGCCACCTACTGATAGCTTGTTTCCATTTAGGGTAAATGCTGTATGGATGGGAATAAATGACAAGGCCGCATTCTTTTGTTAATCGGCCACAAAAAAGTCTTCCTTTTTTGTGGTTTCAGGTGAATCGATAGTGCCAAAAAGCTTCTCTTTCCAACCGGTCCATTTATATTTATAGGCTAAGATAGCCAAGAATATTGGATAAATGATAAAAACAGGCGCCACATCGATAAAATCGGCTTGAGGGTCAGACACATCCTTCAAGATGCTATCGGTTTTAAAAACGGTCCAATCTGCGGTGACGAGTAAGGCCGCAATCATATTGTTGCCGGCGTGAAAGCCCAAGGCAAGCTCCAAACCCTCATCCATTAGGGTCATAATGCCCAGTAGAAATCCAGTGCCAATGTACATCACCATTACGATATCGCCCATCGCACCGATTTCAGGATTGAAGTAATGCATGCCGCCAAAAATCACTGAGGTCATTAACAGGGGAAACCATCGGTTTTTGGCCAGCATCCCAAAGCCTTGCATCAAATACCCGCGAAAAATGAATTCTTCGGCCGAAGTCTGTATCGGCATAAATATGAGGGTAACTAAAAAGAGTATGATAAAAGGCTCCAAATTAAAATTGACCACAAAATCTTCGGGCACCAGATAATAGCCCAATACAGTTCCGGCGATTGAAAATACCGCGATCATCCCAAAACCAAAAAATACCCGCCCCCAGTCAAACCGCTCCCGGGTGGTAACAATGTCCTTAAACTTTTGGTCATGAATCAACTTGACACAAAAAATTAGGCCGCCAATGGCAAAGGCAAAAGAAATGAGTATCAAAAACAAGGTGAGGTTTGCGTTCAGCGTAGTCATCATACTGTTTTCGTCCAGCGACATCAACGCTTCCGGACCTTCTTGAATAAGTATGGCGGCGACCAGCCCCATCTGTCCGATAGTAGCTGCAATTGCGATTATCACCGAACCCACCAAATACAACAGAAAGTTGTGATTGGCCCTATAGGCTTTTTCTATAAACATAAATTAAAATTGAAAAGACCATTTTTCCTGAGTATCATAGTACAGTTGGCCTTGCTTTATTTTGAGTGGGGAAGATACGTTATTTGTGAATAAACTTCCAGTTCCCAGACCTTGTGGCCTAGCGGTTTTTTTGGTGAAAGTATATTGAGCAATGGCATTGAGGCCAATGTTGCTTTCGAGCGCCGAGGTGATCCACCAGCCAATATTCAGTCGTTCTGCAATGCTGATCCATACATCGCTTCCACGAAAACCTCCGATAAGGCTGGGCTTAAGGATTATGTACTGTGGTTTTATGGTTTTGAGGAGGTTTTCTTTTTCGCTTCCGCGAAAGATTCCCAGCAGTTCTTCATCAAGCGCGATAGGCAGGGGAGTCTCAGCGCAGAGCCGCGCCATTTCTTCACGCTGCCCTTGCTGAATGGGCTGCTCGATGGAATGCAGATCGAGCTCAGCTAGCCTTCTCAATTTCTCCAAAGCTTCGGTCGGGGAAAATGCACCGTTGGCATCCACCCGAAGCGTAATTTCTTCCGAAGAATACTTTTTCCGAATTCCCTGTAACAATTCGATTTCCTTGTCAAAATCGATCGCGCCAATTTTCATTTTGATGCAATCAAAACCAGCTTCCAATTTCTCGGCAATCTGTTCTTCCATAAACACCGGATCGCCCATCCAGATGAGTCCGTTGATGAGAATACCTGCTTTGCCTTCTGTAAATCTGGACGGAATAAGTTCAAAAGGTTTTTCCGCTTTTAAAGACAAAAAAGCCATTTCCAGACCTATCTGAATACTCGGAAACCCTTGCAGTTTACGGTAGAGTTCGTCAAGTCCCAAATGAATATTATCGCAGGCCCAATGTAAATGTTCCTCATAGTCCGGGCGGTCATCCACGCTCAACCCACGAAAAATCCCACACTCCCCGTAACCCACCCGATCCAGTTCCTGAATGCGAATAAACCAGGTTTCTTTGGTAGTCAACACTCCGCGAGAAGTACCGCTGGGGCGTTTTAATTTGAGTAAATTCTTTCTATATGATGCGTTCAAAAGGATGTATTTAGGGTTCTACTAAGTAAAGAAAAGCCCTAAGCCTTATATAAGTTGGAATGGCAGAGGGCTTTTCAAAAATAGTTGTTTTACATTTCCATTGAACCGCCAATATCGAGTAAAGTAAGTTCCTTACCCTGCAATTTGAACTGGGATATGGCCTGATCGTGGTCAATCTCTATATAACCAAAGGTATCATAGTGGCAGCCGATTATTTTGTCACATTCTATAAAATCACTGGCCTTGATCGCATCCTTAACACCCATAGTAAAATTATCACCAATAGGAAGAATAGCCAGGTCGAGGTCAAATTCCATCGGGATAAGTTTCATGTCCATCGTGAGAGCGGTGTCGCCGGCCATATAAATGGTTTTTCCATCGATGCTAAAAACAAATCCGCCAGGCTGGCCACCATAGCTTCCGTCTGGGAACGAACTGGTATGAATGGCATTGACATATTTGGCGGCACCAAAATCAAACTTCCAGCTTCCGCCGTGGTTCATAGGGTGCGCAGTGAATCCCTTTTCCTCATAAAATCCTGCGATCTCGTAGTTACTTACTATTGTAGCGCCTGTGTTTTTAGCAATGGCTTCCGCATCAAGTATGTGATCCTGATGTGCGTGAGTCAGGAAAATGTAGTCTGCCTCTAGTTTGTTTATATCGATTTTATCTTTTGCCAGATCGTTCCCTGTAATAAAAGGATCGGTTAGGATTTTTGAAGTTTTGGTTTCTATGCCAAAGCAGTTTTGACCGTAAAATGTAATTTTCATGGAGTTTGGTTTAGTTTTTTGAGAAATTTACAAAAAGCAAAAGGTAAGAAAGATTAAACTGCTGCTAAGGAAACGTTAATGCGACCTTGGGAAGTACGAAGTATGAAGTTTGAAATACAAAATACGAAATACGAGGTTCGATTCTGGATTGAATTTTTAAATCATCGAACTTTGAATCACTATACCGGTCTTCTCGGTACACATTTCCGCTGCGCGGAAACGTTACTCGAAAACCTATATTTTATATTAGTTTGAGAATTATAGCTTTTACAGTAATCCCGAAGGATGAGGGAAGTATGGAGAAATGTCATTGCTAAGGCAAAAAAATTGTCGAAACCTTATCCAACAGAAGACAGAAAATAGAAAACCGAAATCAAACCGTTTTTTGTACCACTTCAAAGATTTTGTTTCCGTCGCATTTTAGGGTTTTTGAGGGAAATTTTAAAAGCAAAGCGTAGTCGTGGGTGGCCATTAGGATGGTATTTCCGTTGTTGTTGATTTCCTGAAGCACCGCCATAATTTCTACAGAAGTTTGTGGGTCTAAATTTCCCGTGGGTTCGTCAGCGAGGATGAGTTCGGGATTGTTGAGCAGGGCCCGGGCGATTGCAATACGCTGCTGCTCGCCACCCGAAAGTTGAAAAGGAAACTTAAATCCCTTGGTCTTCATTCCCACTTTTTGCAAAACCTCTTCAATTCGGCTTTCCATCTTGGCCTTGTCTTTCCATCCGGTGGCTTTAAGGACAAAAAGCAAGTTGTCTGAAACATTGCGGTCGTTCAACAATTTAAAATCCTGAAAGACCACGCCCAGTTTCCGCCGTAAAAACGGAATCTGTTTTTCCTTGAGCGTTTTCAAATCAAAATCCACAATCTTGCCCTCGCCTTCTTGTAACGGTAAATCGCCATATAGTGTTTTCATAAAACTACTTTTTCCAGAGCCTGTTTTCCCGATCAGGTAAACAAATTCCCCTTTGTTTATAGTCACGTTCACATCACTGAGAATAAGGTTTTCCCGTTGAAAAATGGATGCGCTGTTTAGCGAAAGCACGGCTGTTGACATAGTTAGTTTAACGATTATTAAAGTGGATTTGGCTTTTGAAAATATCGGAAAACCGATATGCAAACATAGGCAATGATTAAATAAAATTCAGACCATAACTACATACAGTTCGCTACCCCGAAAAAAACATTTTAGCCTGTGCAACCCGCTTTTGGTTTATGAAAGCTTTAACGTAAGCAGCCGCCAACAGCTACTTCGCTCACAAATAATCTGAATAACTTTTGTAATTAAGTAACAATTTAAGCGTTGTTGCTGTAGCGGTCATTTTTATCTTTGGCGCGACAACCAAACGGTTCACTATGTTGAGAAAAATCTTTTTTAGAGCACTTTTATTTTTGAGCTTCTTAAGCGTCAAGGCTCAGCAAACTGCGGCTTTTACCAATAATCTTGCAAAGTACAATAAGGCGCTATCCCTCTATAACGACAAGCACTACCTCGCTGCCCAAAATCTTTTTGAAGAGGTTAAAGCAACCACAGACGATCCGACCATTGAGGGAGACTGTGCTTTTTACATCGCCAATGCCGCCATCCGTGCAAAACAATCCGGTGCAGATCGTAAGATGGAAGACTTTGTGGAGAAATATCCCACCAGCACCAAGCGCAATGCTGCTTTTATGGATGTAGCCGATTATTATTTTGACCAGGGCAGGTACAGCAATGCCAAAAAATGGTACGAGCGTGTGGAAATCAATCGCCTGAGTCGCGCCGAATTTGAACGTTACAACTTCAACATGGGCTACGTACACTTAAAAACGCGCAGTCCGCTGGAAGCTAAGGTTTATTTTGAAAGGGTTCTTGATTCTGAAAAATATGGTGCTGACGCAAAATACTATCAAGGATTTATGGCTTACGAAAGCGGTGACCTCGAGCAGGCGAGCGAACTTTTTGAGGAAGTGGAAGCCACTCAGGGTGAACGCGAAGACCTTTCCTATTTTAAAGCCGACCTTAATTTTAGACAAGGCAATTTTGAAGAATCCTTAAAGCAGGCGATGGAGCAGTTGCCCAATGCAGAAAGGCGTGAGGTTTCAGAGATCAAAAAGATTATTGGTGAAAGCTATTTCAATTTGGGTAAGTATGCCGAAGCGCTTCCCTATTTAACGGAATACAAAGGCAAAAGAGGCAAATGGACCAACACCGATTATTACCAGTTGGGGTTTGCTTATTACAAGCAGGGAAATTTTGAGAATGCGATCAATGAATTTAACAAGATCATCGACGGAAACAACAGCGTGGCACAAAATGCCTACTACCATTTGGCTGATGCCTATCTGCAGACCGGTCGCAAGCAGGAAGCTTTGAATGCTTTCCGAAACGCATATCAAATGGATTTTGAGTCGAAAATAAAGCAGGACAGCGGTCTCAATTATGCCAAACTGAGCTACGAGATCGGTAATGCTTATGAACCCGCGCCACAGGCAATCACGACCTATTTGGAGGCGTATCCCGAGAGTCCGGCAAGAACCGATCTTCAAAACCTGTTGATCGACAGTTACATCACCTCAAAAAATTACGAGGCGGCGATGCAGCTCCTCGCAGACAACCGAAACTTCAACGACAAGGTCACCTATCAAAAAGTTGCGTTTTACCGAGGGATTGAGCAATTTAATGATGGGGATTACGGCGGTGCCATAAGCAGTTTTGACAAATCCCTTGATGAGCCCCGCACACCAGAGTTTACCGCGCGCGCCCTTTATTGGAAGGCCGAAAGTGAATACACGCTCAATCAAATCGATGAGGCGCTGCTCACCTTTAGGCAGTTTGAGCAGAACAGTGCTGCCCGTCAATTACCTGAATATGAAACTTTGGGCTACAATCTGGGCTATGCCTATTTCAAAAAGAAAAATTACCCACAAGCGATCAAATATTTTGACGCATACGCGAAAACAAACCCGGCAGACAAGGTGCGCTTGGGTGATGCATATGTGCGTTTGGGCGACAGCTATTTTATCTCAAGTTCTTACTGGCCAGCGATGGAAGCTTATGATAAAGCGTTGGCACTTCCGCAGAGCGATAAGGATTATGCGACCTTTCAGAAGGCCATCAGCTATGGTTTTGTGGATCGAAAGCAACAGAAAATAGAAATGCTGGGATCGTTTGCTGACGATTATTCCTATTCCAGTTTTAAGGATGATGCGCTGTACGAACTGGGCAACACCTATGTTGCGCTCAATCAAAACGTCAACGGTATCAAAGCCTATGATCGTTTGATCCGCGAAAATCCAGACAGTAAATTTGTCGCTCAGGCGAAATTGAAAAAGGCACTAATTTTTGACAATACCGGTGCCACTGAAGATGCGCTGCAACTGTTTAAAAAAGTAGCCGAAGATTATCCCGGCACGCCCGAAGGGGTACAGGCGGTGGCCAGCGCCAAGTTGATCTACATCGATCTGGGCCGCGTGGATGAATTTGGTCGCTGGGCGAGTTCGCTCGATTATATTTCGGTGGAAGATTCTGAGCTGGATGATGCCGCATACGCTTCCGCGGAAAAACAGTTTGTTGAAGGAAAGAGTGCTGGTGCCATTCAGCAGTATGAAAAATACCTGCGTGAGTACCCCAACGGTCAGCGCGCTTTGGAAGCCCATTTTTATCTCGGCCAACTTTATTTTGGTCAGGAAAATTTCGACAAAACCATTCCGCATTATAAATTTGTTATCAGCAAAGGTCCCAGCGAATTTACCGAGCAAGCCCTAGCCCGTTTGGGACAAGTGTACCTCACCAACCGTAACTACCGCGATGCGATCCCGGTTCTAAAGCGTTTGGAACAGGAGAGCGACATTCCGCAGAACACCATTTTCGCGCAGAGTAACTTGATGAAATCTTATTATCAAGAAAAGAATTATGCGGATGCCGTCAACTACGCTGAGAAGGTGCTGGACAATTCAAAAATTGATAATAGCGTAAAAAGTGACGCACAGGTTATCATTGCCCGAAGTGCTATGCAAACCAACAACGAGACCCGTGCCGAGAAGGCCTATACCGAAGTTTTGAAAATCGCCAATGGTGAACTGGCTGCCGAAGCCCTCTATTATGATGCCTACTTTAAAAACAAAAAAGCCGACTACGCTGGGTCGAATGCTTCCGTACAGAAATTGGCCAAAGAATACAGCGGTTACAAACTGTATGGTGCCAAAGGGCTGGTGCTGATGGCCAAAAACTTTTATGCTTTGGATGATGCCTACCAGGCCACCTACATTTTAGAAAATGTGATCTCTAACTTTTCAGATTATTCCGAGGTTACTTCCGAGGCTCGAAAAGAATTGACCAGAATCAAAGCGGCAGAGGCAAAAACCAATGCTTCCGTGAACAGCGGTGAAAACTAAAAAGTTTTTATTCCGCCAAACATAAATTCAAAAAACAATCTAACTAATTGCAAATGCAAAAGTCCATTTATACAATGCTGTTTATTTTATTGGCAAGCTTCGGTTTCTCACAAGAAAAAGATAACCTCGGCACCGAAGTGGTCAATGTTGTAAAACCTTATACCCCAGAAATTGGCGATGCGTTTAAAATAAAAAGCACACCAACCCTGAATGATTCTGTAAACACAGCAAAGAAAAAGGTGACTTATGGAATATTCTCAGTTCCTGTCGCTTCTACATTTGTTCCGGAAGCCGGTCAGGCCGCCGAGGTCGAGAAAGAAGAACGCGTCAAACTGTACGACAGTTACGCCACCCTTGGTTTTGGAACCTATACCAGCGCCCTCGCCGAATTTTACACCAATTTTGAACTCGACCGCGACAAAAACCTGGGGCTTTATCTCAATCACAATTCGTCACAAGGTGGAATCCCGGATGCCATCGTAGATGATTTTTTCTACGACACCCGGTTGAATGCCAAGTTCAGCTCGTACGATCGTGATATCGATTGGAATGCAGAACTAGATCTGGATCATGAGGTGTACAACTGGTATGGTGTGGATGATGCTTTCTCCAGTACCGAGGATATTTATAGCCAGATCGATCCTACCCACAGTTTTATTGGAGTCGGTTTGAGCGGTGGCGTCGAACTCCCGGATGCTATCATTGAAAAAGCCACTGCAAGGGTTCGGTTTTTTAGTGACAGTTATGAATCCAGCGAATTCCGGGCGGTGGTTATGCCAAAGGCTGGTTTTTCAATTGGTGACGAAATGCTAAATCTAGACCTGAAAATGGATTACGTTACTGGAAGCTTTGATCGAAACTACAGCAATTCCCAACCTTTGGAATACGGTACGCTGATCACCAGTTTAAGTCCATCGTTGCAGGTGCTGCGGGATGACCTCACTTTAAACCTGGGATTGACCGGTGCTTTGGCGATGGACTCACAATCCAGCGAAAGCACTGTCAAGGTATATCCCAACATCACTGCCTCGTATCGCGTGGCAGACGAGCTATTGATTGCCTATGCCGGTCTTGAAGGTCAACTGATGCAGAACAGTTATGAGCAGTTTGTTTCAGAAAATCCATTTGTCTCACCAACCTTGGCGGGCATTTCCCCAACTGACGAAAGCTATAATTTCTATTTGGGAGCCAAAGGAAAACTGACATCCACACTGGGCTACAACCTGCGCGGAGGTTATTCCGCAGAAAATAACAAAGCCTTGTTTAAGGCGAATCCCAGGTTTGAGGATAGTGACGGCAATCTGGGTAACGAAAATTATCAGTACGGCAACAGCTTCAATGTTGTTTATGACGATGTAAAAATCCTGAACTTTTTTGGGGAACTCAATTTTGACCTGAATACCAATTTAAAACTTCGGCTTAACGGTGAGGTGTTCAGTTACAGCACAGATAGTCAGGCTGAGGCTTGGAACCTTCCCACCGCAAAGGCTTCGTTTTTTGCAGATTACCAGATTGATGAAAACTGGTTTGCCGGTGTCACGCTGTATATGATGAGCGAGCGAAAGGATGTTGACGACATCACCGGACCCTTTATAATGCCTCAGCCCGCAACAGTGACCATTGACGGTTTTTTTGATGCCAACGCTCACGCCGGCTACCGGATAAACGAGCAGCTTTCCATTTTTGCCCGCGTGAACAATGCACTGGGCAACAACTATCAGCGCTGGTTCAATTATCCCGTGCAAGGTTTTCAGGCTTTGGCAGGTGCTACCTATAAATTTGATTTTTAATAGGGTTTATTAAAGTTCTAATTATAATTTTACGTCAATTAAGGTTTCCGTTCGGAAACCTTTTTGTTTATTATTCCGAAATAAAAAAGCGATGTCAAATAAATCCCTGGGATTAGTACTGTTGATTGCGGTATTCTTTTCCTGTTCCGAAGAGAAAAAACACGTTGATCTTATAGTTGTCAATGCCAAAGTGTACACCGTAAATGATGCCTTTGCTACCGCGGAAGCATTTGCCGTTGAGGACGGAAAGTTTGTTAAAGTAGGAACATCTGAGAATATACAGAATACGTACACGGCTGATAGCATTATTGATGCCACCGGCAAATTCATCTATCCGGGATTGATCGATGCGCACTGCCATTTTTATCGATTTGGCCTGGGCTTACAGGATGCAGATTTGACCGGGACCAATAGCTATTATGAGGTTTTGGAGCGGTTGAGAAAATTTCAGAAAGAAAAATCGGTTGAATTCATTTTTGGTAGGGGATGGGACCAAAATGACTGGGAGAAGAAAGCATTCCCAACAAGAGAACGATTGGACAAACTGTTTCCCAATACACCGGTGGCGCTTCAGCGGGTAGATGGTCACGCGCTTCTGGTCAACTCCAAAGCTTTGGACCTAGCAGGAATTGATTCAAAAACAAAAGTGGAAGGGGGCGAAATCATCACCGAAGATGGAAAAGTCACCGGCGTGCTCATCGACAACGCAATGGATGCAGTGTTCAACGTGATGCCAGAACTTTCGCGGGAGCGACAAGAACAAGCCTTATTGGATGCACAAGAAGTTTGTTTTGAATACGGCCTGACCACTGTGGATGACGCCGGGCTAAGCAGACAGGAGATTGAGATGATCAATACACTGCATCAAAATGGCAGTCTCAAAATGCGGATTTATGCCATGGTTAGCAATACGCCAGAGGATGTTGATTATTTTATAGCCAATGGGCCAATCAAAACGCCTTTATTAAATGTAAGATCAATAAAAGTATATGCAGATGGAGCTCTGGGATCTCGCGGGGCCGCGCTCAAAAGTTCGTATTCGGACAGGGAAAATCATTTTGGTGCTATGGTCACACCCGTTGATAGTATCAGAAAATTAGCGATCAAACTTGCCAAAAATGGCTTTCAGATGAATACGCACGCCATTGGGGATTCGGCTAATGTGGTGGTGCTTGAGGCTTACGAGACCGCACTTGATGATGAGACAGATAAGCGCTGGCGGGTAGAGCATGCTCAAATCGTTGATCTTGAGGATATCAACTATTTTGACAAAAACATATTGCCGTCCGTTCAACCCACGCATGCAACCAGTGATATGTACTGGGCAGGAGAACGTCTTGGTAAGCAACGTATGAAAGGGGCTTACGCCTATAAAAGCTTGCTTGAAGAAGCTGGAAGTATTGCATTGGGCACCGACTTTCCGGTGGAGCAGGTCAATCCATTTCTGACCTTTTATGCAGCTACCGCCAGAAAGGATTTGGAAGGATTTCCCGATCAGGGTTTTCAAAATGAAGAAGCGCTAAACCGCAAGCAAACGCTACGGGGAATGACCATCTGGGCGGCTTACGCCAATTTTGAAGAAGAGGAAAAAGGAAGCATCGAACCTAAAAAATTTGCCGATTTTATCATTCTGGAAAAAGACTTGATGGAAATTGATCTGGACTCTATACCGCAATTGAAAGTTTCCGAAACGTATCTCGGCGGGGTAAAAGTGTTTTAGAAATTCATAGTACGGTTTACCAAGTACAATTTTGACTTGCCGATTGATGTGTTTGATATGCCAGCCCGAGCGCAGTCGAGAACCCTTTGAAGTACGAAGTTTGAAGTACGAAATACGAAAGATGATATACGATTTTGGATTGCCGAATTATTTGATTTCTAGCCCGAGCGCAGTCGAGAACCCTTTGAAGTACGAAGTTTGAAGTACGATTTACGAATTACAATTTTTGAATAGCCAATTACATTTTTCAACCTTAAAATTAGAACTCCGAACTCCGAACTTTGAAACCCAAACCCTACTCAAACTTAATCGACTTGACCGGTGAAATTTTGGTGATAATATAAGAAGGCACAAGAAGCATCACCGCACATAAAATAAACGTCCCAATATTTAGCAGAACGATATAATCCCAATTTAGATAAATGGGAGCTTCGGTGACGTAATAGGTTTCCGGATCGAGGGAAATGATCCCGAAGTATTTTTGGATCAATAAAAGTCCGATACCAATGATGTTTCCCCAAAACAAGCCTACGACGACCAGATAGAGCGCATTGTACATAAAAATCTTACGGATGGTCCAGTTGTCGCTTCCCAAGGCTTTCAGTAAACCAACCATCTGCGTACGTTCTAAAATGAGCACCAGCAGCGCCACGATCATATTGATACCCGCAACGATTATCATCACGGCGATAATTAGGGCGACGTTAAAGTCAAACAATTTCAGCCACTCAAAAATGGAATAGTATTTATTGGCAATCGTCATTGCATTAAGCGTGGAACCGGTATTCTCATAAACAGCATTGCCTACTTCCTGCAACTGGTCAAAATCTTCAACAAACGCCTCGAATGCTCCAACTTGGTCTTCTTCCCATTTGTTCAGCCGTTGCAAATGCCGAAGATCTGCAAAAAGGTACTGGCTGTCAAATTCCTGAAAACCGCTGTTATAAATCCCTACTATATCAAACCGCCGTAATAAGAAATCGCCGTCTTCCTTTAGAAAATAAACAATAACCTTGTCGTTCAACGCAAAGCCCAAGCGGTTGGCGAGATATTCGCTGAGCAGGATTTCGGTGTTCAGTTTTTCGGTATAATTGGGAAGACGGCCAACTTCGACGAAAGTTTCCATGAACTGCCAGTCATAGTCGGCACCCACGCCTTTTATAAGTACACCCTCAAAATCTGTGGCAGTGCGTATGATTCCCGCCTTGGTTGCCGTCGCTTGAATGTGGGTGATTTCTGGGATAGATGTAAACTCCGGGTAAAAATCCTGATTTTTGGAAATGGGGTTGAGTGTCACGCCGCTTTGATTTCCGTCAAAATTAGAAATAATGATATCACCATTAAAGGCCGAAACCTTTTCCTTGATCTTCTTTTGGAGCCCCACACTGGTCGCCACCGTGATCATCATCATCACCATCCCCAGGACAATCGCGATGATCGCAATTTTAATTATAGGGGTCGAAGCGTTACTTTTATACGCTCTCGCCCCGATGATGCGTTTGGCTATAAAAAATTCAAAATTCAATTGTCTAATGCGCTTTTATCCGCCCAAAAATACCCAAATTTTAATGGCTTTACGATTATTTAATGCTATTGGTTTCAGATGCGCTCTTCTGCTGATTTTAATGATGTTTCCACTTGTTTCCTGCGGAAGGTTTTCTGAGAACCCCAAAGTCACTTCGGCATCTTTAGAGACCGAGTCAGACTCAACGGTCTATGCCTCACACATACCGCAATCACTCATTCTGGGAGCAAACCGCACGGAAACTTACCTTCCGATTTTAAAAGGAAAAAAAATAGGGGTGGTTTGCAATCCCAGTTCACTGATTTTAAAAGAACAATTGCCTAACGGCGAAAAGGAATACACCCACCTGGTAGATTCGTTGTTGAGTTTAAATCAAAAAGTAGTTCGTGTGTTTTCGCCAGAACATGGTTTCCGTGGTACGGCCGATGCCGGTGAACAAGTAGAGGATGGAAAGGATTCCAAGACTGGATTGCCCATCGTTTCCCTTTACGGAAAAAACAAAAAACCTTCCGCAGCACAACTTCAGGATATCGATATCCTGATTTTTGATATTCAGGATGTCGGCGTTCGGTTTTATACCTATATCGCCACGATGCATTACGTGATGGAAGCAGCAGCCGAAAATAACATACCCATATTGGTTTTTGACCGACCCAATCCCAACGGACATTATGTGGATGGCCCTGTGATGGAGGTGGAGCACACCAGCTTTTTAGGGATGCACGCCGGAGTGCCTTTGGTACACGGAATGACCATTGGAGAGTATGCAAAAATGATTAATGGAGAAGGCTGGCTTAAAAATCAGGTTCAGGCAGACCTCACCGTGATCCCTATGGAAAATTATACGCACGATCTTAAATATTCTTTACCGGTGCGTCCCTCACCCAACTTGCCCAATGACCAGTCAATTAATCTGTATCCCAGTCTTGGCCTGCTGGAAGGCACTAATCTCAACGCCGGTCGCGGTACCGAAATGCAGTTTCAGGTCATGGGATCGCCTTTGTTACCAAAGGATAAATATTTCTATTGTTATACGCCGCAGCCCAATTTTGGTTCTAAATCGCCCAAACATAAAGACGAGGAATGTTGCGGTTTTGATTTGAGGGACATTCCGCGACTGGCTGAAGTCAATTTATCGTGGATCGTTCAGGCGTATGCAGATCATACCCATAAGGAGAAATTTTTCAACACCACAAACTTTACGGCCCACGCCGGTACCGAAAAATTGCAGCAACAGATTGAAGCTGGACTAAATATGGATGAAATTCGTAAAAGTTGGCAACAGGATTTAAAAGCCTTTAAGGAAGTGAGAGCGCACTATCTTCTTTATAAGTAGATCATTTTGGTAGCTACGTTTTAATAGACTAAGTAAGAAATGCTAAATATGATTTTAGATGTATTAAGGGATGACTATTAAATAGCTCCATTCTTGAACTTCGAACTGACCGCCGTTTTACTCGGCACGCATTTCCGCTCGCGATTCTTAGAAGCGAAAACGCCACTCGAAAACCTTCTTTCTGACAAAAAAGGAATGTAAGCTATTCAAGTAGCTTCAATTTAGCGATAATGTTTTCCTTGAACTATATATTACATTTCAAGATTGCAATGTCAAATGGTGCTCGGTCGAAGAGTTTATTAAATGAAAGGCTTTAATTGCTGTTTTATTTTAATTCAGCAGATCATTTAATCTAGGATCAATTTACCTTTTGCACAGTTCCTTTTTGCTTTTTCGTCTTACCCACTAAATTGTATTCAAAAGTATATGTATCTGTGGTGGTACTGATGATTTTGAAGTGAATTGCTTTTTCTTCTTGCCGGTTTTTAGGATTTATTTTTTCGGCGATGTATTCACAGTCGTTGATCCAGCGGATGGCAGAACTGTCTGCCTTTTCGTTAAAATAATCGATTTCAAGAGTGTCATTGCGCACAAAAGTGGTTTGCTTTACTTCACCGTTCAGAAATGTTTCAAACGCAAAGGTACCGGTCTTAAAATCGGTGCAATTTCTTTTTGGCTCGTAGCAACTGCTAAAAAAAATCACCAAAAGGAGAACGAAATAGGTTTTGCGGTGCATAAAGCGAAATTACAACCGGGATTTTTTCCGAGGCAGTTTATGGGGTAAAATTTTTAAATGTACCATCCGTGTAGAAAATGACAATCCGTTCTATAGGTTTTTTTCCATCTTGGGGAACGTGCGTGGAATTTTCTATGGATTTAGATGATGTGAATTCGTCAGAGACTATTGGACTGCGATTTTCCGGTTTTTCCGAAGGTACTTTTTTAAAACTGTGAGGTGTGGTCTGGGGAGTAGGGTGGCTAGCCCCAGAAGTTGTTATTGGAAACGTACCCTTTCCATTGAGCAACCAGTATAGTTCCACATCCTCAAATTCCTGAACAATCTTCATTACAAATTCGAGACTGGGTTTGTTCCTGCCAGAAAGAATATGCGAAATGGAGGAGCGTCCCACATCAATACGATCAGCGAATGCAGAGGCCGTTAGATCGTGTTCTTTCATAATCTTCTCAAGCCTTTTCCCAAACTCAGCACTGTTTACCATTGTAAAAACCGTTCTGTATTCATAACGTTACAAATGTAATCAAAACACACCTTCGGTCGTGTTTACAATTGTAATATAACTGTCACCGGATATAATATTAACCTAAACTAAAACTCTAAGTAAATAGCTCTTAAATATTGAAATAAAGCTATTTGATATTTAAAAAAATTCATTATGGAATATTTCCCTGCAACAACATATTCAACTGTAAGCAGTGTTTAGGACTGTAAACATTGTTTGCTCCCCGACCTGTTTACACATGTGAAAACAAAAGTATTTACATTTGTAACATGAAAGAGTTTGACAATTATAGATCCTTTTTGGATTGGCATGGATATGCTAAAGAAGCCCGGCTTTATGGTAGGTATATCACCTATGATAAGCTGGAGCCAATTATTAAGTCCTATGCAGGTTTTGCCCGTATTGCGGAAGTGGGCAAATCTGTTAATGGCGAGTCTATCACCTTAATGAAGGTAGGCCGCGGTGCTATAAAAGTATTGCTTTGGTCACAGATGCACGGAAATGAATCAACAACCACGAAGGCTGTTTTTGACCTTTTGGAGTGGCTTAGATCAAGTGAAACTGAAGCAGCTGCCAAGATCTCGGAGACATTTACGCTGGCCATAATTCCTATGCTCAACCCTGATGGCGCCAAGGCATACACCCGGGTGAATGCTAAAAAGGTTGACCTTAACCGCGATGCCAAGGAGCGTACCCAGCCAGAGAGTAGGGCCTTACGCCAAGTCTATGACCGTTTTAGACCAGATTATTGCCTCAACCTCCACGGGCAACGTAGCATTTTTAGTCTAGGCAAGCCGCCAGTGTCGGCAACGGTTTCCTTTCTTTCGCCTTCTCAAGATGCAGAACGGTCCATAACCCCGACCCGTAAAAAGGCGATGTCCATCATTACGGGGCTTAACCATTTGTTGCAAGACTTTATTCCCAACGGTGTAGGCCGTTACGATGATGGTTTCAATATCAATTGCGTGGGAGATATGTTTCAGTCGTTGGGCACGCCAACGCTATTGTTTGAGGCGGGACATTATAAACAGGATTATCAGCGGGAGCGTACCCGCAGCTATATTTTTTTGAGCCTTATAAAGGTGTTTGATTTGATTTTAAATCCATTGGAAGCTTGGACAGTGCAGGATTATGAGACGATTCCAGAAAACGAAAAGTGCTTTTATGATATTATAGTAAGGAACGTGCAAATTGAGGGTAAGCAGATACTGGACATCGCCATTCAGTTCACCGAAAAATTGCAGGGCGATAAAATTGTATTTATTCCGGTGATTCAAAAAATTCGCAAGCTTGACGATTATCAAGGGCATAAGGAGTATGATGTAAAGGGTGAAGTATTGACTCCTGCTAAAGATGGTATCCTAGAGGTAGGGCAGGAGTTGCATACCGCTTTGCTACCGGATAATACAGCTATAACGTTTTCGTTAAATATTCCAAATTAATTATGAATTGTTCATGTATTTTGTGGTATTTTTGATTTAAATGTAATTTAACCAATTAATAATGGCAAAATTCAAATTAGACGAAGTTGATCATCAGATCTTGGACATGTTGATCGAAAATACGCGAACCCCATTTACAGATATAGCCAAAAAATTGCTCATTTCTGCCGGGACTGTTCACGTGCGCGTAAAAAAAATGGAAGAAGCGGGCATTATCATTGGCTCAAGTCTTACCCTCGATTACGGTAAATTGGGGTATTCTTTTATTGCTTACGTGGGCATCTATATCAACAAAACCAGTCAGACCACTTTTGTATTGGAGCGAATAAGTGAGATACCATATGTGACTGTCGCCCATGTTACGACGGGAAAATTTAATATTTTCTGTAAAGTTCGTGCACGCAATACAGAACACGCTAAAAATGTTATCTTTATGCTCGATGATATCGAGGGTGTATATCGCACCGAAACCATGATTTCCATGGAAGAAAGCATCAATGACAAGAAGCGCTTAATGCATAGTATTTTTCAAAATATGTAGCTGGGCCAAACACAGAAGTTCTTAAAAATAGTTCATTCACCCTTTGGCCAAATTTGATCAAAGGGTGTTTTATTTCAATCAAAACAAAACAAAAATGTCCCGACAATCAAAACTAGAACGATTCAATAATCACGTCAAGTCTAAATATCAGGTTTACAACAGCCTATTCTTGACTTTACCGTTTCATGGAATTTCAGATACCGGGGTACTGTTGCCATTGTTTGATGCGATCTGCAAACGTGGATACAGCAACAAAAAGACACCAACAGAAATACTTAATTATTTCTTTGAGAAGTATCAGCGGGATATTTCAGAAAGCGACCGGCATGACTTGCTGTTTAGGTTCATACAATATATTGAACGTCAGGTAGTGCTTTTTGATGCTATTGAGGATGCGGCCTATCGCACCGTAAACAATATGGACGGCCGCGGAACCTTAAGAAATATCAAAGAGGAAGCCGAGGCTCAGGGCAAGACCGAAGAACTTAGGGAATATTTGGATGAATTTAGGATCAGGCCAGTGCTTACTGCGCACCCTACCCAGTTCTACCCAGGTGCCGTGCTGGGGATTATCAACGACCTGACCACGGCGATCAACAACAATGATATTGAGATGATCAAAAAATTGCTGTCTCAATTGGGCAAGACGCCCTTCTTCAAAAAAGAAAAGCCCACTCCTTATGACGAGGCGGTAAGTCTCAATTGGTATTTGGAAAATGTTTTTTACAATGCCTCCAGCAATATTTACGATTACCTCCACGAAAACATTTTTAACGGGAAAGAATTCTCAAACCAAGTGATTGACCTGGGCTTCTGGCCTGGCGGCGACCGTGACGGAAACCCTTTCGTTACCACCGAAATTACCTTGAAAGTTGCAAATATGCTGCGTAAGACCATAATTAGGAATTATTACCTCGATATGCGGAAGCTACGTCGCAGGATCACCTTTGTGGGCACAGAAAAACCATTAATGGAACTGGAGCGCAAACTGTACGACAGCATATTTATTCCCGGAGGTGAACTTCAAACCTCTCCTGATGAAATGATCATTACTTTGACCAAGGTTCGCGATATGGTTAATGAGCATCACGAAGGTTTATTCATGGAGGATATCAATAATTTGATCAATAAGGTAAAAATGTTCGGTTTTCATTTTGCCACCCTTGATATACGCCAGGACAGCCGCGTCCATATGCATGTGATGGAGCAGATCGTGAATCAATGTGCAAAAAGCAATCCCGGTCTTTTCCCCGAAGATTACTTGGAAAAATCGGAAGATGAGCAAATAAAAGTATTGCAGAATATAAAAGGTGATGTCGATCCCGAGCAGTTTGAAGATGAAATTACCAGAAAAACACTAGAGTCAATAAGGGCGATGAAAAAAATTCAGGAGCGCAACGGAGAGCGGGGTTGCAACCGGTACATCATCAGTAACAACCAGACCATTCTCAATGTTATGCAGGCCTTTGCGATGATCCAGCTCTCTGGTTGGGACCATCCACCGGTAGATATTGTGCCATTATTTGAGACGGTACCTGACCTTAAAGCGGCAAAAGAGGTGATGAAAACACTATACACCAATCCAGCCTACGCCGCCCACCTTAAAAAGCGTGGCAACAAGCAAACGATTATGTTGGGCTTTAGCGACGGTACTAAAGATGGTGGCTATTTAATGGCAAACTGGAGTATTTTTAAGGCCAAAGAAGAGCTTACTACAATATCACGTGAAAACGGTGTGAAGGTAATTTTCTTTGACGGTCGCGGCGGACCACCGGCCCGTGGTGGTGGTAAGACACATCAGTTTTACGCATCCTTGGGCCAGAGTGTTGAGGATGAAGAAATACAGCTAACCGTACAGGGACAGACGATCAGTTCCAATTTTGGGACCATTAATTCCTGTCAGTACAATTTAGAACAGCTTTTGAGTAGTGGAATATTCAACGGGGTGTTTTCCCAAAAGGAAATGGCATTTTCGGGTGAAGACCGGGAAACGATGCAAGAGCTCGCCGAGGTGAGCTATAAGGCCTATTCAGATTTTAAGGCGCATCCTAAATTCCTTCCATATTTGGAAAGGATGAGTACGCTCAAGTTTTATGCAAAAACCAACATTGGCAGCCGTCCCAGCAAACGTGGTAAAAGCACCACTTTGGATTTCTCAGATTTAAGGGCAATACCTTTTGTGGGATCTTGGAGCCAGCTGAAGCAGAACGTGCCCGGTTTCTTTGGTGTGGGTACTGCTATAAAACATTTTGAGGATGCCGGCCAGTTTGACAAAGTAAAGCATTTGTACGACAACAGTATGTTCTTCAAAACCTTGCTTGAAAACAGTATGATGAGCCTGACCAAGTCTTTCTTCAGCCTGACGGCCTATATGCAGGAAGATGCAGAGTTTGGTGAATTCTGGAACTTGATCCACGACGAGTATCAACTTTCAAAACGATTGTTGCTCAAACTTACCGGTTATGAGCGATTGATGCAGGAGGAACCTGCCGGAAGGGCTTCGGTCGAAGAACGGGAACGCATTGTCCTGCCTTTACTGACCATTCAGCAATTTGCATTGAAAAAAATTCAGGATATGCAGAAAACGGAAAATCCGGATCCAAAATTGATGGAAACTTTCGAGAAGATGGTTACCCGCTCGCTCTTCGGAAATATTAATGCCAGTAGAAACAGTGCATAATGATAAATTCCAAAGACCTTGACCACAGTGAATTTAATCCTTATTACAAGAGATATATTGAATTAGTCGATTCTAACAATGGCCTGCTAGAAGATTTAAAAAAAGGCGGGGAGAAGACGGTTGACTTTTTTGAAAGGATTCCTGAGGACAAACTTACATATGCATATGCCAAGGCAAAATGGACGGTACTCGAAATTCTTCAACACATTATAGATACAGAGCGCATCTTCAATTACCGTGCGCTCTGCATAGCACGCGGTGACAAAGCTGAATTTCCGGGATTTGAGCAGGATGAATACGTCAAGCCTTCAAAGGCCAACGACCGTTCTCTGGAAAATTTGATCAGTGAGTATAAGTCTGTCCGTGAGGGTACGGTCTATCTTTTTGACTCTTTTGATGCTGAAGCTCTGACGATTGTAGGTCGGGCCAGTCAAAGCCCATTATCCCCAAGAGCTGCCGGGTTTATCATCTGTGGTCATGAGATACACCACGCTAATATAATTATAAAGCGGTACCTGGATCAATAGTGAATAAATAAAACAAAAAAGCGGATAAACTGAAATCAGATTATCCGCTTTTTTGTTTTCAGCAATCTACTACTCAGCGTCTTCCAATATGGAGATTATTCCCCGCATCGGTATTTCTGCCCATTCCAGGCGGTGCGAAAGTTCAAAGTTCAGTTCGTAAACCGCTTTTTCCAAAATGAACACTTGCAGCAGCAATGACGTATCGGCTTCAGTGTCTGGAATAAAATCAGCATTCTTACTATTTTCAAAATAATGGTGGAGGAAAATTTTAGTGGCATGTACATACCAAGTTTCCGCCCATTCCTCAATGGCAGCGTCCTTGCGATAAGAGTCAAACTCCTGTTCCAGTACGCTACTGTATGCCGCGTAATGCAACGAACGGATCATCGCAGCGATATCCCTGAGCGGGGATCTTTTTAAACGCCGCTCGCTAAATGGACGTTCGGGTTCACCCTCAAAGTTTGACATTATAAAATCCTTACCTGTCCACAATACTTGATTTAAGTGGAAATCCCCATGCGTCCTGA
Organism: Leeuwenhoekiella sp.; assembly: GCA_049671285.1. GTDB lineage: Bacteria > Bacteroidota > Bacteroidia > Flavobacteriales > Flavobacteriaceae > Leeuwenhoekiella. The sequence goes on along the minus strand of JBATUQ010000021.1, from coordinate 53,247 downwards.
TTTTAGTAGTATTGATTTTATGGTCAAAAATGCGCTTAAAAAATTGCAGAACTTCGTCTTTCCTTTTGAGTAGTTGTTTAGCTTCCGGTTGTACGTGCTCTGGCAGGCTGGTGATTTTCTTTGCCAATTTTGAGAAAGTACTTCGGGTGAGACTCTGTAGGCTTGAGAAAACAGATCGCTGGTAGTGCAGGGAAAAATCTTCTTTGCCAAAATCCTTTCCGCCCAGATTGGTCGATAGCGCATAGTGCATTTCTGCACTGCGCTGCCCTAAAAGCGCTAAACGTTCCGGGAAAATACTTCCCATTAGTCCCTGCAGGCTTTCGGGAAATTCTGAGTAGGGCAATGGGTTAGTGATATGGTTTAAGTGGTATTTGGTATCAAGTTCCTTATCCCGTGAAAGCACGTTCTCAAAGAAACGGTGCAGTACATCATTGGCATACTCCCATCCTTTGCCGTGATTTGGGACAAGGTACTCCATCATTCCCAGTGCAACCACGTGGCGGTTGGAAATGTGAAAGGAGATACCACCAACGAATTGAGAAACATTGGGGAAATCAACTTGTTCAGATAAATATTGCGAAATCTCAAGGTCTGGGTTAATCGTACTGTCAAGCCTCCTGTATAATTTCAGAAAGTACCGGTTTTCATAAATGATCGAACTGTTACTATCTGCCGATTCCATAAGTTTTGAACTTTCGGCTTTGCTTTCGGCCTCGATACCCACTTTCCCTTTGTAGAATTTCAGTTCGTGATTATCGTGGTTTATGGATTTTTCTTTTTTGATAAAATTGAAAAGTGATTTTCTGAATGCTTCAAGATATACCGCATCCACCAGAATACCTGTTTTTTTGCCCAAGGTGGCATTGGCGATTATGGCTTTTTCGGGCAGATCGTTGATCAGCTCTTCTTGGTTTTTGGAAACAAAGGCAATGGGCAATTGATATAATTCTGGAAGCCCTTCATTGTAATTGACCTCAACGATGGTAATTGCTGTTTTAAAACCGGATACTTCGAGCTCTTTTGCCTGAGAAATCCCCATATCCTGAATGGTTTTCTCATGACCTTCAAACCAAGTTTGTGGTTTTAGATAATTTTTCAGAAGAGCAAGATCGAGGATTTTTCGACCTTTTGATTCCACAAACGTTGACCAGTTATTAATAGCAACCGTGGGAAGCTTGCCGGTCGCGGCTGAATGATGGTCTGGAACTAGGGACAACCACAAATAGCCGTGCGGGGACATTGTAAATAGATAGTCATTCTCGGCAATCCTGGGAAAATTATTGTGACTGAAAACCTCCACAGGCGTACTTCCTGCATAGGCAGAGAGGTCAATTTCCGCAGCCTGTGAAAAGCGGCTGAGGTTAGCAACGACCAAAATGGTCTCATCTTCGAAGCTTCTGGTAAATGCCAGTATTTTAGCATTGTCCGGAGCCAAAAACTCAATGGTGCCTCGACCAAATGCCTTATATTTTTTACGCATACTGATCACCCGGCGGTTCCACCAGAGCAGGGAAGAGGAATTCATTTGCTGGGACTCCACATTGACCGATTCGTATTTATATTCAGGGTCGATGATCGTGGGCAGGTACAGCCGCTGTGGGTTGGCATTTGAGAAACCGGCATTACGGTCCGGGCTCCATTGCATTGGGGTACGTACACCGTCACGATCCCCCAGATAGAAGTTGTCGCCCATGCCGATCTCGTCACCATAATAGAGTACCGGTGTTCCCGGAAGGGAGAACAACAGCACGTTCATAAGCTCTATTTTATTTCGGTTGTTGTCCAGGAGCGGTGCAAGCCGATGACGAATTCCTACGTTTATTTTGGCCTGTGGATCTTTGGTGTACACCTTGTACATATAATCCCTCTCCTCATCGGTCACCATTTCCAGGGTGAGTTCGTCATGATTTCGCAGGAAAATCGCCCACTGGCAGGACTCAGGAATTTCTGGGGTTTGGTCGATGATATCGATAATTGGGTAGCGGTCCTCCATTTTTACCGCCATGAACATACGCGGCATAATGGGGAAGTGGTAGTTCATATGGCACTCGTCACCGTCGCCAAAATAAGCCGCAGAATCTTCAGGCCACATATTGGCTTCCGCCAAAAGCAATTTATCGTCAAAATTGGCATCCACGTGTGCACGCAGCTTTTTAAGAAACTCGTGTGTAGGCGGAAGGTTCTCACAATTGGTATCTTCCCGCTCAAAGAGATAGGGCACCGCATCCAGCCTAAAACCGTCCACACCAAGATTGCACCAAAAGTCCATGATCTTGAAAACTTCTTCCTGAACTTCCGGGTTGTCAAAATTCAGGTCGGGTTGATGCGAGAAGAAACGGTGCCAAAAATATTGCTTGGCGACCGGGTCCCAAGACCAATTTGACGGTTCGGTATCTGTAAAAATGATCCTGGCGTCCTTATACTTGGTGGGATCGTCGGTCCATACATAATAATTTCTTTCAGGAGAATCTTTAGGGGCATTACGTGCCTTCTGAAACCACTCGTGCTGATCTGAAGTGTGGTTGATCACCAGTTCGGTGATAATCTTAAGATTCCGTTTATGGGCTTCTTTTATCAATTTTTTAAAGCCCTTAATATTTCCGTAAGAAGGGTTTATGGTATAGTAATCTGAAATGTCATAACCATCATCACGCAACGGACTTGGATAAAAAGGAAGCAGCCAAATCGCAGTCACCCCCAAATCTTCAATGTAATCCAACTTTTGCATCAAGCCCTCAAAATCACCTATGCCATCACCATCACTGTCAAAAAATGCCTTTATGTGTAATTCATAGATGATAGCATCTTTGTACCATCTGGTATTGGTAGCGGCGGTGGGGGTATGGCTCATAGAGAAATTTAGGTGAAATTAAATTATGCCCTAAAGTTAAGGAAGCGCAGACAATTTGTAAATAGAATGCTCAAAGCATTTTGTGTCTTTCAAAAACTTTAGAAGTTCTAAAAATTATTAAAAAGTGTTCTTAGAATTCTTAAGCATAGCTTAAAGTTGATCACCGTTGAGTTAAGTCTCTGTTTATAAAACATTTAAACAAAGGGTTGATTTGTAATTTGAAATCTAAGTTGGGATAAATTCTATAATAGACAACGTTTCCTAAATATTAACTAACAAATAAATAAACTATGAAAACTACAGTACTTAAATCATTTCTAGCCCTTTTGCTTATCGGCTTTACTTCTTGCAGTGGCACCAAAAGCATGAACGGCGACAAAATGTTTGCTGATATGGATACCGAAAGTTATGATATCTTGACACTGGCTGCGACCAATCCCGAATTATCGATCGTTACGGATTTAATTCAAAAAGCCAATTTAGATACACAATTGATGTTGAAAAATCAGCCCGTAACCTTGTTTTTACCAACGAATGAAGCATTCAAAGAAATGAGCTATAACGACCTTAAAAATTTAACTTCCAATAAGTCAGAGTTGATGAGCATTTTAAAAAGGCATATACTTCCCAACAAAGTGATGACCTATGACCTCAACGAGTCACAGATAATAGAAACATCGGGCGAGGAGGAAATTACAATTTCCACAACAAATTCTAATTTTATAAACATAGGTGGTGCCCAAGTGATCAAGTCTGATGTGATGGCCAAAAACGGTGTAATCCATATAGTCAACCGTCTTATTGAACCCACCAGGGACGTTTTGTAAGTAGATACAACAACACCACTAATTAAAATATAAAAATGGCGAATCGAAAGATTCGCCATTTTTTATGCTATACATGTTAGGGTATAAGAACCACCCGGAAACGTGCCTCGTTGTCCATCATTTTCTTGAAGGCCTCGGCGGCATCGTCGAGCTTATATTCTTCGATCATCGGCAGGGTTTTGGTCATCGCGCTAAATTTGAGCGTGTCCTCACTATCCGGCGCTGTTCCGCTGGGCCAGCCGGCAAGGGATTTTCGACCCATGAGCAATTGCATTGGTGATACCTCTACAGCATCTGGAGTTGCGGCAATCATAAGCACTTGTCCATCGTTCCCCATCCCATTGATGACTGAAGTAATGGCGTCGCTATACGGTGCTGTTGCGACAATAAGATCGGCGCCGCCCAGTTTTTGAAGCTCTTCAACGGCATCCTGCTCGTCGGTCTGTATAAAATGATGGGCTCCCAATTTTGTGGCCAAATCCTTTTTACTCGCAGAAGTGGAAATCGCGACGGTGCGCATTCCCATTTTATTGGCATATTGAATGGCCAAATGACCCAGGCCGCCAATGCCTTGTATGGCAACCACGCTTCCCGGTTTGACACCGCTGTTGCGCATTCCGTTAAAAACAGTGATCCCGGCGCAAAGTAGGGGTGCAGCTTCCGCGGAAGATAACTCGTCAGGAATGGAAACCACGGCTTCGTGGGGAGCGGTCATATATTCGGCATAACCCCCATCGTAGGAGATTCCGCAGATTTTGCCATTTTCGCAGTCAATGAATTTTCCCCGCCGGCAGGGTTCACAGGTAAAACAGTGCCCACCGTGCCAGCCCACGCCCACACGCTGGCCTTTTTTCCATAGGGTTACATCATCGCCAACTTCTTCCACTACGCCCACAACTTCGTGGCCGGGAATGCGTGGATATTCGATACCAGGAAAGCTGCCTTCCTTGACCATATTGTCACTGTGGCAAATACCACAAGCTTCTACTTTGATCAATACCTCATTTTTGTTGGGTTTAGGTCTGTTTACTTCCACTACTTGTAGATCGCCACCTGCTTCGGGCACTTGTACTGCTTTCATAATTTGTTTTTTTGGATTTTCTGAAAGTTACAACCGGAAGTCAACAGCATTCTCCTAATAAACCGTTAAATCAACTAGAAGCGCCCAGATTTAAAAGTGTGAAAGCAAACCCGTTATTGAGTGCATGCAGCAAGATGGAATAGGCGATCGACTTGTTTTTCAATTTTACATATCCACAAAAGAAGCCGGCAAAAATGCGAGGAACGATCAAAAGGAACAGTGCAAAATCCAGCGTATAATCTTCTACATAGTTGGTCACATGAACAAAACCGAAGAGTAGGGAAGTAGCAATCCAAATGGGAACTTTAAACCTGTTTAACCACAACCGGATTTTAACGGTTTCTTCTTCGCGGATCAAATTTTTGCCAATATATACAATACTAAAAAGAAAGGAAGCCATAAATACCAGCTTGACCACCACATTGACCTCTACCGGGATGAACGCCGAAATCAAGAAAAGCGGCCACACCGCAAGAAATAATATAAGATCTGTATGCGACGGAACCAGAAGTGTTCTAAACATGAGTTCCTCAATAAACGGGGCAAGGATAACAATGAGCAAAAATGCCATTTGCGGACTTTCATTTAAAAGTGTTTTAATGGAATCCTGGGAGTACTCTGGATTGTTCAGGGCGGGATAGGAATCGTAGAGGCCGTTTACGACAGCGCCAAAAAGAATGTACAGCGCGATCAAGAGAAAAAAGCTTCGGAAGAGAACGAGCAGCGGATTGGGATTACTCAAGCTGGGTTGATTTTAAGGTTGACAAAGATACAGTGTCTGGATAATCTGACTGTTTTTCGCCGCTAGGCAATCGAGATGCATCGGATTCTGACAAGCTGTCATACACTTTTGGCTGGCATAATGATTGACTTTAGCTAGCCGAATTTGATACAATAACACTTAAACTAAATATAATGAGCAAAATCATAGGTATTGACTTAGGGACAACCAACTCGTGCGTCGCCGTAATGGAAGGTAACGAACCGGTGGTCATCCCAAACGCAGAAGGTAAAAGAACAACCCCATCAGTAATTGCATTTGTAGAAGGTGGCGAAATAAAAGTAGGTGATCCTGCAAAAAGACAGGCAGTGACCAACCCAACCAAAACCATATCTTCTATCAAGAGGTTTATGGGAAATAAATATTCAGAGTCTTCAAAAGAAGCTGAATCTGCTGCGTATAAAGTAGTAAAAGGGGATAACGATACTGCCCGTGTTGAGATAGACGGAAGAAAATATACTCCTCAGGAACTTTCAGCAATGGTGCTTCAGAAAATGAAGAAAACCGCAGAAGATTATCTGGGTACAGACGTTACCGGTGCGGTTATCACCGTTCCGGCATACTTTAATGACTCACAGCGCCAGGCGACAAAAGAAGCTGGTGAGATCGCAGGTCTTAAAGTAGAACGTATTATCAATGAGCCAACTGCAGCTGCTTTGGCTTACGGTTTGGACAAAAAGAGCATTGACCAGAAAATTGTGGTATTTGACTTTGGTGGCGGTACGCATGACGTTTCGATCCTTGAATTGGGTGACGGCGTTTTTGAAGTATTGGCAACAGATGGCGATACACACCTGGGTGGTGATGATGTGGACAGCAAGATCATAAACTGGTTGAATGACGAGTTTAAGTCTGAAGAAGATATGGACCTTAAAAAAGATCCTATGGCGCTTCAACGTTTAAAAGAAGCTGCTGAGAAAGCGAAGATTGAGCTATCTTCTTCTGGACAGACCGAAATCAATCTGCCCTATATTACGGCAACATCAAGCGGGCCAAAACACTTGGTACGCACGTTGACCCGTTCTAAATTTGAGCAGCTGATCGATGATTTGGTAAAAAGAACAATTGCTCCGTGTGAGTCAGCGTTGAAAGCTGCCGGGTTGAGCAAAAGCGATATCGACGAGATCATTCTTGTAGGTGGTTCTACCCGAATCCCAGCCGTACAGGAAGCTGTTGAGAAGTTCTTTAACAAAAAGCCAAGTAAGGGAGTAAATCCTGATGAAGTTGTGGCCGTAGGAGCAGCCATACAAGGTGGTGTATTGACCGGTGATGTGAAGGATGTATTGCTTCTCGATGTGACTCCATTGTCCTTGGGTATTGAAACTATGGGCGGTGTGATGACCAAATTGATCGAGGCAAACACAACGATCCCAACTAAAAAGTCTCAGGTATTCTCTACCGCAGCAGACAATCAACCCAGTGTGGAAATTCACGTGTTGCAAGGAGAGCGCCCAATGGCGCATGATAACAAGACAATAGGTCGTTTCCACTTGGATGGAATTCCACCAGCACGTCGCGGTACGCCACAGATCGAGGTAACTTTTGATATTGATGCCAATGGTATCATTAAAGTAAGTGCCGAAGATAAAGCGACCAATAAAAAGCAGGATATTCGAATCGAGGCATCTTCAGGATTGACCGAAGAAGAAATCGCAAAAATGAAGTCTGAAGCCGAAGCAAATGCCGAAGCTGATGCAAAAGCAAAAGAAACTGCGGATAAACTGAACGAAGCTGACAGCATGATTTTCCAAACGGAAAAGCAGTTGGAGGAATTTGGCGATAAGCTTTCTGATGATAAGAAGAAGCCAGTTGAAGAAGCTCTTGTCGAGTTGAAAGCAGCTCACACTTCTAAAGATTTGGAGAAAATCACTCCGGCGCTTGAGAAGATCAACGAAGCCTGGAAAACCGCTTCTGAAGAAATGTACAAAGCACAGGCCGAAGCAGGTGGTGCCGCAGGGCAACCAGGCGCTGGTCAACCAGGACCGGATGCAGGACAGCCACAAGGTGATGGCAGCGACTCTTCAGCTAGCGATGTGGAAGATGTTGACTTTGAAGAAGTCAAGTAGTTTATGCTGAGCTTTTCGAAGTGAATACTTTGAAGAGGTGAAGTAAAAGATCTGATTTCAGATTAATAGTAGATCTCTTTATTATGAATCCCCGATGCAATTTGCATCGAGGATTTTTTAATTTAACATAAAGGAGGTTAAGGATGTTGTAATAGTGATGTGCTTTGGTAATTACTCTTCGAGCTACAGTTGGCGCAACACATCAGCAAGCAAATTTTTGCCTTTGGCCATCACCATCTGGCTATCACCAGACGTGTCAAAAACGTATAAGAAGCCAAGGGCATCGCCGACTTGGTTGACCAGTTCAACGGCTTTTTGCCTGATGGGAGCCATCAAAGTTTCACGTTGCTTATCAATCTCGACGTCAATATTCTGTTGTTCCTGTGCGAGATTGCGTTCTATGAGTTTCAACTTAGCCTGTTCTTCTTCGCGCATTGTTTCTGTCATGGTTTCTTTATTGTCTTCAAAAGCAATGAACTTTGCCTGATATTCGCGATAGGTTGCAGCAAACTTAGAACGGTACGCCTGCTCGAGGCGTTGTAATTCGGCTTCGGTGTTTTTGGTTTCTGGCATTGCGGCTATGAGTTTTTCCATATTGATATGGGCGACTTCTCCCTGTGCTTGCAAAAACAGGCCCGTCAAAAGAAAAGCGACTGGAAGGATATTCCTTATATATTTTAATTTCATAATACTCATATCTGTATTGGTTTCTTGGCAAAGCTATTGCCCAGCGAAGGTAAATGTATGGTTTCAACAAAAATTTAAGACAAGGGATTGAACGGCCTTTTGCTTTTATTTGGCAAAATAGAAAGAGTTATCTATCTATGAGGAACACTTTAGTACACCACAACAAATGTAGTGGTAAAAACCCAACCGGGTGGTTGTAGGCAAAAACAGGGAATCTCAGGATTTACTGCTTGATGTTGACAAGGAAGGTAAATTGTCTAATGCCCAGCGCGTTGAGGCGATAGCGGTTTTAGATTAGGAAATTAACACCTTACTTTCAGAAGCAGAAAACTACCTGTTTAATACAGAAGATCGAACGCGCTATTCCACGGAAACGGTTCAGTTAATAACCACTTTAAATGAAGACTATTTTCCGTCAGGAGGGAGTATTTGCTCAAAAGTGAGATATCAACGGAGTAATCGAAATTTCTTACATCGGATAACTAATAACAAATAAACAATTCCAATTAGTGGCTGAGCGATTTTCGAAGTACAATGAATAAAAAATTGTATCGAAGCCTTTCAAGATTGAGTGATCTCAGCAGCGCAGCGAATAAAATTGTATCGAAACCCTTATCATCCGCAATTCTCTCATTAACAATTTAAATAAACAACCCTAAACAAGTCCGCGCAAACAATAGGGAGTTTGGCGGCGCAGCCACCTTTGCCAAGGGCATCAGCGTCGGCAGAATCCTGAAACGAATTAATAAAGAATAAGGAATAAAGAATAAGCAATAACAAATAAAAAACACCTACCGAATAATAGGCCCCAACACCTCCCACACATTCTCCGCCACAATAGCGTGCCCTTCCACAGTAGGGTGGATGCCGTCATTTTGGTTTAGGGAAGGAATACCGCCCACGTCTTCCAAAATAAAAGGGATCAACGTCACATCGTTTTCTTCCGCCAGTTCATAGAACAGGTTTTTAAATTCCGAAGTATAATCCACGCCCATATTTGGAGGCAACTGCATACCCGCGAGAATAATTTCAGTATCCGCACTTTTTACTTTTACAGCATCAATAATGCTTTGCAGGTTGGCCTTGGTCTCAGAGAGCGGTGTACCACGCAGACCGTCATTGGCGCCCAGTTCCAAAACAAAAACATCAATGTCCTGATTAAGTATCCAGTCAATGCGGCTTTTACCCCCGGCCGTGGTTTCGCCGCTTACCCCAGAATTAATAACTTCGTAATCCAATCCCAGCGAATCAATAGTCTGCTGAATCACCCCGGGATAAGCATCCTGGGTATCATCAAGACCGTAACCAGCAGTGATGCTGTCACCAAAAAACAAAATGGTCTTTGAGCTGTTGTCTTCTACTGACGAATTAGTTTCCTCAGTTGTAGTTTCCGTTTCGGTGTCTGGTTGCGTGGTGGAGTTGTTTCCGCAGGAAATAAGCAGAAAAACCGAAAGTAAATAACTAAACTTTATGACCTTCGTAGCTGCAAAAGTGACGCTGTTTAAAAGGGTTTGTATAGTTTTAGGCTGGAGCATAGATTTAGAATGAATTATTGAAAAGCAGATGACAAAGATATTAAAGATAAGCGGGCTGGAGAAAACATACAGCAGCGGCTCCCGCCAATTAACGGTATTGCATAATATTTCTTTTGAGGTGGAAAAAGGGGAGATATTTTCCATCGTTGGGCCTTCCGGAAGTGGCAAGACCACCCTTTTGGGATTGTGTGCAGGTCTCGACCAGCCCAATGCCGGTACGGTAAACTTATGCGGTCAGGAGCTAAATACGCTCAACGAAGACGAGCGGGCAGCCCTTCGCAATAGGGAAGTGGGCTTTATCTTTCAGAATTTTCAATTGTTGCCTACCCTTACCGCGCTCGAAAATGTAAGCGTTCCGCTGGAATTACAAGGCGATCGCGGCGCTGCATCACGGGCAAAAGAATTATTGGGCAAAGTAGGATTGGGGGATCGTATGGATCATTATCCATCCCAACTGTCTGGCGGAGAGCAGCAGCGCGTGGCTCTGGCTCGGGCCTTCGCCAACCGCCCCTCCATTCTATTTGCTGATGAACCTACCGGAAACCTGGACGAGGAAACCGGCGAAAAAGTAATCCAATTACTCTTTGAACTAAATAAGGAAGCCGGAACCACCTTGGTCATCATTTCCCACGACCTGGATCTCGCGTCACGCACCCAGCGCATTCTAAGGTTAAAAGGCGGACAGATATTGAGTAACGAACCTACCGCTACATTTTGAGTACATCCCAAGTAAATTCTAAAGGAAAAACAGCCTGGTTGTTTAAGATGGCGTGGCGGGATGCCAAAGCCAGTAAGGCGCGGCTGCTGCTCTTTATGGCTTCCATCACTTTGGGAATCGCTGCGGTGGTTTCCATACAGCTGTTCAGCCAAAACCTGATCGATAACATTCAGCGACAGTCCAAATCCCTAATGGGCGCCGACTATATTATTGACAGTGACGAAATCCCCAACGAACGTGCCCAGGCGATTATTGACTCCCTCAGTCCGGATGCCCGGGAAGTCAGCTTTGTCTCCATGGCTGCTTTTCCCAAGAATGGCGGTACCAAACTCGTTCGCGTACGGGGATTGGAAGGTCCTTTTCCCTTCTACGGAACTTTGGAAACCAATCCGGCAACAGCAGCAACCAACTACCAAAAATCCGGTAGTGCTTTGGTAGATGCCACCTTAATGCTGCAGTACAACATCAAACCGGGAGATTCCGTCAAGGTCGGCGAACTGACCCTTCCCGTGTCGGGCGCCCTCAATGCGATGCCCGGAAACAATGCCATTTCGACTTCGGTGGCTCCATTGGTGGTGATTCCGTATGCATCTATAGCAGCTACGAAACTGTTACAGTTCGGTAGCCGGAAGGAATACCAGTACTTCTTCAACCAGCCCGATGCTGATCTGGAAGCTTTGGAGAACACCGTCGAAAGGGAACTCGACAAGGAAGATGCTGATCTCGACACCCACACCAGCACCAGCCGCCGCTTGGGGAGACGCTATGAGAACGTGGGTAACTTTCTAAATCTTGCTGCCTTTATTGCTTTGTTGTTGGGCTGTGTTGGGATTGCCAGTTCGGTGAATATTTACGTGAAAGAAAAGCTGCAGGCGGTAGCCGTACTCAAATGTATGGGGGCTTCCCGCAAACAAAGCTTCCTTATCTTCCTGATTCAGATTGCCGGGATTGGATTGATAGGCGGCATACTCGGTACGGCCATCGGCATTGCATTACAGAAGGTTTTTCCTATACTATTAAAAGAATTTCTTCCGTTTGAATTGACGATCACCATCAACGCCCAACCCATTGTTATGGGCATACTGCTGGGAATACTGGTGGCCGTACTGTTCAGTTTGCTTCCGCTGTTGCGCACCTGGTATGTTTCCCCTTTGGAAGTGCTGCGCGTAAACAGCACCCCTTCAAAAAACACACGGATTGCTCGGTATGTATTGCTCGGTATCATCGTGCTGTTCCTCTACGGTTTTACCTTTTGGCTACTCGATGATGCGATGTTTGCCCTGGCATTTATCGGCGGGGTCTTGGTAACTTTTGCCCTGCTTGCTGGTATCGCTTTGGGAACCATGCAAGCGATTAAGAAGTTTTTTCCGTCACGCGCCCAGTTCACCACCCGCCAAAGCCTGCTGAATCTATTTCGTCCAAACAATCAAACAGTAGTTTTGCTGGTGGCAATTGGATTGGGAACGTTTCTCATTAGCACGCTTTATTTCACCAAAAATATTTTATTGGGCAAAGCCGAAATAGGCCAGGCCTCCGAAAAGGCCAACCTGATCACCTTAGACGTTCAGCCGGATCAAGTAGCGGAAGTCGTACAGACTTTCGACGACAACGAAATTCCTGTGATTGATAATATTCCGTTGGTAACGATGCGGATGCACAGCATACAAGGCAAACTCGCCAATGCCCTGCGCGCAGATACGACCTCACAGATTAGGAGGTGGGTATTAAACCACGAATTCCGCACCACCTATCGGGACAGCTTAATCCCTTCGGAAGAACTTCTGGAAGGGGAGTGGGTACCCGAACAAAAAGGAGAAGGACCCATTGCCATATCCATCTCTGACAATATCGCCGAAGATGCTCAACTAACCATAGGCGACGCTGTTGTATTCAACGTACAAGGCGTCCTGATGGAAACCTTCGTGAGCAGCATTCGTAAAGTGGACTGGGCCAACCTGCAGCTCAATTTCTCCATAGTTTTTCCAAAAGGCGTACTGGAAGACGCTCCCCAATTCAACGTCTTGACCGCGTATGCACCTAACGATGCACAGTCGGCGGGACTGCAACAGGATTTGGTTCGTGAGTTCCCCAACGTTTCGGTGATCGACCTGCGACAGGTCTTTACTGTAGTCGAAGACCTTCTTGATAAAGTCTCTTGGATCATCAACTTTATGGCATTTTTCAGCATACTTACAGGGATCATTGTGTTGATAGGTTCGGTGCGTACCAGTAAATACCAGCGCATTAAAGAAAGTGTTTTACTCCGAACACTGGGTGCTAAAAATAAACAGATCCTCACCATCACCGCGCTCGAATACCTCTTCCTCGGAATTTTGGGCAGCCTGCTCGGTATCCTTTTAGCCTTAATTAGCAGTTTGCTGCTTGCGATATTTGTTTTCAAGGAACCCTTCGTACCTTCTGTTGTGCCCTTCTTAATATTCCTCCCCGGAATCTCCATTTTGGTTTTGGCAATTGGTTTAAGCAACATCCGCGGAGTACTAAAGAGCTCGCCTTTGGAGGTTTTGCGGAAGGCGGTTTAAAAATAAATTCCTAACCTTTTTAATTGGTTGAACAGAGCACAATTCCTGCTGTAGATTATTTGATCATCATTGATTCAAAAGTTTAATCTTTAAATACCAAAGGGCACGGTGTTCATCCAAATTTTTTCTATGGACACGCCTGAATATAATTTCATAAGAATTGAAGACACTTAAAAGTATAAGCAGAGGCCATTTTACAGTACTATGTTTATTTTCCTGAAATGTTAATATCCTTGCCAATCAAAATGGCGCTTAATCATATAATTATAAGTAAGTTATATAAATTAAAATTCTTAAACATTTCCGTAATTGAATGTGAATAATCACTTGAAGCAATGCCAAAGGCAAAAATTTTATTGAATAGGTTAGAAAAAATACCTGTAAAAACTAAAGAATCCAGATTCCCAACAATTGTCTTTATTCATGGCAATGCTTCATCTAGTCAAATTTGGGAAAATCAATGGAATGCAAAATCCTTAAAGGAATTGCATATTGTTGCTGTAGACCTTATCCCTGCACACTTAAAACACCAAAACCAGAAGAAGTAAATCCGTGCTCACAGCTGATCTGAGGCACATTGTTTCCGTTGTAAAACTCCATTAAAATCCTTAAAGTCTATCGAGGTTAAAATTTACTTTTTCTCAAACTGTTTAAAATGTCGCGTATTCTACTTTTAAACAGTTTGAATTTAAAGAAAGTTTACGCTGACATAAATTATGAAACATCAATAAAAAGTTACTGAACGCCAACTTCTTCCACAGTTACAGCCCTTTTGCAATTGATAAGTCTGATATATATTGGGGACTGGTTGACTTCCGATTCAATCAAAAACATTCCGCAGGGTTTTTTACGTTGTTCACTTTTAGAGAAATTGACCTCACCTTCACGAAGAATCCTATTTACATCAGAGGTGTCCAATTTTAATAACTGTAATTGCTGTTTAGCTTTTGGCGAAATTGAATATCCCTTACTCCGTATATTTTTGAGCACGCGGGCATTTGGCATGTAGGAACAAGAGGGGATAGAGGTGTCGCTTCCTTTAAGAAAAAATGCCAGTAAAATAAGGCCTATGGCAAATCCACCCAGATAATACCCCAATCGATAAAGAACTTTCATTGATAATTTTCGATAACATCAGGTCTGTTGATGACCCAAATAAATTGATTGCGCGAAACTAGAAAAATAAAAGGTTAATATCACGGTATGGTATGTCAAACCAATCAGAAACCGATTTATTGGTTAGCAGACCTCGGTAAAAATAGATTCCCTGCTTCAAGCCCCGATCAAAACGCAGGCTATTTTCAAGTCCTCCTTGCTGAGCGATATTCAATAGGTATGGCGTAAAAATGTTGCTGATGGAAATAGAAGCCGTGCGGGCATAACGCGCAGGAATGTTGGGCACGCAGTAGTGCAGGACGCCGCATTTTACATAGGTGGGTTTATCGTGAGAGGTGATTTCGCTGGTTTCAAAACAGCCGCCCATGTCTATGCTAACGTCTATAATTACTGCACCCGGTTTCATTTTTTCGACCATTTCTTCAGTGACTATTACCGGGGCACGGTCAACACCACGTACAGCACCAATTGCGACATCGCAGCGGCGTAAGGCTTTCGTTAAGTTTTTAGGTTGTACCGTAGATGTATATAGAGGTCTGTTTAGATGCCGCTGAACGCGGCGGAGTTTGGTCAGTGAATTGTCAAAAATCTTTACATTTGCTCCAAGACCCAATGCTGAACGGGTAGCGAATTCTCCCACTGTACCGGCCCCAATAATAACCACTTCAACAGGAGGAACTCCGCTGATATTGCCAAACATCAAGCCATTTCCCTGACCTTCACCGGCCATGATTTCTGCAGCAAGTAGGATGGAGGCAGTGCCGGCTATTTCACTTAGCGCCCTTACCGCTGGATAAACCCCTTCATCATCACGGATAAACTCAAAGGCGATAGCAGTGATGCGCTTTTTGGCAAGGGTTGTAAAATAAGATTTAGATTGGGTTTTAAGCTGAAGTGCCGAAATGAGTACCGACTGCGGATTCATCATTACGAGTTCTTCTTGAGAAGGCGGTTCAACCTTTAGCACCATCGGACAACCAAATACGCGGTTTTTGTCATTGGTGATTTCTGCCCCCGCTTCTGAATAACTGTGGTCTGTAAAATTGGCCTGATTGCCAGCGCCAGATTCTAAAAGGACGCGGTGTCCATCAGCGGCAAGTGCCGATACAGCATCTGGGGTAAGACACACCCTTTTTTCCTGATATTGATTTTCTTTGGGGATGCCGATGAATAGGGCTCCTTTACGGTTTTCGATCTCAAGTTTTTCTTCCTGAGGAATTAATTGCTCCCGGGTAAAAGGACTGCTGGACATGGATTTTGGTTCGCGTTAGTACGAATCCAAATTACACATAAAAAAGAAGGACTGAAAATATTTTGTGATCAACCCATAAAGAGGGGCTCGTCGTCATCGTCGTCTTCAGGCGATCCGTTTAATATTACAGGAGACTGTCCTGATTTATTAATCTCTCCTTTTAGAGATACCCTTTTAAGCTCGTCGTAATCAATACCAAAGAGGCGATCAAAAATTTTTGTACGTATTCCATATAGAAAAACTAATGCTACTAATATTAAAGGAGCCAATACATAAAATTCATTGCTATCTGCAAAAATCAAGTCTTCGTTTAAAGTCATGTAAATTTGAAAAATAAACATGCAAATTGGTATCAATAAGGCGTGATACCACCAATGTTTACAAGTAAAAAACCAAATAATTAAGAATACGAGAGGAATTAATTTGGCAAACAAGACCCAACCCAAAACTTGAATACTACCCCAATAATGACTTTCGAATTTAAGAGAAGAACCAAAAAAAGAAAATTCCCAGACATTGACGTCTGGGAAACTCTCATATATATAAAAAAAGTAAGGAGATATTACGATCAAAGCCGCAATAATACTACCCCCAAGTAGGGGTCTTAGTGATTCTACGCTTATCGATTTTCGTTGTGGCTTGATCTTCATTATTTTCTTGTGTAGCGGTATAAGATAAAGCTGTTGATCCTGCAATTAGAAGTCCGAAGATTAGTGCTTTGATTTTCATGTTGTAAAGTTTTGATGTTAGAGGTTTTGTTTTTTTTGATGGTTCAAAGATGTGGCCTTGAAACCTTAAAATCAAATACTTCCGTATCAATACCTTTGCACTGCGAAACTCAAATTCTCACTTACAAACGGCTCTCCTAAAAATCTTGTATCAAATTGGTAATTGAAATTAGAACGCAATTTAGACAATTTAGTCTTTGTACAAAAAGTTTAATTGTAAGTCTTTTCGTGCTTAGTGAAAATTTATAATAATTAATATTTTAACAATATCATTTAAATGTTAACATTCGCTTAGTGCTTTTTACCGTTGAAATAATCGCCGTATGATATTTGGACGGTAAAAAACTGTTAATTTTTTGAGGCCACTCTATAAATTTCCACACCTTATCAACAAAATACTCCTCTAAACCCAATGAATATATTTCAGAATCATCATTTAATCGATAAAAGTCAAAGTGGTAAATGGGTTGCTCCAGGCCTTCATATTCGTTGACCAGTGAAAACGTTGGGCTGCTCACCATATCTTTGCTTCCCAACTGCTCCACGATCGCTTTGATCAATGTCGTTTTCCCAGCACCCATCTCTCCATAAAACAAAATAGTATCGTGTTTGGCTTTATCGATTAGAATTTCTGCAACGGCCTTAATCTCGGTCAAATCATATTCTATATTCATATACAGGCTTATCGTGGGGAAAGGGTAATGAATGGAATGATCATTTCTTCCATAGAGATACCGCCGTGCTGATAGGTATTCCTGAAATAGCTCACATAATGATTGTAGTTATTGGGATAGGCAAAGAAAAGGTCGCCCTTGGCGAAAACATACGAACTATTGATATTGATGCTCGGCAAAAAAGCTTTGGAAGGATTTTGAAAAGCCAAAACATCCTTTTTTTCATAGCTCAGGCTTCTACCTGTTTTGTACCTTAAGTTCAAGCTAGCATTCTTATCTCCAATGATTTTAGAAGGGTTATTTACATTGATGGTTCCATGGTCTGTGGTGAGGATAATTTTAAATCCCAGCTGTTGTGATTTCTGGATCATCTCGAGCAGCGGTGAATTTTTAAACCAGCTCTCCGTCAAAGAACGATAGGATTTATCATTACTGGCCAGTTCCTTGATCACTTCCATCTCCGTCTTTGAATGACTCAGCATATCGACAAAGTTGTAAACCAGCACAGTCAAATCATTGTTTTTTAGACTATTGAAATTTTCGACTAATTTTTTACCACCTTTCAGGCTTGTGATCTTGTGGTATTCCCAGTTCAAATGCAAGCCCAAACGCTTGAGCTGTGCCGCCAAAAATTTATCCTCGTTCAGGTTTTTTCCGCCCTCGTCTGTGTCATTGAGCCAAAGATCGGGATGTCTCTTTTCCATTTCGCTGGGCATCAGTCCACTGAAAATTGCATTTCGTGCATACTGTGTCGCGGTGGGCAGAATGCTATAGTAGGTCTCCTCAGTTTCTTTTTTATAGTAGTTGCTTATAATGGGTTCAAAGGCTTTCCACTGGTCATACCTGAGGTTGTCTATCACAATTAATAAGGTGGGAGCCTCCCCTCCCCCACCGAGGGTAGGGGCTATTTTTTCTTTAAATAAGGTGTGCGACATCACGGGTTTTTCCTCCTCGTGCAGCCAGTTTTCGTAACGCTTTTCAATGAACTTAAAGAACTGATTATTTGCCTCAACTTTTTGGGATACAAGTATTTCCTGCATTCCCTGATCTTCGATGTTCTCCAGTTCGATCTCCCAATAGACCAGTTTTTGGTATAATTCTGCCCATTCTTCGTAACTGTTGACCATGGAGAGGTCCATCGCAATCTTCCGGAATTCCTGCTGATAGTTTGAAGTTGTCTTTTCTGAAACCAGCCGGCTCGTGTCGAGGTGCTTTTTCAGGCTCAACAAAATTTGATTCGGATTTACCGGTTTTATGAGGTAATCCGTAATTTTTGAACCTATGGCTTCTTCCATAATATATTCCTCCTCACTTTTGGTAATCATAATTACGGGAAGCGTATCCTTTTTGGCTTTTATTTCGGTAAGGGTTTCCAGGCCGGTAAGACCTGGCATGTTTTCGTCAAGAAAAACAATATCAAAATTCTGCTCATCGAGAATCTCAATCGCCTCAGTACCACTCTGGCAAGTGGTGACGTTGTAATTTTTCTTTTCTAAAAAAAGGATATGTGGTTTGAGGAGGTCAATTTCGTCATCGACCCATAAGATCTTTATCATGGTCATTATACTATATTTGTTTAGAAAATTGGCTTAGCCGGCCTTAAAGAAGATTTGCATCTTGCCGAAGAAAAACAAATTTACAATTATTAACGACCCTATATATGGCTTTATTACCGTCCCGCCCGGGCTCGTTTTTCAACTAATAGAACATCCTTACTTTCAGCGGTTGCGCAGAATATCGCAGATGGGAATGTCCTACTTGGTTTATCCCGGTGCGCACCACACCCGTTTTCACCACGCCCTGGGAAGTTTTCATATTATGACCAAAGCGCTGGAGTCGCTCACCACCAAGGGGGTTGCTATTACGCAAAGCGAAAAGGAAGCTGCACAGATCGCCATTTTACTTCACGATATAGGTCACGGCCCCTTCTCGCACGCCATGGAAAACAGCATTGTGGAAGGCGTGCACCACGAGCAGATTTCGCTGCATTTTATGCGGTTGCTCAACGATCACTTTAACGGAAGTTTAACCTTGGCACTCGCCATCTTTCAGGGTACCTACCACAGGCCTTTCTTTCACCAGTTGGTTTCCGGGCAACTGGATATGGACCGTACCGATTATCTAAAACGTGACAGTTTCTACACCGGCATGGCCGAAGGTAACATCAACACAGACCGGATCATAGCGATGCTCAATGTCGCCGACGACCGCTTGGTCATTGAAGAAAAGGGCGTTTATACGGTAGAAAAATTCCTTGTCGCCAGAAGGTTGATGTACTGGCAGGTTTATCTGCATAAGACCAGTCTGGTAGCAGAACAGTTGCTCGTTAAGATCTTACAGCGGGCAAAGTTTTTGATATTGCAGGGAGAAGCTGTTCCCGCAGGCGCACCGTTGTTGTTCTTTCTTCAAAAGGAGCAAGGCAATCAGACTTTTTCTGATGCAGACCTAAAAACATTTGCCAGATTGGATGATTTTGATATTATTTCGGCATTAAAAGAATGGTGCTATCATCCGGACAAAATATTGAGCTGCCTTGCCGATATGATCATCAACAGGAAGTTGTTGCGTATAAAGATCAAAAAGAAAAAAATAGATCAATCCCTTATAGAAAAAAAACGTTTATTGGCTGCTGAAAAATTTCAGATTTCGCTCGACGATACCCTTTATTTTGTTTTTACCGGTAAGTTAAGTAATCAAGCATACACCTCTGTAAAAGAGCGAATTGCAATATTAACAAAGAAAGGAAAGACTATCGATTTATTGACCGCAAGCGACCACTTAAGTCTTGAATCCTTGCAGCGCATTGTGAACAAAAACTATATCTGCTATCCCAAATAAGTATTAGGGCTTTTTTTCTATTTTTGCAGGAATGAAATTTACAGCCGCTCAGATTGCAGGAATATTGAAAGGTACGGTAGATGGCGATGCAGACGCCGAGGTTTCCGCACTCGCTAAAATAGAAGAAGGACGTCACGGTGCACTCACTTTTTTGGCCAACCCAAAATATACCGCTCATATATATACCACCGAAGCAACCATTACCATTGTCAACGAGGACTTTTCGCCAGATCAGCCCATACGTACAACCTTGATCCGGGTACCGGATGCGTACAAGGCGTTCAGCAAATTGCTGGAATACTACAATAGTATAAAACTGAACAAATCAGGCATCGAACAGCCCAGTTATATAGCTGATACCGCGACCTATGGAATAAATGTGTACATAGGTGCATTCGCATATATTGGCGAGAATGCAATCATTGGTGATAATGTAAAGATTTATCCCAATGCCTATATTGGTGATAACGCAAAAATTGGTGATGACTGTATTATTTTCGCAGGAGCGAAAATTTACAGTGAAACCCAAATGGGCAACAACGTTTGTATTCACGGCGGTGCTATTATTGGTGCCGATGGTTTTGGCTTTACCCCAGACGAGGCAGGACAATATGCAAAAGTTCCACAGATAGGAAATGTCGTTATCGAAGATAATGTTGATATTGGAGCCGGAACAACCATTGACCGTGCAACCCTGGGCTCAACAATCATCCGCAAAGGCGCCAAACTGGATAACCAGATTCAGATTGCCCACAATGTTGAGATAGGCGCACACACAGCCATTGCCGCCCAGACCGGGATTGCTGGTTCTACCAAGATTGGCAAGAACTGCCTCATCGGCGGTCAGGTGGGTATCGTTGGGCATATCACGATCGGTGACCGGGTACGCATACAGGCACAGTCAGGAATTGGGCGGAATGTCAAGGATGACGAAGTGCTTCAGGGATCGCCCGCACTGGCGTACGGAGACTATAACAAATCTTACGTGCATTTCAAGAATTTGCCCGGGATCGTTAATCAAATCAACCACCTAGCTAAAGAAAAATCCCATGATAAGTAAAGCAGAGGGAAAGCAACAAACCATCGCCGGTGAGATTTCACTGCAAGGAGTAGGGCTCCATACCGGCAAACAAGTTACCCTAACCTTTAAGCCGAGTAAAGAAAATACCGGTTTTGCCTTTAAAAGGGTCGATCTTGAAGGTCATCCCGTTATTGAGGCCAATGCAGACTATGTCGTAAATACCCAGCGGGGCACCAATCTGGAAAAAAGAGGAGTCACCATTCAGACCAGTGAACACGTTCTTGCCGCCTGCGTTGGTCTGGGAATAGACAACATCCTGATTGAGCTCGATGCGCCCGAACCGCCCATTATGGATGGTTCATCCAAGTTTTTTGTGGAAGCGCTTGAGAAAGTAGGCATCCAAGAACAGGAAGCCTGCCGTGAGGAATATGTGGTGACCGAAATCATCAATTTCCTCGATGAAGAATCGGGCAGTGAGATTATCCTGATGCCGGCAGAGCGTTATCAAGTGACCACTATGGTTGACTTTGGCACCAAGGTATTGGGCACCCAAAATGCGAGTATCAAAGATATTTCAGCGTTTAAAGAAGAAATTTCAGATAGCCGGACTTTCAGTTTTTTGCACGAGATCGAAATGCTTCTCGAAAATGGCCTGATAAAAGGAGGTGATCTTAATAATGCCATCGTTTACGTAGATAAGGAGCTTTCGCCAGAAACCATGAAAAAACTTCGAAAGGCTTTCAATAAAGATGATATTTCGGTAAAGCCCAATGGTATTCTTGATAACTTGACACTGCATCACCCCAATGAGGCCGCACGACACAAGCTGCTTGACGTGATAGGTGATCTCGCTTTGGCAGGAATGCGCATCCGCGGAAAAATCATTGCCAACAAACCGGGTCATTATATCAATACCCAATTTGCAAAAAAACTAAAGGGTATTATCAAGGCCGAAAAAAGAAATAACGTTCCGGTGTTTGATCTGTCAAAACCTCCGGTAAAGAACACGGTAGAGATTATGGCCATGTTGCCGCACCGCCCGCCATTTTTATTGGTTGACAAAATTTTGGAACTTTCTGACACCCACGTACTCGGTCTGAAAAATGTAACGATGAACGAGCCGTTTTTTGTTGGTCATTTTACGGGAGCTCCTGTGATGCCTGGTGTTCTGCAAGTGGAAGCTATGGCGCAGACAGGCGGTATCCTCGTGCTCAGTACGGTTCCCGATCCAGAGAACTACCTGACCTATTTTATGAAAATAGACAACGTCAAGTTCAAACAACAGGTGTTGCCGGGTGATACGCTCATCTTTAAGTTGGATTTGCTGTCGCCCATACGTCGCGGTATTTGTCATATGCAGGGTTATGCCTACGCCAACGGCAAACTGGTCACCGAGGCAGAACTTATGGCTCAAATCGTTAAAGTAAAGAAAGACTAACTATGAATCAGCCATTAGCCTACGTGCATCCCGGTGCCAAAATCGCCAAAAATGTGGTTATCGAACCGTTTACCACCATCCACAACAATGTCACCATTGGCGATGGAAGCTGGATAGGTTCTAACGTAACCATTATGGAAGGGGCACGCATTGGCAAGAACGTGAGCATATTTCCAGGATCGGTTATTTCGGCCATACCACAGGATAAAAAATTTGATGACGAAGATACCTTGACCATCATCGGCGATAACACCACCATCCGCGAATGCGTTACCATCAACCGTGGTACTACAGATAGAATGAAAACCGTGGTGGGAAAGAATTGCTGGATTATGGCTTACTGTCACATCGCTCACGATTGCGTCGTGGGTGATAACTGTATTTTTTCAAACAACAGTACGCTTGCAGGACATATCAACGTGGGTGATTATGTTGTCTTGGCCGGTATGGCCGCTGTGCAACAATTCTGTACAATTGGTGCACATGCTTTTGTTACCGGAGGTTCCTTGGTAAGAAAGGACGTTCCGCCTTATGTAAAGGCCGGCCGTGAACCTTTGTCGTATGTTGGAATCAATTCCATCGGGTTGCGCAGAAGGGGATATGCTTCCGAAAAAATACGGGAAATCCAAGACATTTACCGTATTCTGTACCAAAAGAATTACAATAACTCTCAGGCGACAAATATCATAGAAGCAGAGATGGAAGCTACTCCGGAACGGGACGAAATCCTTCAGTTTATAAAAAACTCGCAACGTGGTATCATGAAAGGGTATTTCACCGCAGGGTCATAGAGAAACCTAAGATTTAATTTACAAATATCAAATTGCTGTTTTATACAGCTTTTATAATAGAAAAAAATGGCAAGTACCTCAGATATTAGAAACGGAATGTGCATCCGCTATAACCACGACATTTATAAAATCGTTGAATTTTTGCACGTAAAACCCGGTAAGGGCCCTGCTTTTGTAAGGACAAAACTAAAGAGCGTTACCAACGGTAAGGTTTTGGACAATACTTTTTCCGCAGGGCATAAGATTGATGATGTACGCGTGGAAACCAAGGGCTATCAATACCTGTACAGCGACGGCGAGTTTTGGCATTTTATGAATACTGATGATTACACGCAAATCCGTCTTATGGAATCTGCGCTCGACCAGCCCGGTCTTTTAAAAGAAGGGGAGGTAGTGAGCATTGCAATAAATACCGAGGATAATATGCCACTTTCGGTAGATATGCCCCCTCACGTCATTCTTGAAATCACTGAGACCGAACCCGGTGTCAAAGGCAATACGGCGACCAATTCTTTTAAGCCGGCCACGGTTGAGTCCGGTGCCGAAGTGATGGTACCACTTTTTATCAATGAAGGCGATAAGATCAAGGTAGAAACTGATAAAGGGACCTATAAAGAACGCATCAAGGAATAAAGAACTTTGAAATTTCCACATCCATACACTTTAGAGCAGATCGCTGCGCTCATCGACGCCAAATTTATTGGCGATCCTGATTTTGCAGTGACCGGTATGAATGAAATACACCGTGTGGAAAGTGGAGATATTGTTTTTGTAGATCATCATAAATATTACGATAAGGCGCTGTTTTCTTTAGCGACTATTATTTTGATCAATAAAGAAGTAGCTTGCCCAGACGGAAAGGCCTTATTGGTTTCAGACGATCCTTTTCGCGATTTTAACAAGCTGACGCTGTTCTTTAAACCTTTCGCGAAAGCGACAACACAAATTTCCGCTAGCGCGAAAATTGGCGAGGGAACCATCATTCAGCCCAATGCGTTTGTGGGCAACGAAGTGACCATTGGCAAGAACTGTGTTATACATGCCAATGTGAGTATTTATGACGGCACCCAAATAGGGGACAATGTGGTCATCCACGCCAACACGGTACTCGGGGCAGAAGCTTTTTATTATAAAAAGCGGCAAACAGGTTTTGACCGGCTGCTGTCGTCCGGAAATGTAATTATAGAAGACGGTGTAGAACTTGGAGCCTGTTGTACCATAGACCGCGGCGTTTCGGCAAGTACCGTGGTTGGCGCAGGTTCGGTACTTGACAATCAGGTACACGTCGCACACGACACCATTATTGGAAAGCGTGTTCTTATTGCTTCCCAAACGGGTATTGCCGGTTGCTGCATCATTGAAGATGACGTAACACTCTGGGGGCAGGTAGGGATAAAAAGTGACGTCCATATTAAAAAAGGCGCAACGGTTTATGCGCAAAGTGGTGTGGGCAAGGATATTGAGGAAAATCAAGTGTTCTTTGGGTCACCGGCAGTGGAGGCGCGGACTAAATTCCGGGAACTTGCAGCAATTAAACAGATGCCCGATATTGTAAAAAAATTGACAAGGAACTATGAGTAAGACACCTGGCCAGCTTGTTCGGGAACTTTATGAATCAGATTTTCTGAACGATCCCGAAATCCTTCACAATTATCTTCATCCAGAAGCTGAGCTTTTTTGGAATGCCTCTACTGGATTCTCAAAAATGTCATTTGAGGATATTTCCTCGATGTCATCGCAGATGGGTAAGTCATTCATCAGCTTGCGCGCATCCATTAGCCACGTAGTCGATGACGGCAAGAATGTAAGCATTAGATTGACGTATTATGTCAAAACCATAGAGAATCCGGAGGAAGAAGTGGCAATCATTCATTTTATTGCCATTTGGGAAGTAAAGGACGGAAAGCTTCATAAAGGCTACCAAATAAGTCAGCCCAGCGATGAAGACCCGCTTAACATAGATGCTGAATACCGCATAAAGTCTTGATATTCCTTGAACATTCCTTACATAAAAAGTACTTTTACAACTATACCTAAAAATAACAAATGAGCGTTTTAGTCAATAAAGATTCCAAAATAATTGTGCAAGGATTTACCGGTAGTGAAGGTACCTTTCACGCAGAACAAATGATAGAATACGGTACCAACGTTGTTGGTGGTGTAACTCCTGGAAAAGGGGGACAGACTCATTTGGACAAGCCTGTGTTCAATACCGTTTCTGAAGCTGTAGAAAAAACCGGAGCCGATGTTTCCATCATTTTTGTGCCACCCGCATTTGCCGGCGACGCCATTATGGAAGCCGCAAATGCAGGCATCAAAGTAATCATTACCATTACCGAAGGTATTCCTGTTGCAGATATGATTAAGGTTGCTGACTACATCAAAGATATTGATTGTCGATTAATAGGCCCTAACTGTCCCGGAGTCATTACTCCCGGCGAGGCGAAAGTTGGCATTATGCCTGGCTTTGTCTTTAAAAAAGGTAAAGTAGGCATCGTTTCAAAATCAGGAACCCTGACTTACGAAGCTGCTGATCAAGTAGTAAAACAAGGTCTTGGTATTACCACGGCTATTGGCATTGGTGGTGACCCAATCATAGGGACAACAACAAAAGAAGCTGTAGAACTTCTTATCAATGATCCCGAGACCGAAGCCGTCATTATGATCGGTGAGATCGGTGGACAGTTGGAAGCCGATGCAGCCAAGTGGATCAAAGCGAGTGGAACCAAAAAACCGGTAATCGGTTTTATCGCGGGAGAAACTGCACCTGCCGGAAGAACAATGGGCCACGCTGGTGCGATTGTTTCCGGAGAAGGCGAGTCAGCAGCAGACAAGAAGAAAATACTTCGCGAAAACGGAATTCACGTGGTGGATTCCCCTGCTGAAATAGGTAAAAAAGTTGCCGAGGTACTAGGATAGTATTTATAAGCAAAGCTAAAAGCGGATTGTTAAGACACATCCGCTTTTGTTGTTTATGACAGTACGCAAAAGCGGTAGTCCTTGGCATATTTATTAACTTTGATATTCACACTACACAGATAAAAATGAAATTACTCGACGGAAAGAATGTAATAATCACCGGCGCGAGCCGAGGCATTGGTAAAGGTATTGCCGAGGTTTTTGCAGATCACGGCGCTAATATTGCATTTACCTATAGCAGTTCAAAAGGTCCTGCGGAAGAGTTGGAAACAACCCTTACCGCAAAGGGGATTAAGGCGAAAGCATTTCAGTCTAACGCAGCTTCTTTTGAGGAAGCTCAGGAACTCGTAAAGCAGATCAGTGAACATTTTGACAGCATTGATGTCTTGATAAACAACGCCGGTATCACCAAAGACAATTTACTGATGCGGATGAGCGAGGCCGATTTTGATCAGGTGATCGAGGTCAACCTCAAGTCCATTTTTAATATGACCAAAGCCGTGCAGCGTACGATGCTTAAACAGCGCTACGGAAGCATCATCAATATGAGTTCTGTGGTGGGCGTAAAAGGGAACGCCGGTCAGGCCAATTATGCAGCGTCAAAAGCAGGGATTATCGGTTTTTCAAAATCAATGGCGTTGGAGTTGGGTTCGCGTAACATCCGTACCAACGTGGTCGCTCCCGGCTTTATTGAGACCGAAATGACCGCAAAACTTGACGAGAAAACCGTCGCCGGATGGCGCGATGCCATCCCCCTGAAACGGGGCGGAACTCCTGAAGATATTGCCAACGCCTGTGTGTTTCTGGCGAGCGATATGAGCGCGTATGTTACGGGGCAAGTGCTTCAGGTTGATGGCGGGATGTTAACTTAGAACCAGATTTTAGATGACTGCACTCACCATTCTTTATATTATCCTGACTGGGATAATTGCGTTGGGTGTGTCATTTTTCTTTTATTATAAAAGCAAGCAAAAGGGCATACTTCGGTTTGCCCTTACGGCTTTTCGATTTTTGGTGCTTTTCGCTGTTTTGCTCCTCATTATCAATCCAGAATTTACCGAAACCAGCTACACTACCAGAAAGCCTGTTCTTGCCATCGCGGTTGACAATTCGGCTTCCATTACCAATCTAGAACAGGAAAGCGAAGTTCGAGAGCTACTGAAACGCTTTCGCGAAAGCGAAATCCTCAATGAACGGTTTGATCTGGATGTGTATCAATTTGGTTTTGAAAGCAACACGATGGACAGCCTTGATTTTGACCAAACTCAAACGGATATTGCTAAAAGTCTGCGCACGCTGAACAACATTTACCGTTTTAGCAACTATGTGCCTCTCCTTATCACTGACGGAAACAGCACGGTAGGTGAGGACTATCGCTATGTTGCCGAATCTCTGGATGCGAAGACTTTTGCTGTAGCAGTAGGCGATACGGCCACTTATGAAGATCTTGCCGTCAAACAGGTCAACAGTAATCGTTATGCCTACCTGAAAAATGAATTTCCTGTTGAAATAATGGTTCAATATACTGGCGAAAAGGCAACAGATGCTAAAGTTGAACTTCTTGCAAACAATCAGGTTTTGCGCTCCAAGCAAATCTCCTTAAGTGAAAGCGATCCTACCGAAGCCATACAGTTTTACCTAAATGCTTCGACCGTGGGGGTCAATACTTATAAAGCGCTTGTGACCAGCAACATTCCTGAAAAGAATCAGGAAAACAACAGTAAGGATTTTGCGGTAGAAGTTATCGATCAGAAAAGCAAAGTGCTTCTTGTTTATGGTACATTACATCCCGATCTGGGCGCTTTGAAAAAGGCGATTGAAAGCAACGAACTCCGAGAGGTCGAACTGTCTCCAGTAGCAAGTGTAAACCAAGAGTTAACTGAATACGATCTGGTCATTCTGTTTGAACCCGAAGCCAGTTTTAGAGCGCTCTATGCCGAACTGGATAAATTTCAGAAGAACGTGATCACCGTGATTGGTGAAAACGCTAACATTCCCTTCATCAATCAGGCGCAAAATAGCTTTGAGCTAAATTTTAGCCGGGAAACCGATGAAGTACAACCGCTGGTCAATACTGGATTTTCGGCCTTTGCGATTGGGGAGATGCAGTTTGACAATTTGCCGCCTTTGCTTTCGCCGTTCGGCGGATTCACCGTTAATGCGCCTTTTGAAACTATATTTTATAAAAAAATAGGTCAGGTCAATACAGACGTTCCCTTGCTTTCCATATTGGAAAAAAATGACCGCAGGCAGGTAATACTTTTGGGAACAGGAATATGGCGCTGGCGTTCGCAAGTGTTTCTCGACACAGGCAGTTTTGAGAATTTTGATGATTTCGTGAATCGCCTGGTTCAGTTTGCCGCTCTCAAAGACCAACGGGAACGCCTAAAGTTAAATTATGAATCGTTTTACTACGGAAGCGAAAATTTGGTTTTAAACGCATCTTATTTCGACAGAAATTACAACCCAGATGTGGGCAAGAGCCTTAGCATTACTTTAAAAAACACAGACACTGGAGAGCAAAGACAGTTACCGCTGATCGCCACCGCAGATCGCTACCGGGTCAATCTGAGTTCGTTGGTGCCCGGTACTTATGATTTTACGGTCAAGGTCGCTTCAGAAAATATCAGCAAATCGGGCAGTTTTACCATTATCCCATTTGATGCCGAAAAACAGTTTTTAAGCGCCAACTGGCATCAGCTTCAAACTATGGCTTCGGCCACGGGTGGTCAGGTCATAACTCCTGAAAACTGGCAAAGCCTGATCGATACGCTAACTTTAGATAAGAGCTATGTTCCAATTCAAAAAAGTACGTTAAAAAGCGTACCTTTGATCTCGTTGGAAATCTTGCTTTTTATTATCGCTGCCTGTCTGGCGGCCGAGTGGTTTCTTAGAAAATATAACGGACTAATTTAAAATTTAGAATTTATGGAACGACTGCCTAAAATAGGTATTCCCGTGGTAATTGGTATTCTCATATTGATAATAATAATGGTAAAATCGGTGGTTACGATTGACGCCGGTCAGGCCGGTGTGCTGTATGAACCGTTTGGTGAAGGTGTTGTGACTGATCAACCTGCACTGGGTGAAGGTTTTCACCTTATTGCTCCCTGGAACAAGGTGTACATTTATGAAGTGAGGCGCCAGGAGCTTAAGGAAGTTATGAATGTGTTGTCCTCAAATGGACTTGACATTAAACTCGAAGCTTCGATCTGGTATCAGCCAAAAGTACAGGATTTAGGAAAGTTGCACCAAGAGATAGGTGACGATTATCTCAACCGTATTTTATTGCCTACTATACGTTCTGCAGCACGTTCTGTAGTGGGTCGTTATACACCAGAACAGTTATATTCTTCAAAAAGAGATGCTATACAGGCAGAAATTTTTGACGAAACTAAAATTATAATTGAAGATCAGTACATTCAACTGGACGAGGTATTGGTTCGGGATGTTACCCTTCCGGCAACAATTAAGCAGGCTATTGAAAGAAAATTAAAGCAGGAACAAGAGTCATTGGAGTATGAGTTCCGGTTGATTTCGGCTCAAAAAGAAGCTGAACGCCAGATCATTCAGGCACAGGGTAAATCTGATGCCAATCGTATTTTGAGTCAGTCTTTAAATGATCAGATTTTACGTGATAAAGGAATCGAGGCTACCTTGGAATTATCTAAATCGCCAAATACCAAAGTTATTGTAATTGGTGGTAGTGATGGTATGCCTTTAATTTTAGGAGACAATTAAAAAAGCTGCATTTCACTTTTTAGAATGCCATCAATTATTGTACTTTTACTTCAGAATGAATACAAAAAACCTACATCATCATCATTTTTATTTACGCGGTCAAGCGAGGTAAAGATGTTGTGTATGTAATTCACGTATAATTAACAATAACCCGTTTGATTCGTTCAAGCGGGTTTTCTGTTTAGAATGGATCAAGCCAAACAACATTAAAATGTCCAAAAAAATTAGAATTGCTATTCAGAAGTCGGGTAGGCTTAATGAAGATTCTTTAAAAATTTTAAAAGATTGTGGCGTGTCGATTGACAATGGCCGCGATCAGCTTAAAGCCAGTGCAGCCAACTTCCCTTTGGAAGTATTTTATCTGCGAAACGGGGATATCCCACAATATTTAAGGGACGGTGTGGTTGACATCGCAATCATAGGAGAGAATGTTCTGATCGAAAAAGGAGAGGATATTACCATCGCCCTAAAACTTGGTTTTTCCAAATGCCGGGTTTCCTTGGCGGTGCCAAAAGGAACTAAATACGATTCCGTCAAAGATTTTGAGGGGAAGAAAATTGCGACTTCCTATCCCAACACGGTTCTTGGATATCTTTCAAAATTTGATGTGAATGCAGATCTTCATATCATCAACGGTTCGGTCGAAATCGCCCCAAATATTGGTCTGGCAGATGCCATATGTGACATCGTTTCCAGCGGAAGTACCTTGTTTAAAAACGGATTGAAAGAAGTGGAGATCATGCTTAAATCTGAAGCAGTATTGGCCATTTCCTCAAAAATCGATTCTGAAAGACAGGAGATTTTAGACAAGTTGGTTTTCCGCATCAAATCTGTTTTAAAAGGTCGGGATTACAAATATGTGCTGCTCAATGCGCCCAACGATCGCCTCGATGACATTATCCAAATGTTACCGGGGATGAAGAGCCCAACGGTACTTCCGCTAGCAGAAAAAGGCTGGAGCAGTGTGCATTCTGTAATTGATAAAAACGAGTTTTGGGACGTGATTGACAAACTTAAAGATTCTGGTGCGCAGGGAATTTTGGTGAGTGATATTGAGAAAATGGTGCTTTAATTTCACCAAACGAAAGAACAAAAACGATGATCAAAATAGAGAATCCCGATCGAAGTAGTTGGCAGGAAGTCTTAAAGCGTCCTACCCAAACTTACGACCAAATAGAGGGAACCGTTTTACAAATTTTCGAAGCCATACAAGCAAAAGGCGATGCTGCCGTAGCTCGGTACACAAAAAAATTTGACGGGATCGATATTCCAGACCTTCTGGTTTCTTATAAAGAAATACAATCAGCTTCAGCGGACTTAGCCGGAGATTTGAAAGCCGCCATAACATTCGCCAAAAAAAATATTGAGAAATTTCACGAAGCACAGCGCACAGCTCCGGTAAGGGTAGAAACAACCGAAGGTGTCAACTGCTGGCAGGAAAAACGGCCCATTCAAAAAGTGGGGCTGTACATTCCCGGAGGAACGGCACCGCTTTTTTCGACCATTTTAAT
Organism: Leeuwenhoekiella sp.; assembly: GCA_049671285.1. Taxonomy (GTDB): domain Bacteria; phylum Bacteroidota; class Bacteroidia; order Flavobacteriales; family Flavobacteriaceae; genus Leeuwenhoekiella. Next base: position 22,132 of record JBATUQ010000021.1, on the reverse strand, counting down.
GTTGGCCATTCCGGCAAAAATAGCGGGTTGCAAAGAGGTGGTTTTATGCACACCTCCAGACAAACAAGGTGCAATCAATCCGGCGGTTTTGTTCACCGCGCAACTTTGCGGAATTGATAAAATTTATAAAGTCGGCGGTATTCAGGCGATTGGTGCTATGACGTTTGGGACGGAGACCATTTCCAAAGTGTATAAGATTTTTGGTCCCGGTAATCAATTTGTGACCGTTGCTAAGCAAATGGCCACCAAATATAACGTAAGCATCGATATGCCGGCTGGACCTTCTGAGCTGCTGGTTGTGGCTGATAATTCTGCAGATGCATCTTTTGTCGCTTCAGATTTGTTGAGCCAGGCAGAACATGGTACTGACAGTCAGGTGATTTTGGTTTCGACCTCTAATGATTTAATTATTTCCGTAGAAAAGGAGATTGAGAAACAGATTGAACGGCTTCCGAGAAAAGACATTGCCGAAAAGGCTATCGCCAATAGCAAACTCATTTTCGTCGAAAATCACAAAATAGCACTTGAACTTATTGATGAATACGGCCCGGAACATTTCATTGTCGCTACAGAAAACAATGCGTTTTATGTAGATAATATTGCCAATGCGGGTTCGGTCTTTATTGGTAATTACACGCCCGAAAGCGCCGGAGATTATGCATCCGGAACCAATCACACGCTTCCTACAAACGGTTATGCCAAGCAATACAGCGGCGTAAATCTGGATAGTTTTATGAAAAGTATGACCTTCCAGGAAGTGTCTCCTGTCGGGATTCAAAACATAGGGCAGGCCATTGAACTTATGGCAGAAGCTGAAGGATTACAGGCACACAAAAATGCGGTAACGCTTCGGTTGAACAAACTCGCTAAAACGAACTCACAATGACCAATTTTCATTTAGATAAGCTTGTTCGCGATAATGTCGCCCGGTTAAAACCATATTCCTCAGCCCGTGACGAGTTTAAAGATTTTCACGAGGATATGGTTTTTTTGGACGCCAATGAGAATCCGTATAACAACGGTGTAAACCGCTATCCAGATCCGCAACAAGTCACGTTGAAGCAACATTTGTCTTCGGTAAAGCGGGTTCCGACGGGCCAGATTTTACTGGGGAATGGAAGCGATGAAGTGCTTGATTTATTGTTTAGGGCATTTTGCGAACCCAAAAAGGACAACGTCATCACCTTGCCGCCCACCTATGGCATGTACGGCGTACTGGCAGCGACCAATGACATCGCCAATCGTGAAGTATTACTTACTGAAGATTTTCAGCCGGATGTCAATCAGATTTTAGAGCAAGTAGATCATCAATCTAAATTGCTTTTTCTTTGTTCACCAAACAATCCCACCGCAAACAGTTTTGATGCAGCGCTTATTGAAAAATTATTGATTTCGTTCAAAGGCTTGGTCATCATTGATGAAGCGTATATTGATTTCGCCGCGGCGGAAAGTTGGACGACCAAGCTGCACGAATATCCAAATTTGGTCGTGACCCAAACCCTCTCTAAAGCTTATGGATTGGCAGGAATCAGGTTGGGAATTTGTTTCGCTTCCGCGGAAATTATTTCGGTACTGAACAAAATTAAACCGCCTTATAACGTAAACGAACTTACACAGAAAAAGGCTTTAGAACGCATTCTGGATTCGAGTACAGTTCAGAAAGAAATCAATTCAATTTTAGAAGAAAGAGACGCTTTATATAAAGTGTTACTTCAAGTACGATTTGTTGATCATTTGTTTCCTTCTGAAGCTAATTTTATTCTTGCAAGAGTGGATGATGCCAATAAGCGTTATGAGCAATTGATCAAAAAAGGAATTGTGGTGCGCAACCGAAGCACGCAGCCATTATGTGAAAATACCTTGCGCTTCACGGTAGGCACTCCAGAAGAAAACAAAAAACTCATTGCAGCGCTCAACGAACTTGAGTAGCCAATTGTAAAAATACAACCATGAAAAAAGTACTTTTTATAGATCGTGACGGTACGCTTATTCAGGAACCTCCAGGTTATCAAGTAGATGCTTTTGAGAAGGTGACCTTCTACCCTAAGGCGTTCAGCTATCTCGGTAAAATCGCCAACGAATTGGATTTTGAACTCGTAATGATCACCAATCAGGATGGCTTGGGAACCGATTCATTCCCGGAAGATACTTTTTGGCCTGTGCACAATTTCATTATAAAATCTTTTGAAAACGAAGGCGTCATTTTTAACGAGGTCTTTATTGATCGCACCTTGCCCAAAGAAAATGCAGACACTCGCAAACCGCGTACAGGTCTTCTGAAAAGTTATTTTTCTGATTCATATGATTTGAAAAATAGCTTTGTCATAGGTGACCGCCCCACCGATATGGAATTAGCGAAGAATTTGGGTGCTCAAGGAATTTTCATAGCAGATCATACTGATTTGGGTAGTGAAGAACTCAGCACGAGTGACGAGGAGCTACAAAAGGTAATTGCCCTAAAAACCACCGATTGGCAGAAGATCTATGAGTTTTTAAAACTAAGAGATCGGGTTGCTTCCATCTCTCGTAAAACCAATGAAACCGATATCGAAATCGAACTCAATCTCGACGGAACCGGAAAAAGCGATATCAAGACCGGTCTCGCCTTTTTTGATCACATGCTCGATCAATTGGCGCGCCACGGGTCGATGGATTTAAACATCCGTGTAAACGGCGATCTTGAAGTTGACGAGCACCACACTATAGAAGACACCGCGATTGCTTTGGGAGAACTCTTTGCCAAGGCTTTGGGAAACAAATTGGGTATTGAGCGTTACGGTTTCTGCCTGCCAATGGACGATTGTCTGGCGCAGGTAGCGATTGATTTTGGCGGAAGAAACTGGTTGGTTTGGGAAGCTGATTTCAACCGGGAGAAAATAGGGGAGATGCCCACCGAAATGTTCTACCATTTCTTCAAATCCTTTACCGATGGTGCCAAAGCCAATTTAAACGTAAAGGCGGAAGGAACCAACGAGCATCATAAAATAGAAGCAATTTTTAAAGCTTTCGCGAAAGCGATAAAAGTAGCCGTAAAACGCGATCCGGATAAAATGGTATTGCCGAGTACGAAAGGGATGCTGTAATCCCCCTAACCCCCGAAGGGGGAACTGTAAATCATAACTTTGCCTCGGCAAAGTTTGAGAATTTAATTCATGATTGAAACAAGAAATACAAAGAAAGAATCACAGTCAAATCCCCCTTCGGGGGCCGGGGGGATTGTAATCATAAATTACGGCGCAGGAAACATCCAGAGCATCAAGTTTGCTTTTAAACGGTTGGGTATAGATGCCATTTTATCTGATGATGCCGAAGTCATTCGAGCTGCGGATAAGGTGATTTTTCCAGGAGTAGGCGAGGCGAGTAGTGCGATGGCCAAACTTAAACTGACCGGGCTGGACAAAGTCATACCCACACTTACGCAGCCCGTATTGGGCATTTGCCTGGGGATGCAATTGATGTGCAACCACACCACCGAAGGTGATACCACAGGTTTGGGTATTTTTGATGTGGATGTCGTTAAGTTCTCAAACGCAGTAAAAGTTCCACAAATTGGTTGGAATGAAATAAGCAATTTAAAAGGACCGCTTTTCAACGGTATTGCTGAAAATTCCTATATGTATTTGGTACATAGTTTTTATGCAACTCACTGTGCCGAAAGAATCGCTCAGACGCATTACGAAGTAGATTATGCTTCGGCATTACAAAAGGATAATTTTTATGGGGTACAGTTTCATCCGGAAAAAAGCGCTAAAGCAGGCGCAAAAATTCTAGAAAATTTTCGTCAGCTTTAGCGCTTTTATATATTGTTCGTAATTTTTTATTCCTTATTCAATTTTTCAAAAAATGGGAACTATTAAAAGGTTTGAAGAACTTGAAATCTGGCAACTTGCCAGAACTTTGTGTCAAGACATTGAAAGGCTTTTTCAAAAAACCGGTGTCGGGTCGAATTATGCACTACATAATCAAATGGAAAGAAGTTCCGGATCTGTGATCTACAATATTGCCGAAGGTTTTGATAGAGGTGGAAATAAGGAATTCATAAACTTTTTAAGTTATGCAAAAGGAAGCGCGGGAGAAGTAAAATCTCAACTTTACCGATGTTTTGACAAAGCATTAATTTCGGAAAAAATGTTCCAAGAGGAATCTCTCAAGTGCCAAGAAATTCAGAATAAAATTGGTGGATTTATGGCGTATTTGATAAAGTCAGAATTTAAAGGTCAAAAATTCAAACAACAGAACAACAAATAAGGAATAAAAAATAAGGAATAAAAAATGCGAGTCATCCCAGCAATAGACATCATCGACGGCAAGTGCGTTCGCTTGTCCAAAGGCGACTACAGTACCAAAAAAATATATAATGAAAGTCCGCTAGAAGTGGCCAAGCAGTTTGAAGCGCACGGCATCAAATATTTGCACTTGGTGGATCTGGATGGCGCTAAAAGCAAGCATATTGTAAACCATAAGGTTTTGGAACAAATCGCTTCGCAGACCACGCTAAAAATTGATTTTGGTGGCGGACTCAAAACTGACATCGATTTGCGCATTGCCTTTGAAAGCGGTGCTCGCCAGATTACCGGCGGTAGCATTGCCGTAAAAGATCGCGAAATGTTTAAAAGTTGGTTGAGTAAATTTGGCGCTGATAAAATCATTTTGGGCGCAGACGCCAAGAATGAAAAAGTTGCAGTGAGCGGCTGGCTGGAAGAATCTAAGGAAGAGTTAATTCCGTTTATAAAGGAGTATCAGAAAGAAGGGGTATCCTACGTAATTTGCACGGACATCAGCAAAGACGGGATGCTCGAAGGTCCTTCTTTTGATTTGTACGAGAAAATACTGGAAGAATGTCACATCGAGCGCAATCAAGATGGTGCCAATTCAAGCGCAGTAGAGAACTTAAAGTTAATAGCCTCTGGCGGAATCTCTCATTTTGACGAATTACCGCAATTGGCAGAATTGGGTTGCGAAGGAGTCATTATCGGGAAAGCGATTTATGAAAACCGGATAAGTCTGAAGCAGCTGGAAGGATTCATATTGAAAAAGTAGTATTCAGTTTTTAATCGCAGTATGCAGACAGATTGAAATAATAATAGAAATTATAATAAGAATGTTGACCAAACGTATCATCCCTTGTCTAGATATTAAAAACGGAAGAACCGTAAAAGGGATCAATTTTGTTGATCTTCGTGATGCCGGTGATCCGGTGGAACTGGCTGCGAAATATGCGGAGACCGGAGCAGATGAACTCGTCTTTCTCGATATTTCGGCAACAGAGGAACGTCGCAAAACCTTAGCCGATTTAGTCTTGCGCGTAGCGGAAAAAATCAATATTCCGTTTACCGTGGGTGGTGGGATTTCTTCTGTGGAAGATGTAGATGTCCTGCTTCAGAATGGAGCCGATAAGGTTTCGATCAATTCTTCGGCGGTAAAAAATCCGCAATTGATCAACGATCTGGCGGCAAAATTTGGTTCGCAATGTGTCGTAGTGGCAATTGATGCTAAGCAGATTAACGGAAAATGGACGGTACATTTAGTTGGCGGTAAAGTTCCAACGGAACTCGATCTTTTTGAATGGGCTCAGGAAGTGGAAAATCGGGGAGCCGGTGAAATCCTATTCACTTCCATGGATCACGACGGAACTAAAAATGGTTTTGCTGATGAGGCATTGGCGAAACTTAGTGGCAAGCTCAATATTCCCATCATCGCTTCCGGAGGTGCTGGAAATGTGCAACATTTTGCAAATACGTTCATCAACGGAAAATCTGATGCGGCTTTGGCGGCCAGTGTGTTTCACTTTCACGAAATAGACATACCTGAGCTGAAACAAGAATTAAAAAACAAGAATATTCCGGTACGGATATAATATTTCCGCGGCTGCGAAAAAAAATAAAAGCACAATGAAAATTAAATACGATGCCAACGGACTCGTGCCGGCGATCATTCAAGATGAAAAGACCAAGAATGTCCTGATGCTGGGCTATATGAATGCGGAAGCATACCTGAACACCAACGAGACCAAAAAAGTGACGTTCTACAGCCGCAGCAAAGAGTGCCTGTGGACCAAAGGTGAGGAGAGCGGTAATTTCCTGCATTTGGTTTCCATCAAAAACGATTGTGATAACGACACCCTATTGATCTCGGTAAATCCACAAGGGCCAACTTGTCACAAAGGGACTGACAATTGTTGGGGAGAAGAAAATGAGCAAACTTTTGGATTCCTCACCGAATTAGAACGAACGATCACAGAACGCCACGACAATCAGGAAAATGAGAAAAGCTATGTCGCTGATCTTTTTCGTAAGGGTATCAACAAAATCGCACAGAAAGTTGGGGAAGAAGCTGTAGAAGTGGTTATTGAAGCCAAGGACGACGATGATGCACTGTTCCTCAATGAAAGTGCCGATTTATTATTTCACTATCTAATTCTTTTAAAAGCAAAAGGTTTCGCTTTAAAAGATATTGAGCAGGTGTTGATAGATCGTAGAAAGTAAATCAGTCGTATTTAGAATATCTGATTTCAAGATTGTCATAACTGGGATCGAAATAAATAATACTGTATCCTTCTTTTCTAAAACTGACGGATAGATCCTTGAAAGCTTTGGTTTTTTTAAAGCGTTCCAAATAAGGTTCCTTATCAATAGCCTTGTAGATGGTTTCTACTGAATCTCCCGATTGTAATACACCATCTGGGGCTATTAAAAATTCAAGCGAAGATTCAGAAAAGTACAGCATATCGTCTGGTGCAGCCGGTCCAAATTTTGGTAAGGATTGCAAGGTTCTGTTCATATGCTGTTGCATCATCATTTGATGCTGCTGCCACATCATATTCTGAAACATCCAATTGTGAAACCACCAATTGTATTGGTACTGATTCTTGTCCACATAACTCATTTTCACTTTGAGGGAACCATCCTTAGTAGGATTTACCACAACGGTAGGTCGGTTTCTATTTTTAGAAGCCATCTTGGAAAACGTTTCAAAATCACCTTTGATATCCTGGTCGATTAAGTCTTTGGTATTAATGGTTATTTTTTCAAGGAATCATCTCCAAGTTCTGAAATTTGCAATTGAAAATCCTCTTTACCAACGGAAATACCGAACAAATCATTCCCCACTAAAAAGGAGTTGTAATCTTTCAGCATATCCTCATTGAATGTCCCAACCCGGTACGCCTCGTCAATAGGATCATTGTTTGTTATATCTATCGCTACAATAGAAGTGGACGCCTGTTTGCTGTTGTCAAGGGTAAAGTATAGTTGGTCACCATCTGCGTAGCACTTCGATTCAGAAATTGAACTTTTATCCAAATACTCCATAGTTTCCACAGTCTGCAAACTGTTTTTATAAAGATCATCAAAAAACTGTTGTATGGGTTTTTCAACTCGGCGCACTTGTCTGCGGATAGATTTTGAATTTTCAATGACGATCAATTTGAGGTTGTTATCCGCGTAGTTGACCAGACAGGAAAAGCCGTCGCTGCGCAGGATGGTTTTGTAATCCTGTGTTTCTTTTCCTAAAGAAAAATTGGTTGTTGAACTTCCATCCAAAGAAAAATCTACAACCTCAATACCATTTTTAAGTTTTAATAGGGTAGTCGCTGCACCGTTATCGACGTGCAGGGACATAATCTCTGGTTCTTCGTCCAAGGTGACCGGTTTAAGTTTTTGAATGTTGCTTTCTTCAGAAACATAGAAAGGCTGTATATCATAGGTCTTAGAATCCCTATTCTTTAAAATCGCAAAGTGTAAAGAGATGTTCTGTTGCCAATCTGTGGAGAAAGTGTTGACAAGTTTCTGATTTTCCTGAATCGGAAAACTGAAGGGATCGGTATTTGCTGAAACTGATGAGACATAGCATATGAATAAGAAAACAAGAACGGAACGATACGTCATTATAAAATTTTTCAGCAATATATTGAAAAAACAAAACCTGCCAAATGGCAGGTTTTGTTTTATTTAAATAAGAATACACTTACGCCGCTCCACGCGCAGGATAATTTTTCTCCTGTACAAAGTCAATTGCTTTGGCGATATCATCAAATTGGGGACGGGCGAAAGGCATGGATTGTATTGACGTGTAAAAAACTTTTCCCTCTTTATCAATCAGGAATAAAGCCGGTTCCGAAAAAATATCCGGTTCCTCATCTTTTATACTTTCGGAAATGAACAGTCCCCATTCTTCGGCAGTTTCCCGACTCATGTCATAACCTATGGGCAAATCGCCCGTTTCCCACTCTTCCCCGGCTTTTTTTGCCCGCTTTTCAGAATCCATACTGACAGCGATGGCGTTCACTCCGCGATCGGTGAATTTATCCAGTTTGGAAGTCAGTTCCTTCAAATATTTCTTACACACCGGGCAGTGTAAGCCACGATAAAAAACAATCATCGTATAGGTGTCTGGTTTTTGAACTTCGAGCTCCCAGCGCGTATCGTTTATAAGTTCGAGTGCTAATTTTGGTGCTTTCGTTTTTGGCTTTATCATAGTATTGGTTTTTATTTAAAACTAGACATCAACCATCAACCAGGCTACTAACGAAATGGTAAACCTTGTCAAGGGAACGTTAATCGAGGGGGAATGGTGAATTAGTAAAATAGTTAATCGGGGATTGGGAAAAGGGAGGGATTTGTAAGTTTATCGTACTTCGAACTTTTTAACCGGTTTGCTCGGTATATTTTAACTTCCGCAAATTCAGAAGTTGGAATACTCGAAAACCTTCTAAATTTTAAACCTTGAACCTAGAATTATGCAATCCTTAAATTTCAATCCCACCAAACCACAAAGTGCCGTTGCAGTTCGCCGCCGGGGAAGCGTAGCCAGATCAAGGTGGATTGTTGATTTTTTTTCAGATAAAAAAGAAGTTCTTTAGCTTCGGAAGGGGTCAGCCATTCGGCCAAATCGTTATCGGGAATGGAAACCCAGTCGTTCTTTGGCGGAATAAAAATTTCGGCCTTACCGGCACCCACCATTTCCAGTTTTTCCAGCGGAAACCAATTGCCCATCACGGCAGATGCATTGATACGTGGAGTGGTCAATTTCGCTTTAAGCGGAAGAAACAGTTGTCCTTTTAAACAAACCTTTTGGATCACTTCCCGAGGCTGAATATCCAGTTCCAATAACTGCGGAAGTGCCTCTTTTTTATACAGTAGCGGTAATTGCTGCTGCCGGAATTTATCCAGCTTTTTGTGCAAATTATCCCGTAGGTTGACGCCTTGCCAATTTTCCGTCCAATGCCTATTTTGATCGGGTATGAATAGGTAGAATTTGTATGCCAGTTCAATGTGAAGCACTTGTAGCTTTGCCGTATCCCAAAGCAGAAAATCGATCTCACCAAGCGTTTCCTTTTGGTGAATAATCTGCAGGTTCTTAGCAATCATCCGGAATCGCCTGTTTTCGTCAACCGCCTCTTGAAAATAATATTCCATCCGCTGGCCGAGGCGGATGTTTTCTGGAATCTCAAATCCTTCAGAAAGGTTTAGATGGTCAGGAAATTCCCTGTCTATCTGAAAGAATTCCATATCATCGTATAAACCTGAAAACAGGGTAGGGGTTTGCAGGAAACCATTGTACTGCGCTTGAAGTTTTCTTTTGAGGTGGGGTTTCACAATTACTCAATTCGGTTTTTGATAATTTCAATATAATCAATACTGCGCAATAATTATACTGGACACTTTTAAGAAACCTAAAAGGAATAAACGACGAATTTTTAATTAATGTAGTCTTCAACTAAAATGCTCTTTTAGAAAGCAAAGTCTATGAACAACCTAATTCCGTGTTCAAATTTTTTACACTTCAGAAACTTGTTAAAATGAATATTACCCGGCAGGAATAGACCTTCCGAAATGCACACAGGCTCAGTGGAGGTGCTGTCTAAAGCGAATTTTAATGACATTATTAAATTCAGTTAAAATGAGTCAAATAATAGGAAAGGTCAACCCAATGTACTCGTGGGGATTGTTCATCGATATCAACTAAAAAAGCAACGCAGATAGCTTTTATCATTATTTAAAAGCTATTATAAATACTAGGCCTGAGAAACTAAATTGGGATCATTAGGCCTACTCATCATTAAGAAAACTTTAATTTTCGTCCGCTGTCGGAATTGGTATCTTGTAAATGAATTTCAAGATTCCACATTATGGCCCAAAGCAGTTTTAAACGGAATGTTTCAATACACAGCCCCACAGAATTTACCGGACTCACCTTAAAAGATCCGGTGCGCGAGGCCGCAGGGATGCTGGGCATACGGGAAACGATCAAACACACATTTAAGGAAATGGGCGCCCTGCGTGCCATGGATGGCCTGCTTAAAATGAACCAAAAGGATGCTTTTGACTGTCCCAGTTGTGCCTGGCCAGACCCTAAAGATCCATCGCCCATCGCCGAATATTGTGAGAATGGAGCCAAAGCTTTGGGAGACGAAGCCACAACAAAATCCATCGGTGCTGATTTTTTCAAAAGGTTCTCGGTTGAAGAACTGTCGTGGTTCTCAGACTATGACCTCAATAAACTGGGGCGTATCGCCGAGCCGTTGATCTTGAGGCCAGGATCGCTGTATTATGAGCCCATTAGCTACGAACTTGCTTTTAAGGCAATTGCCAAAGCATTGAAAGACCTCGACCATCCTGACGAAGCTATTTTTTATACTTCCGGAAGGTCCAGCAACGAAGCTGCGTTTTTATACGGGCTTTTTGCCAGGGCATTCGGCACCAACAATATGCCAGATTGTTCCAATATGTGTCACGAATCGAGTGGAAAAGCACTGGTTGAGACGTTGGGTATTGGAAAAGGAACCGTAAAATTGGAAGATTTTTATGAGGCCGAAGTGATCATCGTCGCAGGTCAGAATCCCGGGACCAATCATCCTAGAATGCTTTCGGCACTTGAGAAATGCAAGGAAAACGGTGGTAAGGTTATCAGTATCAATCCATTACTCGAAACTGGTTTAGTCAATTTTAAAAACCCGCAGAAAGTAAAGGGATACATAGGCGGCGGCGAAAAAATGGCAGATCTGCACCTTCCGGTGAAAATAAATCAGGACATTCCGTTGATTAAACTAATCCTCAAAAAACTTGCACTTTTAGATAGTGTTGACCATTCGGTTTTTGATCACGAATTTATCGACAAATATGTTTCTGGCTACGATACCTTGATTACAGATCTCGAAAAATACGATGAAAAGGAGCTGTTGGAAGCGTGCGGAGTGCCGGAAAATTTAATCAATGCGACGGTCGCGGTACTTTCCAAAAAAAGTAAAATTATCGTTTGCTGGGCCATGGGGCTTACCCAACATAGAAATGGGGTGGCCAATATCCGCGAATATGTCAACCTGCTCTTGCTAAAAGGAGCCCTAGGTAAACCCAATGCCGGAACCTGCCCGGTGCGCGGTCATAGTAATGTACAGGGAGACCGAAGCGTCGGGATCATGCACTATGTTGAAAAAGACCTCAACGCAAGGATCAAGGAACATCTTCATTTTGACCCACCCACCGAAGAAGGCGTTGACGTGGTTGGTGCTATGCAGGCCATGCACGAGGGGAAGGCCAAGTTTTTTATGTGCCTGGGTGGAAATTTCCTGATGGCAGCATCAGATACACAATACACTGCCCAAGCAATCAACAATTGTGATTTTACGGTGCAAGTGAGTACCAAACTGAACCGGACGCATCTGGTTACCGGACGCTCTGCGATTATCCTACCCACTTTGGGACGGTCTGAAAAAGAAACCATCAAGGGAAAAAACCAGTGCCTGACCATAGAAAACAGTATGGGGCAGGTGCGCAAATCCCGAGGCGTGCTCAAACCGGTTGAAGAACATTTACTTGGTGAACCGCAAATCATTTCATCAATCGCCCGAGAATATTTCTCTGAGGGTCATTCTGTGGATTGGAAAGCCTTGGGTGAAGATTATGACCTGATCAGGGAATATATTGATAAGGTTGCCAAAGGTTTTAAAGACACCAACCGCCGCGCGGAAGGTTCTGGGTATTACCTGCCCAACAACGCCCGCGAACTCGATTTTGGCATGCTTCCGGAAGGAAAGGCTCAATTGACCTTAAATGCACTTCCCGAACACAAGTTGGCATCTAATGAATTTCTGTTGATGACCATTCGTTCACATGATCAATTCAATACAACCATTTATGGTTTGGACGATAGGTATCGAGGCGTTTATGGCGAAAGGCGGGTAATCTTTATGAATCCTGACGATATGGTGCAGTTTGGTTTTCAGGAGCGCAGTGTGATCAATCTCAGCAGCCATTATGATGGCATCGTGCGAAAAGCGGAAAAGTTTTTGGTCGTTCCCTATGAGATTCCCCGAGCAAATCTGGCAGCATACTTTCCGGAGACCAATTCTTTGGTCCCTTACAACCATTTCGCAAAAGAAAGCCGGACACCAATTAGCAAATCTGTTGTAGTTAAGGTGCATTTGGTAAACCATCCATTTCCAGAAAATGCGGTAAGTATATAAAAAAAGAAAACCCGCGCAGTACGACGGGTCCTCTAACCAAATAAACACATGAAAAATCTTATATACTGCTAAATCATCCCAAGTAGTTGGTAAGTAATCTGTTGGCTAATTCTTTTGGGAGGATGGTGTAATACGTGTAGTTCTCAAATGTAACACGTTGTAAATGATGCAATTTTAAATAAGCTTTGGGCAGTTCGCTGGCGATGGTTTTTTCTTCTGTAATCGTTTTGCTAAGTACAGGGCTAGCCTTATCAACATAAGATGGGGTGTTGGCAAAGTTAATTAGGGGCGTTAAGCTGGGGTAATGGTTTATGTCAACTGCCTTACTTCCGTTTAAAGAAAAATCTTCCTGCTTTTGACCAAACCCAAAGCTAGTGGTTAAAATTAGTAATGCTATGATTGTAAGTTTTTTCATCCTTTGTTTTTGACACCTCAAACATAGAAATAAAATCTTCAAAGTGTATAATATATTCGACGAAATACTCAAAAATTATAAAATTTAACAGTTTCCGTGCCAAATTCCTCAAAAAGAATGATGATCTAGCCTATTATGGTCTTTATAAGAGCCTGATTAAATTCGTGCTTTCCGTCGAAAAAATGGGTATTTGATCGCTTTTCGAATAAATTATTGGCCAAGGTCATCTGTGCTGTTACTCGTTGGGCTGTCAAATATTGATCCTGTCGCCCACATACCAGATGTACAGACGTGTCGTTGTTGAGATATTTAAAATCCAAGGCCTCCAATTCTTCGGGAATTCCACCAGAATGCAATACGAGATCGTCACATTCAATCTTCCTTGCGGCCATCCATCGGCAAATCACGCTCACCCCTTGTGAATATCCCAAAAGGATCAATCGGTGGTCTTTAGTTTTGACCGAAGCAATTTCCGTCTTGTATATTTCGTCCAGATAATTTAAGATTCCGCTTTTGGCTACTGCTACATTCTCACGCGTAAACCAGTTGGCTCCTACATACTTAAACGCCTTGTCCTGATAATACACGCTGGGGGCTTGTGGGGCAATGACATAATTTACAGTTGGATCTAGGATTTCAAAATACTTAATGAAGTACTTGCTCAGGTAGCCCAGACCGTGGCAAACCATCCAGATATTTTTAGTTTTATTGGTGAGTTGATTGAGTGTGGAGTAGGAGTTGGTGGTGGTGTAGTTCACGGTTTTTTCCATAGTGGTAGGGTAAGGCTTTGTATCTTTACAAAGAAAACCAATTGCTATGACAAACCCTCAAAAGGAACTGCTGCAGCGTTGCAATGCCATTTGCAAAAACACGCTGATGGAAACCCTTAACATCGAGTTTATTGACATTGGCCCGGATTTTTTAGTAGCCAAAATGCCGGTCTCGGCCAAAGTACACCAACCCGATGGAGTGCTTCACGGCGGTGCATCGGTAGCGCTGGCAGAAAGTGTGGGCAGTGCCGCGAGCATGGTTTTTCTGAATACGGATGACTTTTTTATCCGAGGGATCGAGATTGCGGCAAATCACGTTAAATCAGTCAAATCAGGTTTTGTTTTTGCCAAAGCGACTTTTGCCCATCGCGGCCGTACCACGCAGCTTTGGAAAATCGAAATTACCAATGACAATGATGAACTCGTTTCTCTGGTCAAGTTGACCACGATTTCCTTGCCCAAACAATCCTGATGATTACCACCTCAAACCTGGATGACTTTATAAAGCATCACCGCGATCAATTGCCTTTCGTTCTGTACCGCAAGCCCAACACTTCGCTGGTAAAAGGGCTAATGCAAGAGGACAAGCAGGTCAATTATTCGGAGCGCTTCGGGGATACCGGTTTTGTAATGGCGCCTTTTGACAATAGCGAAAATGCCGTTTTGATCCCTGGTCAACCCACCACCGTTACGCTTCCGGCGCTGCCGAAATTTAATCAGAAAAAAATTATTGATTTTTCTTCGGAAGAATTACAAAAATTTTCCCACATCGCTTTGGTCGAAAAAGCTTTGAACACCATCAAACAATCCAAACTTGAAAAAGTGGTGCTTTCGCGGAAGCAAATTGTAAAAAACGAATGTGCCAATCCTTTTGAAGCTTTTCAGAAACTGTTGATATTGTACCCCACGGCTTTGGTCTATTTATGGTACCATCCCGAAGTGGGCACTTGGCTGGGCGCTACCCCGGAAACACTTTTAACCCTCAACGGAAAGACTTTAAAAACAATGGCTCTCGCCGGTACGCAGGTGTTTGATCCAAATAATGAACCAGTTTGGGGTGCAAAAGAACAAGAGGAGCAAGAGCTCGTGACCCAGGAAATCCTGAGCCGATTGTCACAATTGCCGGATTTGACCGTTATAAAAGGAGAACGAAGAAATCAACGTGCCGGTCAGATGCTGCATTTGTTGACACCCATCACAGCACGCTTGAACAACCCAACTTTTGATCTTAAAAAAATTATAGAAGCCCTGCATCCCACGCCTGCCGTCTGCGGATTCCCGCGAGAGTTGGCCAAAAAGTTCATCCTTGAGAACGAGAACTACGATCGAAATTTTTACACTGGATTTTTGGGCGAAATCAATCAGACCGAAACGCCACGCGTTCGCAACACTTCCCGAAATATTGAGAATCGCGCGTACCAGCAAACCGAGCAAAGTTCATCGCTATTTGTGAATTTGCGCTGTATGCAATTACTAAAAGACGATGCAGCAATTTATGTAGGCGGTGGCATCACCGCGCAGTCGAGCCCAGCGCTGGAGTGGCAGGAAACCGTAAATAAAACCCAAACCATGCGCAGGGTTCTCGGTGCAAGTTAGATTATCGTATTTTTAAAACATTCATGAAATACTCCAGCATTCCCGTCGCGCAGTCCGTTGTGGCACTTTGTGTGAGCAAAAACATCGATCATGTGGTCATCTCGCCCGGATCGCGCAACGCACCGTTGACCATTGGTTTTTCTCACCACGATGCCATCACGGCATATAGCATTGTCGATGAGCGCTGCGCCGCTTTTTTTGCATTGGGGCTTGCCCAGCAACTGCGCCGCCCGGTAGCGGTGGTCTGTACGTCGGGAAGTGCCCTTTTGAACTATTATCCCGCAATCGCCGAAGCATTTTACAGCGATATACCGCTCATCGTGATTTCGGCAGACCGGCCTATTGAGCGTATTGACATTGGTGATGGGCAGACCATCAGGCAACGCAATGTTTTTGAGAACCACATTTTATATTCGGCCAATTTGTATTCAGAGTACGTGCCGCAACGGCGGGTGGAAGATCCTAAGTTTCAGCAAAAACAGCGGGAAGCGACAAAGCATAACGAGCAGGAAATAAACAAGGCACTTAATACCGCCATCGAGCAGCAGGGTCCGGTACACATCAACGTTCCTTTTTACGAGCCGCTTTATAGTACGGTTGATGAGCAGGTGGTCAACCCGATAGTCGTGGCCCCGCAACCACATAAGGAAATTTTGATCACGGAAGATTTAAAGGGCTTTGCCGAAATCTGGAACAGCTCAAAAAAGAAATTGGTTTTGCTCGGTGTTCTGCCATCAGGTAAGGTGAAGCAACAATTTCTTAATTTTCTAGGGAGCGATCATTCAGTGATTGTTTTTACTGAAACGACTTCAAATGTGGATCATCCCAATTTCTTCACGCGAATCGATAATATTATAGGAGCACTGGACGAAGAAGGCTTTCAAAAATTGCAGCCTGATCTGCTGATCACTTTTGGGGGATTGATCATTTCAAAAAAAATAAAAGCTTTTCTGCGGAATTACCAACCAGAACACCATTGGCACATCGATCCCAAAAAGGCGTACGACACCTTCTTCTGTCTGAATAGGCATTTCAATGTTTCCGTGAATGATTTTTGGGAAAAGTTCCTGCCGCTTCTGCGGCCTGTACAGAGCGATTATCAGGAATATTGGCTGAATGTCCGGCAGTATCGGCACCAGCTACATTGTCAGTATATGGAAGAGATTCCCTGGTCTGATCTAAAAGCTTTTGAAATCTTACTCGATAATCTTCCCGATGTAATGCAACTGCAATTGGGCAACAGTTCGACCGTGCGTTATGTGCAGCTTTTTGACCTTAAGGGCAATCTCGATGTTTTTTGCAACCGTGGCACCAGCGGTATTGATGGTAGCACTTCGACGGCCATTGGTGCAGCGGTGGGGAGTGGCCAACCCACACTTCTTATCACGGGTGACCTCAGCTTTTTCTACGATAGCAACGCGCTATGGAACAATTACATCCCTAACAACTTTAAGATTGTAGTCATCAATAATAGTGGTGGCGGGATTTTCCGCATTCTTCCCGGGGATAAAAACTCGGAAAAATTTGACCGGTATTTTGAGACGGTTCATAATATGGACGCATCCCATTTGTGTGCGATGTACGGCTTTGACTATCTTAAAGCTGATAATGCAGCAGATATCGCTTCCGCGAAAGCGAAACTTTTTGAAATTAAAAAACCGGCACTGCTCGAAGTATTCACCCCAAGAAAGGCAAACGACGAGGTGCTCTTGGCCTATTTTGATTTCATACGGTAATCGGTTATTTGATAACTGGATTGAATTCGTATATTTAGAACCAAAAATTAATTAACTTAAATTAACCTAGTTAAATTTTATAAATTATGAGTAAACGCGATGAACTAATTGCCAAATATGCAGAAGAGCTAAAGACAAAATTGGGTGTGGAGCCAGATATGGACCTACTTACCAATGTGACCATAGGTTGTGGCCCTTCTATTTACAATCAGGATTCGGCAACAATTTCTGCAGGAAGCGATTCTGAAAAGGAAACCGTAAAAAATAAATTTTTGATAAAGAAGTTGGGATTAAGTGATGGCCCCGAACTAACTGAGGCTGTAGATACGGTGCTTGAGAAGTATGGAAAATCGAACCGTAACAAATACCGCGTTGTGGTTTACTATATGCTTACCAAACATTTTGGCAAAGAAGACGTTTATAGCTAAAACGTCAACGCACCAATATATAAACGCCGGTCTCTGAACCGGTGTTTTTTTGTTAAAGAAATCTTATAATATGCGCAAGAGGTTAAAGAACTCACAATACTGGTTAAGCAGTATTTACGGCACGCCAAATATGATATTTTTGTTTTTATTCCCCTAACTGTGAAAGAGGACAAACAAGATAAAAAACCCAATAAAAAGAAACGACCTAGACGCTGGCTACGCCGGTTGGGAAGGGTGTTTCTGGGAATACTACTATTCTTCATTCTGCTCGTACTTTTTATTCGCAGTCCGTGGGGGCAGGGTATCATCAAGGACAAGGCCGTTAACTTTATAAAGGACAAAACCGGCACCGAAGTTCAGATCGACAAGTTGTACCTTACGTTTGGTGGTGATCTTTTACTTGAAGGTATTTATTTTGCAGATACCAAAGGAGACACTTTGATCTATTCCCGATCACTGGAAGCTGATCTGCCGCTTTGGTCGATGATCAATGGAGGAGCGGTAGGCGTTGAGTCACTGGACTGGGACGGACTTCGTGCCAACATTATCAGAAAGGACAGTATTGCTGGATACAACTTTCAGTTTTTAATCGATGCTTTTGCAGCGACTGATTCTACAGCTACCCAAACGGCCCAGGATACTACCACTGCTTCGTCACCTCAAATTGTCATCGGTGATGTAAACCTCACCGATTTTGACGTGGTTTTTAATGATGCTGTGTTGGGTATTGATAGCCGGTACCGTTTTAAGGAATTGACTGCTGTTATGGAAAAGGTTGATCTTGAGAATTTTGATTTTCGGGCAGAGGCCATTAGATTGAACAACGCCAAAATAAAAGTACATCAAACCCCGGTACCACCCCAACCAACTTCAGACACCGTGCCGTTGCCTTATCTGGCCGTATCAGATTTTACATTAAAAGATGTTCAGCTCGATTATCAATCTGCGGAACCGGATATCAAAGCAGCCGTGGATATACAGACGTTTTTTGCGAGTGTTCCCAAAGCCGATTTGCAAAATCAGGACATTGCAGTCAATGTCATCCGCTTAAAAAATTCTTATATCAAGGTTCAAATGGCAAGCGTCCCAACTGCCGAGACTACCAGCGATACCATAACGAGAAAAAACGCTGCAAGCGAAGCAGGATTTACCTGGCCGGACTTTTTGGTTCAAGTTGACGAGATTGATTTCGATAACAACAACATCAGTTATTTTACAAACGGTGCCGAGGTGCAGCAGGGAAAATTCAATCCAGAAGCATTGGTATTCAATGATTTTAACCTAGCGGTGAAAGATATCAAGTTTGAAGATAAGAGCGCTTCAATGCAGATCGATAATGTCAGTTTCAAAGAAGGGTCTGGGTTGAACCTTAAAAAGCTACAGCTCGATGCAGAGCTTAACAACAAATCGCTGATACTGGGCTGGGGAGCGGTGGAACTTAACGACAATTTTATATCAGGTAGTCAGGAACTCAATTATCCTTCACTTCAGGAATTTATAGATAATCCTGAAGTCGCCAGTATTTCGGGTGGTCTTGATGATTTTAGACTAGATATATCAGAAGTTTTTAGATTTCAACCCCAGCTAAAGCAAAACCCGTACGTATTGGCCCTTAGCAGGCGTGACCTGACCGGAAAATTGATCGTTGACGGATCGCTCAGTGATACGCAGATCAAGAATATGACAGTCAACTGGGGCGATGCAACCAGCATAAAAGCTTCCGGCAGGATTTCCAACTTGATGGATCCCGAACAACTTTCGTTTAATCTGCCCAATATTAACGCCCGTACGACACGATCAGACTTGCTTCAGTTTGTCAATGAGGATAGTTTGGGGATCAAGTTTCCGCAACAGGTGCGCTTGGCTGCTTCGGCATCAGGCCAACCTACAGACATTTCGGCGAATGCCGAACTGATCACGACACAAGGAGCGGTCAGTTTAGAGGGTGCCTTTCAAAATACAGATCGTATCGCCTTTAATGCAGATTTAAAAATTGACGATTACCGGCTGGATGAACTGATGCAAAACGACCAGTTAGGTGGCGTAAGTTTAACGCTGGATACCAAAGGATCGGGTGGAAGCATCAATACACTGGACGCGACAGCTGAAGTGGTCATAGACAGTTTTGCCTATAACAATTATGCCATACGTGACCTTGTGCTCAATGCCCAAGTGCAAAACGGGAAGGGCACGGTGGCGAGCGCCTATAAAGACGACAACATCAACATTGACCTCGATGGAAGGTTTGTACTCGACTCTGTAGCTCCACGTGCCAATGTGCAACTGGACGTCATTGGTGCCAATCTCCAGACTTTGGGTCTTACGCCCCGCGATATCCGTACGGCTATGAATATCGATTTGCGGTATGTGGGTGCAGGTACTGGTTTTGATGTTACCACAAATATTAATGATGGTGTGGTGGTTTACGACAACCATTCCTATCTATTAGGCGAAATCAATGCGCGCGCGCACGTTAGGAAGGATACGACGAGCGCTTCGGTGACCAACAAAATGATCAACGTAAACCTGCGTAGCAATGCTTCCCCACAGCATATAGTTTCGGCCTTACAAACGCACGTTTCCAGTTATTTCTATCGGGATGTTGTGATTCCTGATACGCTGTCAAACCCGGTCAACCTTACCTTACAAGGTAGTATCAGTCAGGCGCCGGTGCTCAACAAGGTTTTTTTGGTCAACGCCAAGGATATTGATACCATCGCGTTCTCAATGGATTTTGACCAAAAAGAGCGTTTCTTGACCGCTGCGCTGAGTGCACCCCATATTAATTATGCCGGCAACGAAATCGACAGTCTTGGTTTTGAAATGAATACTGATAAGGATCTTTTTGATTTTCGTTTTGGTTTTAATGAAATTAATGCTGGGCCTCTGTCTATCAGACGCACAAATATCACGGGTAAGCAACAGAACAACCAGATGGAATTGGCTTTTTCATCTTTTTATGATGAAAAACCTTTTATCAATTGGGATGCGGAAATCACCGGAAATCGGGATCGCTTGCGCTTTCACGTACTGCCCGATAGCCTGATGATCAACAGCAACCCGTGGAATATTCCGCAGGGAAATGAAATCATCTATACCGAAAACAATCTGGAATTCAACGAGTTTATTTTTAGCAGGGAAAACCAGTCGCTGGCCATTACCGATAAAATACCAAGTGAACAAAAGAAACACTTGGCACTGCAGTTTGAAAATTTCAAACTTGCCTCCCTACTAAATTATTTCAATCCGGAAGAGCAGCTTGCAAAGGGTAATCTGTCAGGAGATCTGATTGTCGAGGAACCCTTTGGTGACTCTGGTATAGTTGCCGATCTGGCCATTAATCAGTTTAACGTAATGGATGTTGATCTGGGCACCTTCACACTTGATGCCAAGGCGTTGAGCGGTAATGCTTACGACTTTAATGCAGCCCTTGCCGGTGGGCAGATCGATCTGGACCTGACCGGAGATTATGTGCCTAAGAACAATACTGCCAACTTAAATATGGACCTGAACATAAACCGCTTTAATATGGCGGCATTGGAAGGCTTTTCACAAGGGCAGCTGGTTGATGGTGCCGGTGATTTCTCCGGTAAATTCGCTATTAGTGGTACACTGGCAGAACCGGATTATGAAGGGCAGCTTAATTTTAATAATGCAAAGTTTACCGTTGCTCAACTGGATGTACCCTTTAGGTTGGAAAATGAAACCGTTTCCTTGAGCAACGAGATGATAAGTATGCAGGATTTTACTCTGAGGGACAACGAAGATAACACGCTGATTGTTTCCGGTAAAGTGGGGATTGAGACCTTGGCCAATCCTACCTTTGACCTTCAGATTTCTGCGGATGATTTTACCATACTTGACGCAACGGCTGAAGAAAACGAACTTTTTTATGGCACGGCCTCCTTTGATGCAGATGCTACCGTGACCGGTGATCTGCAAATCCCCGTGGTTGATCTTGACCTCACCATAAATGAAAACACAAACGTTACTTACGTCCTGCCACCATCTGCCGCCAATCTGGAATCGCGGGAAGGGATAGTGAATTTTGTAAACAAGAAAAACCCAGATGCCATCCTTACCGAAAGCGAGGAGGAAAGTGCTACCCTTACCGGTTATGATGTGACTGCTCAGTTAAATATAGGACAGAGTGCAATAGTGAATGTAATCATCAGCGAGCAGACCGGGGATAATTTCCAGGTGTTTGGCGATGGTGATCTGGAGTTTGGCCTTGACCCCAACGGCAGGATGAACTTGGCTGGGGTGTATGACGTTCAAGGTGGTCATTATGAGATGAGCTTGTATAATCTGGTAAAGCGCAGGTTTGAGCTTGCACCCAGCAGCCAAGTTCGTTGGTCTGGTGACCCATTTAACGCCCAGCTTGACCTGCGTGCCATATACAATATTGAGACCAGCGCTTCTGCATTGATGGCATCGCAAACCTCTGGGGAAGCTGCAAGTGTACAATCGCGCTTTCGTCAAGAGTTGCCATTTTTGGTTTATTTGAATATCGAAGGCGAAATCACCACACCTAAAATATCGTTTGGGCTCGATATGCCGGAAGATGCACAAGGTTCTATAGGTGGTCAGGTTTACGGAAGGATTCAGCAGGTAAATGAGCAAGAAGGCGAATTGAACCGGCAGGTATTTTCCCTTTTGGTGCTTAACCGGTTTTACCCAGAACCGGGAAGCGATGGTAGCAGCGGTGGCGTAGCTTCGGTGGC
>JBATUQ010000020.1:0-17904 GCA_049671285.1 Leeuwenhoekiella sp. | reverse complement strand
GCTAAAGGCCGGCTTGAGGAGCGTCTATTCTTGGGTTCACGAAAACCACATCGAAAAATACCTGGACGAATATAGCTACCGCCTGAACAGGTCCATCCATAAGCAAACCATTTTTGACAACCTCATTGACCGGATGGCAAAAACAAAACCTATTGATTATAAGGATATTAAAATAAGTACTTAACTAGACACCTCTAAATTTAATAAAATCCAAATCCATATTGCGGGTATTTTATTATGTCTAATCATTGGATTAATAGCGTTTAATTTCGGTGATATGATGGATAAGGATTATGGCAAATTCAACATAAGTCTATATTTGATACTTTACCTAATAATTCAAGGTTCTTTAATGAGTTATCTTTATTCGCGGTATTATCTAAACAAAAATAAAATATAATCATTCCAGAATGCAAGGTGATTTAAAAAAAAAAGAGTCTTACAAATCTGCCTTTGGAGCAGCGTTTGTATCATTATCGTTATTATCATTTTAGGAAATTGGTTGAAACTTAAAATACCAATCGCTTTGAGTCAAGGCGTTCAATTCATTGCATTTCCTAGTTTGATAATTTCATTTATAGGGTTAGTCAAATTAAATTATAAGAATAAAAATTTCAGAGAAATAAAATGTCTATTTTATTTCTCTTCTGTAATATATATATCTTTTCTTTTTTACGGCTTTTATATTGATCCCTGGGTTGGTAGCTATCTTTTCTTTACGGCGGCTATTGTATTTATAAGTATGGTAATACTGTCCATTTTATATTTTATAAATCGTAGGATGTTGAAATTTTCAATAATTCTGTTTGAATTAATAACGACCTTCTTGCTCATAATTTTAACTGTTGCGATATTTCAACTTAGCTGATTTGTTTATTGATTTCAAAAGTTTTTAAATACGTCAATAAATTGTGCTGATATTCTATGGTCCATCTTCCAGCAAAAAATACAAGATTTTTGCAATAAAGAATCAAATGATGGCGTGGCAAATACTACTCCTCGAAGCATAAACCGTCCCAATTGGGAAGATGTAAGGGATGTGTTAAAGGGCAACAGACCTATCAGCGATCTGGGATGTGATTGATCAAAAAACTAACATTTTATGAAACTGGCTATCTTTATTGCAAAAACATTGTTGATCGCACTTTTGTTGTTTTTATTGAAACATCTCTTGCAGGCAACAATTGAATGGACGGATATCATCCCCGTAAGACCAAAGGCTTATATATGGGGAAGAATTGATAGGGCTATCTATGTGTTCACCTGGCAATTTATTTTTACGTTCTGGGTTTATATCTTGTCAGTAATCCTCTTTTATTTTGTCTTGCGGTCTTCATTTTTAAAAAATAAGAAAACGGTTTTTCTAGCTTGCTTTTTATCTTTGTTAGTTTTTCTGTTTCTATTATATGTCCATAACGGTCATTTCCCATATAAAAATGTAGTATCTACAATTAATCCTCAAAGGTTTAACTATTCACTTCTAGAGGAATTTATCATCTTTTCCAGTGTTGGTTTTGTTTTGATCTATCTAACCAGGAATTTGTTAATTTCGAATGCTAACAACCAATTTGATTAAATATTTAAAACAAGTGGGAAAAGGTTTAGCGTCATTGGTGTTCTACAATGGCTTAAATTCTCCTTGCATTGAAAGTGGGTAGAGATGATATAATTTTCAAACAATTAGTAAATGCTTTTGACGGTAATTTCCGTTTGCTTATCCCTAAAAAAAAATGACCGGATAGGGATAAAGTAAAAGATGTACTGGAAAGTAATAGACCAATTTCTGATTTAGGATGTAATTAATTTTTTGTTCATGAGTGGTACTTATCAAACCGTCAAAAACATATTTTATATTTGTCTAATTTTTTCTTTTGTTATTCTTCTAGTTCCAGGTGAATATAAAATTGCTGTATATACACCAAATATATTGGGTTGGTTCTGGTTAACCGTTCTTATTCCGCTGACATTTATAACATTTATCTTGTTGTTGATTTCAGATTTTAAGAAAAACAGAAAGAAGACTCTGCTGATAAGGTCATTGATTTTCATTACAGTTTTAGTTGCCTCTGTAGGATATTGGTTTAACTTATACCACAACCAATAAAAACTACAAATAGATTTATGGAAATTAGAATGAAGCGTTGAGAACAATATATACGGCTCCTACAGTTTCTTACTAAGAGGTGTGGATAGATTTAATTCTGGAATTATGGAAACTTTAGCATCATCAGTAGTTTTTGGGGGTGCTGATGATTTATGGAAAAGTTTTCAAAAAAAATTAAATGACTTTGTTAATGATAAAGATAATGGAGGTTGTCCCGCGCTAAAACTATCTGTTTTCAGTTTAGCGATCAGTGTTGTCGCTCGTAATAAAAAAGATTAAGCGTTTGTCAGACGTTGGGTGTTAGCTTTCCTAAAGGTTTAGGGTAGCCTCAACTCCCTAACCTCAATCTCCGGCCGGTGCGAAACCAGTGAATTAGCCGGAACGCTCTGGGTGAGCCAAACATTTCCACCAATGATGCTCCTTTCACCAACAATTGTTCTGCCACCCAAAATCGTTGCATTGGCATAGATGGTCACATCATTTTCGATGGTGGGATGTCTTTTGATGCCTTCCATATTTTTATCTACGCTCAGTGCCCCAAGGGTAACTCCCTGATACAGTTTGACGCGATCTTTTATGATAGCGGTCTCTCCAATCACGATGCCTGTCGCATGATCGATAAAAAAATGCTCCCCAATGGTGGCTCCGGGATGGATGTCCACGCCAGTGAGGTGGTGGGCGTATTCGGTCATCAGGCGGGGCACAATAGGGAAGCCCTTGAGATGTAAGGCGTGGGCAAAGCGGTAGATTGCCACGGCATAAAAGCCCGGGTAGGCGAGGTACACTTCTTCCAGACTTTCTGCCGCAGGGTCGTTCTCATAAATGGCCTGGGCATCCAGATTGAGTTTTCTCAGGATTTCTGGAAGACCCGATACATAATCCTGCCAAACTTTGCTGCATTTCTTTTCGATCTCCCAGCAGGCGAGCTCCACCAGTTCTTCAAAAAGCTTCTCAAGCGCTTCAAGATTTTGGTCGAGATCGGTATTGTGGTCAAAAAGGGTATGGAAAAGCAGTTTGGTAAAATTCTGAGCGTCCTCCTTGAGTTTGTACTGCAAACGTGCATTCTGTTTGTGCTGCCTCAGCTGTTCTATGATCTTTGCCTTATCCACTACATTCTTTTTAAGAAATTTTAAAATTAAACATTGTAAACGGTTTGAATTGCTGCTGGGGCAGTAATTGTTTAAAACTTAGTTTTGCGATATGTTTGATAAGCGATACTTCTATTTGGTGAAATTGCAATATCTGGGTTTCCGGTTTCACGGTTGGCAGAAACAGCCCAACTTACTTACTGTCGAGCGTATGGTGCAGCGTACGCTGAAGTTTATACTGGAACGTAATAATTTCAAAATCCTTCCCGCCGGAAGAACGGATGCCAAGGTTTCGGTGAACCAGACGTATATGTCACTTTTTGTGGATGATGAGCCGCTGAAACTGGAAGGTTTTCTCGACCTGTTTAACGAAAACCTTCCGCAGGATATCCGGGTGTTGAGCATTGTACCGACTGAAAAAGATCTGAATATCATACAGCATCCAAAGGTCAAGGAATACCTCTATCTGTTTTCCTTCGGAAGTAAAAACCATCCCTTTAGCGCGCCCTTTATGATTCACTTTCGCGGAGCGCTAAACATTGAATTGATGACCGAAGCTGCCCAGCTATTTGAGGGTGAGCACGACTTCCGAAATTTTGCATACAAGGCCAATGAAAATACGCAAACCGTCCTTACTGTTGACCACTGTGTCATTGAGAGGAACACCGAGTTTACCGCAAATTTTTTTCCTGATGAAAGCTTTTTGTTGCGGGTAAGGGGAGCAGGTTTTAAGCGGCATCAAATCCGGTTGATGATGGGCGCATTGGTTGACGTGGGAAGGGGCGACCTCCACTTGGACGACTTCAAGCGCGCCATTGCGGCAGACCCAAAAATAAAATTAGACCACATTGCACAGGCAAGTGGTCTAATTTTAAACCGGGTAAATTTGCTTGATGGAAATCAATAATCCTGCATCGCAGCCACGTATGCACGCAGGTCGAGCCTGTTGGCCTTGTTATCAGGTTCCGCAATAAGACTGAGTAGGTAGAGCAGGCTTTCTTTCTCATCAGCATCGTCCATAACAAGATCTTCTTCGTGACCTTCAATGGGTTCTTCTTCAGGAATACCAATCTCAAAACCTTTATTTTCCTCAATGTGCTCAAAGAGCAATCTAATGGTTTTGGCCAGCAAGGGCCGTTGTTCTTCCACCGCATACGGGCGGAGTTCTTTGAGGTCTGCCACTAGGGTGTTGGTAATGATCCCGTTGCGCTCAACGTCGTCACTTATTTTATAAAGTAGTTTTTTTGCTTTGCTATCGTTCAATGTGATGTAGTTTAGATAAGAATTACAAAGGTAAATTATTAGGATTTTTTATCGGGACATTGGGCTCTTAATTTTGGCGATATGCGCATCGATGATCGACCGGTAGCGATATGTGAAATTTTAAAGCGCAAAAATCTTGATATCGGTAAATGATAAGTATCATTTCTTTTAATTTTTTAAAAGTCACCAAGATGCCTTCAGATAGCTTTAAAATGCCTTATTTTTGCAAAATTCATTTTTAAAGACTGGGTTTTTGGGGAATAGTGATGCAAAGAATGCCGAAAAAAAAGAACTATACGCCTATCAGCTAAAGGATCTTGATCGGATTTTCAGCTGTATGGAAGAATCATCAGATGATTTTAATCTGCTCTACCAGTTGCCTACCGGGGGCGGGAAGACGGTGATCTTTTCTGAAATCGTGCGCAGGTACATCAAGGAGAAGAATAAAAAGGTGGTGATCCTGACCCACCGTATAGAGCTTTCGCAGCAGACCCACAAAATGCTCACCGGCTTCAACGTGGGCAATATGGTGATTAACAGCAAGGTCAAGACACTGGAGGGCAATGAGCATTTTATGTGCTATGTGGCCATGGTCGAGACCCTCAATAACCGTTTGCAGGACGAGCAGATAGACATTACAGACGTGGGTCTGGTAATTATTGATGAGGCACATTACAATTCCTTCCGCAAGCTGTTCTCTTATTTTAAGGATGCCTTTATCCTTGGGGTGACCGCTACGCCGTTGAGCTCCAATGTCAAACTTCCCATGAAGGACAACTATCAAAGGCTTATCGTGGGGGAAAGCATTTCATCACTTATCAAAAAAGGTTTTCTTTCCAAGGCCAACATGCACAGCTATGACGTAGGGCTAAAAACCTTACAGGTGGGAATAAATGGCGATTATACCGTAAAGAGTTCTGAGGTGCTGTACACCAACCACAGTATGCAGGAGAAGCTGCTAATGGCATACGAGGAAAAGTCTAAGGGAAAAAAGACGCTTATTTTCAACAACGGGATCAATACGTCCCAATATGTCTATGAAACGTTTAAGGAAGCGGGTTATGACATTCGACATCTTGACAACACCCACAGCAATAAGGAGCGCAAGGAAATTTTAAAATGGTTTAAACACACCCCAGATGCCATCCTGACCTCCGTAAGTATTTTGACCACCGGTTTTGACGAGCCTACGGTCGAGACCATAATCCTCAACCGGGCGACGCGTTCACTCACCTTATATTTCCAGATGATTGGTCGCGGTTCGCGGGTGCTGCCTAAAAAAGATAAATTTGAGGTAATCGACCTGGGGAACAATTTAGCGCGTTTTGGGCTTTGGGATGCCCCAATGGACTGGAATGACATATTCTTATATCCTGACTACTATTTGGAGAACTTGGTAAGCGACGAGGAGATCGAGCGTAATTTTGAGTACGAGATGCCACCTGAACTCCGTGCAGAATTCAGCAATAGTGATGATATTGGTTTTGATATCAAAAAAGAGTATGAAAAAGTATTTGCGAAAGGATTGAAGTCAAAAATCGCGCTGGAACGCTCCATCGACCAGCATGCGAAAATTGTTTTTGAAAACACCGAGGATATCTTTGATGCCCGTGTCCTTTCCCGAAAATTGCAGGATGAAATAAAATACCGAATACGTTTATATTCTTACTGTATCATGAAAAACACCAGCAATTACAAAGAATGGCTGGAGGAAGACTATATGCGCAAACTACGCCTGAAGCTTAGCCAGATGTATGCTGATGTGAAAGTTTGAATTTAGTTTGGAGTTTGGGGTTTTTGGTTTGAGGTTTTAAATTTCAATGATTCAATGATTCAATGATTCAATGATTCAATGATTCAAGATTTTACGGGAATTTTCTTGAGTCAATTCCAAATAAAACTAGGTCTTCAAGTAGCGTTTCCGCAAAGCGGAAATGAGTACCGAGAAGACCGGTTGGCTGGTTTGAAGTCTGAAGTCTGAAGTTTCTGGTTAAAAGTTCAAGAAAAACAACCATTAAACGATTCAAAAATTCAAGATATTACGGGAATTTTAGTGAGCCAATTCCGATTAAAACTAGGTTTTCGAGTAACGTTTCCGCTAAGCGGAAATGAGTACCGAGAAGACCGGTTGGTTGGTTCGAAGTTTTTAGTTTGAGGTTAAAATTCAAAAATTCTTTAAAGCGTTACATCTATAGAGATTACTGAATATGGAAAAGGGACTGCTCAAATCTTTTGAACAGTCCCTTTCAATTTTATAAAACTTTGAACTCTAAAGCCAATGCTCTCGGTTTCAAAATTTTCGAGCATCTTTAACTTTCAATTCCGAACTCCGAACTCCGAACCAAAACCTACATCGCTCCCCATTCTTTCAGGGAATCTTCGTTCATTTTGATGTAATCCGCGTTGCCTGCTTTTATGGCTCCGTCCAGTGACTTTTTCGCGGTAGCGATAGCCTCTTTTTTATCACCAGCTTTGGCATAAATAAGCGACTGCTGGCGCAATTGCCAGAAACCGGGATCGCGGCCAGCATCCTTGATCTTGCTCATAGCCGAATTCATCCAGCTCTTGGCCTTATCGATATCCTTTCCACTATTTAGATAATAGACGGCGGCGTTATAATAATCCCCGGCAGAAGGGCCGGCCATTGCCTGCTCAATGGAAGCGGTCACTTCCTGATCGGTCATTACTTCAAATGGTACCATTATCACCGTATCGGCCCAGAGCATGTTGAGCACCGCACCTTCGGCCGAAATATTGTCGATCAGTATGGTAAACGTTTCCATTTCCATCGGCATGGATTCGCTATCCACCATCGTGCGCAATGCGATCTTACTTTCATCAAATTCATTGATCAAGGGATTGCTGTCGTCAGTATAAAAAACTACTTCCCAAGTGTCCTGACCGGGTACGGTATAAATGCTGTACGTGCCGGGATCAAGCTTTTGACCGGATATCATAATGGGCTTGTCAATCATAAATTTGGTGGTCTGGTTGGCTCCGGTACGCCAGATTTTATCAAAGGGTACCAATGCTCCAAAAATTTCACGGCCACGCATATTGGGTCGGGAATATTCCAGTTTTACCTCGGTGAGGCCCACCATTTGGGTCATGGTCGCAAACGGACTCGCCGCAGGGGTTTGTATTTGTGCCTGCAAACCTGCGGGCAATAATGCAAAAACAAAAAGTAGGGTGAAAAATGTCTTTCTCATGGGATATTTTATTGTGTTAATGGTTTAGTTGTCAGAAGGACAACATATTAAAATTTATGTGTCCAATTTACCCATAGCTTTGCTTACAATTGTTAATTTAACCATAATTAAAATGAGGGTCAAAGCAGTCAATTCACAAAGGGCATATTCTGCAAAGACTATGGCAAAACCTATCTTTGCACCTATGGAAGCAGCTTTTGCAAAGCATATCAAAACGACCTTCCCGCAATTGCTCGACAGAAAGTCAATTCTTGCAATAAGTGGTGGGCTGGACAGTATGGTCTTGGCTCAGCTGTTGCTGGCTGCCGGTGTTGATTTTGCCTTGGCACACTGCAATTTTAAATTACGCGGAGTAGAAAGTGACGGTGATGCAAAGTTCATCGGGACTTTCGCCAAAGCACAAAATCTAGAGTTCTACGTACAATCTTTTGATACCATAAAATACGCCGAAGTAAATCGGGTCTCCACGCAAATGGCGGCACGCGATCTTCGATATTCTTGGTTCAGCGAACTGCTTACCGAAACAGATTGCGATTTTGTTTTGACCGCACACCATGCAGATGACGATCTGGAAACCTTCTTTATCAATCTTTCGCGCGGAAGCGGTATCGATGGATTGACCGGTATACCTGCCCAAAACGATGTTGTTGTACGGCCGCTGCTGCCATTTTCGCGGGAGCAGATTTTGGCATACGCCAAAAAAAAACAAATTGTTTGGCGGGAAGACAGCAGCAATGCAAAGACAGATTACCTGCGGAATGCGCTTCGGCACAAAGTGGTCCCTAAACTTAAAGACTGGTCACCGCAGTTTTTATCCCAATGGCAAACGAGCCAAAAGCACCTGCAACAAGCTTCCGGATTGATAGGGGATTATCTGGCAATGATCTATCCCAAACTGGTCACCGAAACTTTCGCCGGTTATCAGATTCACCTGAATGTTTTAAAAGAATTGAACCATCAGGAAGGGGTTCTTTATTACTTGCTAAAAGATTTTGGATTTACCGCCTGGCCCGATATTTATGAACTACCGAATGCCGAAACCGGAAAACGCATTTTTTCGCACTCACACCAACTGCTGAAAAATCGCGAAGTACTGTTGTTGAATATTCGGGAGGAGCAGCCTACCGGCGAAATTGAAATAAATGAAGGGAGCAAAAGTATTTCTTTCCCCGGTGGTAGCTTGCAGATTTCCAGCACAGCTCAATTCCGCGAAAGCGGAAAAAACACTGCCTATTTTGATACGGCGCAGCTCAATTTTCCGTTGATTTTGCGGAAATGGAAAGACGGGGATTATTTTTATCCTTTTGGGATGCACGGAAGAAAAAAGTTAAGCAAATATTTTAAAGATCAAAAGCTGTCCCTTCCCGAAAAAGATGCCGTCTGGTTGCTCTGTAATGCAACGGATATCATTTGGGTGGCCGGTCACCGTACCGATGAGCGTTACCGCGTATTTCCTAAAACTACAGATTTATTGAAATTTGAGATTTTCTATGAAAAATAAATGCCTATTCTTTTTTCTGCTTTTAACGGGTATGGTCGGTTTTGCTCAATTTGGTGCTGGCAGTCAAATGGCAGATCCCGTGGCGTGGAGTGCGGGTGTAGAGCAAGCTGAAAGCGATGCAGAATATATTCTGACCATCTCGGCGCTCATTGATCCTGATTGGCACGTCTATTCCCAGTACACACCAGATGGCGGACCTATTCCTTTGGAAGTAGATTTTTTGGATACCGAAAAGTACACATTGATTAGCGATCTGCAGGAAAGTGAGACCGAGAGCGAGTTCAGTGAAATTTTTGGCGTGGACGAGATTTTCTTTGCCGAAAGTGCGGAATTGACCCAACGTATCAAAGTAACCGGGGAGGCGCTTAATGTTATCAAAGCCGAACTGACCTATCAAGTCTGTAAGGAAGTTTGCATAAACGGAACGGTATATCTCGCATTTGATCTCGATAAGAAAGAAGGGCGCACCTTTAGCAATTACGATACGTTTATGGCCTATGGTACTTCAGGAAGTTCTGAAGGAAATAATTCTGTGGAGGCTGTGAAGGAAGAACTTGATAAGCAGCCAGACGTTTCTTCCGAGAAACCTGAGGAGGTTGTGGCTGCAGAGTCACAAGTGGCGGAAGACAAAGGGCTTTGGACGATATTTATCGTTGCTTTTCTATCTGGATTTATCGCCTTGCTTACGCCCTGTGTGTTCCCGATGATCCCTATGACGGTAAGTTTTTTCCTGAAACAATCAAAAACCAAAGCCGCCGGAAAGCGCAATGCCATCCTCTACGGAATCTTTATAGTCGTAATTTATGTGTTGCTCGGTGCGCTGGTCGTATCCATTTTTGGTGCCGATTCGCTGAATGCACTGGCAACCAATGTTTGGTTTAATCTGTTGTTTTTTGTGCTGCTGGTGGTTTTTGCGATCTCTTTTTTCGGAGCTTTTGAAATTATGCTTCCGCAATCCTGGGCCAACGCAGTTGACAAAAAAGCCGACCGGGGCGGCATTATCGGTATCCTTTTTATGGCATTGGCACTGGCGATCGTCTCTTTCTCCTGCACCGGCCCCATCGTGGGGACACTCTTGTTTGAGGCCGCGTCAAAGGGAGGTTACGCTCCGTTGATCGGGATGTTCGGGTTTTCGCTTGCCATTGCCATACCCTTTGCCCTGTTTGCGCTTTTCCCCAGCTGGTTGAGTTCGTTGCCCAAGTCGGGCGGGTGGCTGAATTCGGTGAAGGTGTTTTTGGGATTTTTGGAACTGGCTTTTGCTTTTAAATTTCTATCGAACGCAGATTTGGTCTTACAAACCCACATTCTGGAACGTGAGGTTTTTATCGCTATCTGGATTGCGATCTTTGGTACGTTGGCCCTGTATCTTTTTGGAAAGCTAAAAATGTCCCACGACAGTCCGTTGCCCTATATTTCTGCCGGCAGGTTGCTGCTGGGGCTGTTTGTTTTGAGTTTCACTGTGTATCTCATTCCGGGACTTTGGGGCGCGCCGTTAAAACTGATCAGCGGCTTTCCGCCCCCGCTTACCTATAGTGAATCGCCTTTTGGGGTGGGGAACACCAGGAATGCGAGTGGTGTTGCTAAGGAAATTCCGGATGGGGCAGAGCTGGGTCCCCATCAGATCATCACGTTTACGGATTATGATAAGGGATTTGCTTTCGCGAAAGCGAACGATAAACCCATCCTGATCGACTTTACCGGAAAGGCCTGCGTCAACTGCCGGAAAATGGAGGAACGCGTTTGGGCCGAACCTGAAGTGCTGCAGATGTTGAAAGATGACTTGGTATTGATTTCACTATTTGTGGATTTGAAAGAAAAACTGCCCGAAAGTGAGCACTATACCAGCGAAGCCACCGGAAAGCGCATTCGTACGGTAGGGGAGAAGTGGAGCGATTTTCAGATTGAAAAGTATCAGATCAATGCCCAACCGTATTATGTGCTGCTCGATCACGAGGAAAATTTACTAAACGAACCGGTTGGTTACACTCCAGATGTCGAGGACTACGAGCAATGGTTGGAAGCGGGGATAGCCAATTTTGAGTGATTTTTTTTGAACGTTAAATGAACCCTCCGGTCATCTCGGTACACATTCCCGCTTTGCGGAAACGTTACTCGAAGACCTGTTTTTCATCGAAACGCATTGATTTAGTATTCTCACGCGAACACCTTTGGAATAGTTGAATCGTTGAATTTTTGAACCAATCCTCCGGTCTTCTCGGTACACATTCCCGCTTTGCGGAAACGTTACTCGAAGACCTTCTCTGACCAAAAACCTTGAACCTTGAACTTCGATCCAACCCTTCGGTATTCTCGGTACACATTCCCGCTTTGCGGAAACGTTACTCGAAGACCTTTCATGAACTGGAACCAGAAATTTTCAATAATTTAAACCTTAAACCTTGAACAATTCCTCCAGTCTTCTCGGTACACATTCCCGCTTTGCGGAAACGTTACTCTAAGACCTATTCGCGAACTGGAACCGGAAACCAGAAACCAGAAACCATGAATCCTTAAACAAACCACCCTTACAATGGGATCCCCGTAGGCTTTCCATCTAAAGTTTTGACATTTTTTTCTTCCCAATAGTCGTGAATGCCATCCTCTCCTTTTTTCTCGGCCCAGGTGTTCAGCGTGTCACGTTCTCCTTGGTAACCCATAAACGGGACGGCAAAACCACAGGAAGTCTGTACTAAATCGACCTTAACTTTAAAAATTTGCCGGGCGCCAGGATGGTCGGGAAATAGTGTGGCGTACTCTTTATACTTTTGGTCTTCTTTGTGGTAAGCTTTTGCATAACCATACAATCTCAAGATCATTGGGTTTTTCTCAAAGGAGCAAAACATAATGGTCATCCGGTCATTTTCGAGCAGATGGGCGGCGGTCTCATTGCCGCTGCCGGTAAGGTTGAGCCAAAGTACGGTATTTTTATCCTGAATGTAGAAGCTATCCAAGCCTTTTGGTGAAAGGTTTATACGTGAATCTGCTGTAGCCGTGGCCACAAAGAAAATATGCTGTTCGTTGATAAACTCCTGAAGTTGCGGAGTGATCGCATCAAGTCGCTTTCCCATAGTTTTATTGGTTATAGTTAGAATGGCTTCGGTAGAAATCCAGATGAATTTAAGGTTTTCCGGTACTGGGAATTTCCTCTAAATTCATATGAAAGTATTCTTTATTCTGAAACTTTTTCGCTTAAAACAAGGCTATGAAATAGGGTACATAAATGATCAGACCCACTATAAATGCAGCCGTTGCGGCGATGAATACAGCACCGGCAGCTACATCTTTGATCACACCTATTTTTACATGATATTCCGGATGTATAAAATCTGCAATTTTCTCAATGGCCGTATTGCAACCTTCAATTGACAGTACCAAACCAATTGACAAAAGTTGCAGCATCCATTCCGTACGGGTGATGTCAAAATAAAAACCGGCAGCGCAAACCACCAGCGCGGTGATAAACTGGACCTTAACTGGCGGTTCGTTTTTAAAAAGATACCACGCACCCTGAAAGGCATATTTAAAAGCGAGCAAACGGCCCTTAAAAAATCCGTTGCGGTTATTCATCAGGCGAGCGACTTTAGGGCAGCTTCATAATCCGGCTCTTGACCTATTTCAGGAACTTGTTCGGTATAAATGACTTTTCCGTTCTCATCAACGACCACAACCGCCCGGGAATGCAAACCTTTAAATGGGCCATCCTCGATAAGGAGTCCGTAATCATTACCAAATGTACCAGAATCAAAATCTGAAAGGGTGGTCACATTTTTTAAGCCCTCTGCGCCACAAAACCGTGCCTGCGCAAAGGGTAGGTCGCGGGAGATACACAGCACACTGACGTTATCAAGGTCTGCCGCCTTCTCATTAAACTTTCTCACCGATGCCGCACAAACGCCAGTATCCACACTTGGAAAAATATTAAGTACCAATCGGTAGCCCTTAAAATCGGACATCTTGGTGGTGCTCAAATCGTTTTTTGAAAGCTCAAAATCTGGAGCGGAGGAGCCGACTTTGGGTAGATTACCAGTGGTGTGTGTTTCATTTCCACCTAGGGTTATTGTAGCCATTTGATTATATTTAGAACCGTAAAGTTAAACAATGCCGTGTGCCTGTACACTTAACGGGTCAAATAAAAAAGAGGCTTTGGTTTACAAAAGCCTCTTTTTGGGTAAGGGTGAAAATTAGGGGGATAAAATTATCTATCGATTGAACCCAAGACCTTTTGGGCAAAACCATTGGCAGCGTCACGTTCTGACATACCGCCTGCGATCATTTCATGCATTTCCATCGCACCACAGATGTTTGTGATGAGTTCACCGATGACATCCATATCTGCATCTGTGCAGGAGCGGTGCTCGGTAAAAGATTCCAGCACATCTACGGTATTTGCCAAACTGGTCGTGTCGTTGTTTTTCTGCAAATGTTTAATTACTGGTAACTTCATTGACGAGTTCTTTAAGGTTATCAAATTTGTTGGTCTGTACCTGATTTACAAAACTGCCGCCCTTGAAGGTGGCAAACGTGGGCAGATTGTCCACGGTGGCCAGTTTTCGGGATTCCGGGAATTTTTCGGCGTCAGCCAAAATAAATACCAAATCCTCGTTTTCGTTGGCCAGTTTCTTAAACTTGGGTTTCATAACCCTGCAGTTTCCGCACCAGCTGGCCATATATTGTACCACAACGGTATTGTTGCCGTTTACAATTTCGGTCAGGTTATCCTGTTCTAAAGTCTGTAGCATAATTAATTTTTTAAATGAAAAAACCTCTGCCAACGTCTGGGACAATTGGCAAAGGCTGGGGGATTTTTTTAGTTGGAAGCCAAATATGCTGCGACACCTTTACGGTCTGCGTTCATTGCTTCTTTACCTTCTTCCCAGTTTGCCGGGCATACCTCACCTTTTTCCTGTACATGGGTATAGGCATCGATCAGGCGTAGAAACTCATTTACATTTCGGCCTACTGGCATATGGTTAATGCCTTCGTGAAAAACCGTTCCTTCTTCATCGATTAGGTAAGTGGCGCGATAAGTAACGTTGTCACCTTCTACGGTGTACGTTCCAGTCTCCTCGTCATAGCGCTCATTGCTGATATCAAGAATGCCAAGACGGTTGGCCAAGTTGCGGTTGCTATCGGCAAGAATTGGGTATTCTACACCTTCGATACCACCGTCATCCTTAGCAGTATTTAACCAGGCAAAATGCACCTCTGGCGTATCACAAGAAGCACCTACGACCATTACATTGCGCTTTTCAAATTCTGCCGCAGCCGCTTGAAACGCGTGAAGTTCTGTTGGGCAGACAAAAGTGAAATCTTTTGGATACCAGAAAAGCAGTACTTTTTTGTTCTGTTTTTGTGCCTCTTCAAGTATGTTCAACTTAAATGTATCGCCCATTTCATTCATGGCGTTTACACTAAGATTTGGAAATTTTTTTCCTACTGTTGTCATTATCGTTGTCTTTTTGATGTTTTTAAGTACTGCAAAGGTAGGATTTGAACATACCTTTCAATAGATAGGCTACGTAATGAAATTATAATTTCATAGGAATTATCTATTGAAATTATGGTTGAACGAAATATTTTCGGAATGATCAAATTTTGCGGTGTAATCCTGCCAAATCAGCATGTAGGAGTAACTGTATTTAGCAGATTCGTAATCGGAAAATTTTCGGAAGAAAGCCTTAAAACAACTTTAACGGAAAGTATTTAGTTCACTGTCTTAAGCTGACGGATTTTGATGGCAAAAGCAGCAAAGGTCAATGTCATAAAAGGACTGAGCCAGTTGAAGATTGCATATATAAAGTAACTGGCGACAGGAACGCCCAGAACTTCACTTTGATACGCTCCGCACGTATTCCACGGAATCAATACAGACGTCACCGTCCCGGAATCTTCAAGGGTCCGGCTGAGGTTTTCAGGAGCCAGACCTCTGTTGGCATAGGCATCCTTAAACATTTTTCCCGGAATCACGATGGCCAGATATTGGTCGCTTGCAACGATATTCAATCCCAAACAACTCAGGACCGTACTCGCAAAAAGCCCGAATACGGTTTTTGCCACGCTGAGCAGCGAATTGGTAATCTTGGCCAACGCCCCGATACCGTCCATCACGCCACCAAAAACCATCGCAGATAAAATGAGTGCGATGGTCCAGAGCATACCTACCATTCCGCCGGCAGTAAATAGGTTATTTAGGATCTCGTTATCTGTGGTTATGGAAGTTTCCGTAAACGTGGCTTGGACAATGGCAGAAAACTGAGAAGTGTTTATACCGCTCAAGATATCCGGTTGAAATAAAAAGGCAAATACTGCTGCGGCAAGTACCCCTGCAGCAAGAGCGATAAGCGGTTTCGTTTTAAAAACTACCAGTGCGATGACCAATGCAGGCACGACAAACAACCATGGCGTGATGGTAAAGGTCTCGTCAATTACATCAAGCAGCCCAGAAACGTCTGCTTGTCCTGAGGCATCCAGATTGAGACTGATGATTGTAAAAACAATTAGCGTTATGACAATAGTGGGCACGGTGGTCAATGCCATATATTTAATATGGGTAAAGAGATCAGTCCCGGCGAGCGCAGGGGCAAGGTTGGTGGTATCACTCATCGGCGACATCTTGTCCCCAAAATAGGCTCCCGAAATTACCGCCCCTGCCAGCATTCCCGCATTGATGCCCAGTGCAGTACCTATACCCACCAGTGCGATGCCTACCGTGGCAGAAGTAGTCCAGGAACTTCCCGTTGCCACCGATATAATTGCAGCAATTACCACAGAAGCCGGTAGGAATATCGCCGGACTCAAAACTTCCAGACCGTAATATACCATTGCGGGAATGATGCCGCTTACGAGCCAGGTGCCGGCAAGTGCGCCTACCAGAAGTAATATGAGAATGGGAATAAAAACACTGCGCATATTTTCCCAAACTTCAAGACCTATTTGTTTTATGCTGGCATTGACCATAAGACCTGTAGCCAAAGCAGCGACCGCTCCCAATAACAAAATAATCTGATTGGAATAATCCCCGAGCCAAACACCGTCTGCCAAAAAGATATTGTAGGCCAGCAGGCCAATCAAAATTACTACGGGTATTAACGCTTCAAAGAGGGTCAGCTCACGGTTTTGGCCAATATGTTCATTTTTGGGATCGTCCAGGGAATTTTGCATAAGTAGGTGTTGACAGCTTACAAGTTTACGTAAACAATTTTAGAAATGGGAGTTGCCGTTCCATGTTCCACAAATGTGGACTATTATCAAAAAACTTAAAGTAAAGAAGCAGTTTGATAGGTGTTTCAATCGTCCTTGTTTCAGAAAGGCATTTTTTTGCAATAGTGTGCAAAATTAACGTGAAACCTTCTTATAACCATCTTCGAACAAATCTCGAACGAGACCAGAACTAAACCCCTGTTTGCTAAGATGGTGGATTAATATCTTCGAATGTTAGGATGCATGCCTAAAGGGACAACACTAAGTCGTGAAAATTACTCTTATTTCTGGTATTTTGGGGATAAGAGTAATTTTATAGTGGTGTAATAGAGGGATATGAGTAAGTTTACTGTAATAGATACGTTGTGGTTAATACAAAAAAAATATGGAGATACTAACAAATAATTACGAGTGGATTTTTAGTGGAATAGGAGTTTTAATCCTAGGTTGGATTGGAAAATACTTCTATAAAAAATATAATTCATCAGAAGTCGAAAATACCTCTACAAATGGATTTCAAAGTGGAAATAATATAACTATAAACAACAACCTTAGTTCTATTGATAAAACAAAAGAGCCAGAACAAACCCAAACTAGAGGTAAAGATAATTGTCATATTTTATTCATTGATGATCAACACAATGATTTCAAAATGGTCTCAATTTTAAAAAAGGCAGGTTGGAATAACACTAAGGCAATTAAAGATTTGACAGACTTAGATGACCACAAAGCTATTGAAGCAACTATAATATTTGTAGATATTAATGGTGTTGGTACGCAGATTTTTGAAGACCAAGGTTTGGGATTAGCTGCTGCGCTTAAAGATAAATATCCTAAAAAAACAATTATTTTGTATTCAGCAGAGCCAACTGGAAATAGGTTCAATAAAAAACTAAGAAAAGTCGATGAAAGTTTGCCAAAAAATGCTGAACCTTATGAATTTATCAGTTTAATTGAACAATATAGTTAGAATTGAAACATTTCCAAATAGTTGACCATAAAAAATCTGTGATTGCGGATAATTTAACCGACAATTGTAAAATCTGTTTATCCAATTGTGATTTTGAGGGAAAGCAGATTGAAGAATGTCCAGAATATGGTGGTAAGAGAAAACAAGGTTTGAGAATTACAAATTCTTCAACTTGTTTCTTATGCTGTGATAAAACTAAAACAGCAAAATTATTTCGTCAGAAAATGGAGGCTTTATCCTATACTGTACCTGACTTAAAAATCCCTATTAATGAAATTAGAAACGAGGAACAAAAAAAAGTAAATCGTTTGGTTCATAATTTAACATCAATAAATGCACATAATATTCAAGAGATTTATGATTTAGTTCCTCAAGAAATTCTGGCGCAAAATTGGAGAAAACAACTTGAATTCATTAAAGAAGAAATTAATAAAGATATAGATATGTAAGTTCAATTAATAAGTGCAACACGAATATTTAAAACAGATGGGGCTAGCCCCATCTGTTTT
Organism: Leeuwenhoekiella sp.; assembly: GCA_049671285.1. Classification (GTDB taxonomy): domain Bacteria; phylum Bacteroidota; class Bacteroidia; order Flavobacteriales; family Flavobacteriaceae; genus Leeuwenhoekiella. The sequence continues at coordinate 60 of JBATUQ010000020.1, read as the reverse complement.
GGGCTCAATTCCTATATTCGTTTTGGATGAAAAAATACAAGCAACTGAGCCTTGGTCAAA
>JBATUQ010000019.1:0-51043 GCA_049671285.1 Leeuwenhoekiella sp. | reverse complement strand
TTAGCCGTAAACTTATGTGCAGGTGCCTCACGATGAAATTTCAGCCGCGTATTAAAATCTGCAGTTTCACCGGTGTAAAATCGGTCAAGTTTTTTTGAGAACAAGATGTATACGGTATGCTCCATAAAAAATTTTGATTAAAACAAAAAAGCCCAACCTAATTAAAGATTGGACTTGCTTTGCTCCCCCTCTTGGGCTCGAACCAAGGACCCTTTGATTAACAGTCAAATGCTCTAACCAGCTGAGCTAAGGAGGAATTTAATTCTTTCTCTGAAAGCGGATGCAAATATAAAACAATTTATAAACCTGCAAATGCTTTTTTCAAAATTTCTATCCGCCGGTGATGGCGCGGTAAATGTCGTTTCCGTTGGCAAAGAGAACCAGTGCTATCAACAAAAAGAAACCGATCATCTGGGCGTATTCCAAGAACTTATCGCTGGGTTTCCTGCCAGATACTATTTCGTACAACAAAAACATCACGTGGCCACCATCCAGTGCAGGAATAGGAAGGATATTCATAAATGCTAATATAATTGAAATCAGCGCCGTAGTTTCCCAAAAGGAAATCCAGTCCCAGACCGGTGGAAACAGCCCGGCGATGGCGCCAAATCCTCCTACCTGTGTAGCACCTTTGGCCGTGAATACATATTTGAACTGCGCCACATAATCATGCAGCACCCAATAGCCGTAAGAAACCCCTTCTGTAATGCTTTGGCCAAAAGTAAATTCTTCCACACGTGCAGATTTAGGCATGCTTTCTTCGGGTACCTGAAAATAAACACCCACTTGATATTTTTCGCCCAAGTTGACATCGAGGGTTTTTTGAACCCCGTCTCGCAGAATCGTAAGTTGGGCAATAGTGTCTCGCTGTTGATCTGTGGTGTCCCGGTTTTTCTGTAGCGCGTAGGTAAAATCAGAGCGGTACTCGAGCGGCACGCCGTTGAGTGCTACCAGTTCGTCACTTGGTAAGAGCCCTGCATTTTTTGCTCCGCCATCCTTAGCGATAGAATCCAGCACCACGGGATAGCGCTGGGCGTTAAAACCGGGATGTTCACCCTCTTGAAAAAGTTCCAAACCTAAATCTTCGGGAATCGTTAAGGTTTCTTCAGAACCGTTTGCGTGGCGTACGGTCATCGTCTCAACATCGCGTACCATTATAAGCTGCGGTACTTGCAATTGGTTTATCTGAGGTTCTCCGTTTACGGCAAGAACCACATCACCCTGCTGAAAACCATATTTTTCCATAATTGGACTTACGCCCAGGCCGTTGGGAAGATCTTCGGCGGGAGTGTAAGGTTTGCCCACGCTGGCGATGATCAAAATGTAAATGAGAAAACCGACGATAATATTAACGGTCACCCCGCCGAGCATTATGATAAGACGTTGCCAGGCCGGTTTGCTTCGGAATTCCCATTCCTTGGGTTCTTCTGCCATTTGCTCCTTATCCATACTCTCATCGATCATTCCGGAGATTTTCACGTAACCGCCCAATGGTAACCAGCCCAGCCCGTAAACGGTCTCGCCGATCTTCTTTTTGAACAGCGCAAATTTCACATCAAAAAAGAGAAAGAACTTTTCAACCCGAATGCCAAATATCCGTGCAGGTATAAAATGACCAAATTCGTGTAGTATGATAAGGATGGAAAGACTTAAAAATAACTGTATTCCCTTGATAAAAATAGGATCCATAAAACTGAAAATCAAAAACCCCTAACGTTAATTAGGGAGCTGCATTGTAAATTGTTTTAATACCATCCGGGTTTTGCCAAAATGAAGCAAAACGGATATTTAAAAGCGCACAAAAGTAACCTTTTAAAGCGGGATACTAAAAGTATGCCGAAGCTTGTCGCTGTCAGTTATAATTTGCTTGGGTTTGTTCGGCAGTTGCATGGCCAGTTTGTAATTTTGCAATCCGGCTTCAATGCTTACGCTGGAACCAAAACAAATAGGAAATTTGCTCGATTTTTTTTCTAAATACAAACGCTTTGCGGTATTTATGGTGATCCTTTCGGCAGCCATCCTTTTTGTGATCTACAGTTTGCTGCGCCCGTCGCCCTCGCTTTTGGTTTATCAACCGGTAAATGTTGATCCCAGTTTGGTGGAAAGTTCTGTGCAAGAGACTAAGAAATACCACCGTATAGCCGATTTTAAATTGGTCAACCAGAATGGAGATACCATATCTCAGGCCGATTATGAGGGTAAAATTTATGTGGCTGACTTTTTCTTTACCACCTGCCAGACCATTTGTCCCATTATGACAGACCATATGCTTGAAATTCAGGAGCGGCTAAAGGACGATGAGCAAGTCAAATTGCTATCGCATACCGTCATCCCAGCAACAGATACGGTGGCGCAGCTTAAGCGCTATGCGCTCAAAAAAGGTGTGGATGACTCTAAATGGAACCTCGTCACAGGACCTAAAAAAGAAATCTATGAGCTTGCGCGAAAAAGCTATCTGGCTGTAAAAACAACTGGTGATGGTGCAAAATACGACATGATCCACACCGAAAATTTTATGCTGATTGATAGCAAAAAACGCATCCGCGGGTATTATGACGGCACCGATCCTGAAGCGATTGAAGATCTTTTGGAAGATATTGAGAAACTCAAGGAAATTGAACGCTTGGAAGCTGGTGGCGAGCGGCGGTATTTTGATTGGCTATAATCAATTCTGGCTTGCCAATTACCAAAAATATTTGATCTCTTTTGAGTTTTGCCATATTTCTTTTCGCAATCATTCCCATTCCCTTACTTTTGCACTGTTTAAATTTAATCTAAATAAACTTTGGGAAAAACACTGGCATCTTTAAAACGGGGACAACGGGCCATTATTCTCGAATTTGAGATTGAGAATGTTCCTCTAAAACTCCTCGAGATGGGCTGCCTGCCAGGTAACGAAGTTGAACTGGTACAGATTGCACCGTTTAAAGATCCTATGTATTTAAATGTCAATGGGAGCCATTTGGCGATCAGGAGGGAAACCGCCCGTCACATACGCATAGAAAAATTATAGAATGGCCAAGCAGCTCAATGTCGCCTTAATCGGAAACCCAAATACCGGCAAGACCTCTGTCTTTAACCGGCTCACCGGGCTTAACCAAAAAGTGGGCAATTATCCCGGGATTACCGTTGAGAAAAAGGAAGGGGTCTGCAAATTGCCGCGTGGTGTAAAAGCACATATCCTGGATTTGCCGGGCACCTACAGCCTTAATGCAAGTTCGCTGGATGAAAATGTCGTCATCGAATTGCTGCTTAACAAAAATGACAAGGATTATCCCGATGTTGCGGTAGTGGTTTCAGATATTGAAAACCTGAAGCGCAACCTGCTCCTTTTTACCCAGATCAAGGATTTAAAAATACCAACGATCCTGGTCGTTAATATGGCAGACCGTATGAAGCGCAAGGCCATCAGTCTTGATGTAGAAAAACTTGAGGAGCGGCTGAATACTAAAATCGCCTTGGTGAGTTCTCGTAAGAACATTGGTTTTGATAAACTGCGTGCGCTGATCTATGACCACAAGCACCTGAGTACAGGGCCTTGTGTTAACGCCTCGGTGATTGCTCCTGATTATTTTGACCGGCTGCGAAAAACATTTCCCAAACAGGAATTATATAAACTCTGGCTGGTCATTACCCAAGATGTCAACTTCGGTAAACTTGACCGAAATGAGATGCAGGGCATTTCCTCTTTCAAGACCGAAAGCACCAGTAACCTCAAAAGATTACAACAAAAAGAAACGATTGTACGCTACCAGTTTATCAATGGTGTGCTCAAGGAAACATTGCATGTAGATCACGCTTCCGCGAAGGATTTACGCTCCCGCCTCGATCGCGTGCTGACGCATAAGATTTGGGGTTATCTTATTTTCTTCGCAATCTTGCTGCTCATTTTTCAAGCGATTTACGACTGGTCTGCCTACCCGATGGATATGATTGATGAGGGTTTTGCATGGATGGCCCAATGGGTGGATCGCAGTTTGCCCGACGGGGCGTTTACCAGCCTGCTTTCCGAAGGGATCATTCCTGGACTGGGCGGGATTGTAATTTTTATTCCGCAGATCGCTTTTTTATTTCTATTTATTTCCATTCTTGAAGAAACCGGTTATATGAGCCGAGTCGTTTTTCTGATGGACCGCATCATGCGCCGTTTTGGCCTCAGCGGAAAAAGCGTTGTTCCCCTCGTGTCTGGAACCGCCTGTGCCATTCCCGCAATTATGGCCACCCGAAATATCGAAAACTGGAAGGAGCGTTTGATCACCATTTTGGTTACGCCCTTCACGACCTGTTCGGCGAGGCTTCCGGTGTATTTGATCATCATTTCGCTGGTCATTCCGGATGAGCGGGTACTTTACATTCTCAATTATCAAAGCTTGGCGCTGATGGCCTTGTATTTAATAGGTTTTGGTACAGCAATCCTTTCAGCTTGGTTACTTGACCATATTCTGAAAATTAAAAGCCGTTCATTTTTCGTTATCGAAATGCCAAATTACAAACTTCCGCTGTTTAAAAACGTGGCGTATAATGTGGTTGAAAAGACCAAATCCTTTGTTTTTGGAGCCGGAAAAATCATTCTGGCAATTAGCATTGTACTTTGGGTTTTGGCCTCTAATGGTCCAGGAGAAGATTTCGCGGAAGCCGAAACCATTGTCACTAAAGAGATGCGTGATGGTGCTTTTCCTGAAAGTGAACTGGATAAGAAAATTGCCTCTTACAAACTTGAGCACAGTTATATTGGCTATATGGGTAAAGGTATTGAACCCGTTGTGCGGCCTTTGGGCTACGATTGGAAGATCGGGATTGCCATTGTGAGTTCGTTTGCCGCCCGGGAAGTATTTGTGGGAACCTTGGCCACGATTTACAGCGTTGGCGATGCCGAGGATGAAACCATTAAAAACCGAATGGCCGGAGAGGTGAATCCCGTCCTCGGCGGCCCGTTGTTCAATTTAGCGAGCGGGATCTCTTTGCTGTTGTTTTACGCCTTTGCGATGCAATGTATGAGTACACTGGCCATTGTAAAACGGGAAACGAACAGCTGGAAATGGCCGATGTACCAACTGGTAATTATGAGCGGATTTGCGTACCTTGTAGCATTAGCGGCATATCAATTGCTGAAATAGAACCGATATGTCATCCCGAGCGCAGTCGAGGGACTTTTAATAATTTTTTAAATTGCAAATGGAAACCTTTCAAAACATCCTCGTCCTTATCACTTTTCTGATTGCAGTAGGTTATCTGGTGACCAAATTTATCTGGAAACCCAGTTTTCTCTCAAGCGGAAGTGACAAAGAAAACGCCTGCGGCAAAGATGATTGCGGGTGTCATTAGTCAGGGCTACTTCTCCAAAAATTCGCTGATGATGATATTAAGTTTGTAATCTTTCTGGGCAATTTTTTCCTTTACCGATGGATACGGCTTTACCGAATGGCCAATGATATCAAAACCATCCGTATGCAATAACGTCAGTAAATCTTTTGATCGGCTGGAAAGGTTTACGGTTTTCTCCTCAACAAACTTCCCGTTTTTTAGGATATCAACCACCACTTTTACTTCTCCTGCCCAGATACAATCGGTTCCGGTGGGGCAACGGGAGTCGATCACTTTTTTTAGCTGAATGGTGTAATCTCTCATCTTCAAAGGTGTTTCCGTAGAAAAGGGAATCACGATCTGAGGTGGAATCACGGGTTCTGTAACAGCAGTAGAATCTTGGGCTTTCGCCGAAAGGCCGATTAGTAAGCCAATAATTAAAAAGTGAAAATTCTTCATAGCTACCATTTAATAAAACTACGCAATTTTAAGGCCAGTGTTACAAATGTCAAAAAGAGAAGGTTTAATTCGGAATTTTGCAATTAAGCGTACTTCCCTTAGAGGATTGAGGATTCACTAAATCTAATACGTTCTATCAATCTGGAAATCATTGGATTTCATTTAAAAGTTATATCAAAAAAGACCAGAATATTGTAAATTTAAGTATCTTCGCTTGCTCTTAGAAATAGTAAAATATCATACTATGGCAGACAACATCGACATACTGAAAGCTATCGCAGAATTAAAATCTGAGTTAAAATCGGATATGAAATCTGGTTTTCAAAGCGTTAATAAGAGACTTGATGGTATCGAAAACGAACTTAGGAAAATTGACACGGTTTTGGGATATCAAGAACAATACGATAATATTCCGGAATAGTCAAAATTGCTAACCATATTATATCCTTAATATAAAGCGTAGTTTGTGTTTTTTTATCCTAGTCCCACATCTAGCGTCATCATCAATATAAACCCGCCAATAAAACCAATTGTGGCAATATCGGTATGGTTTCCCTGTTGGGTTTCTGGGATCACCTCTTCAACGACCACAAAAATCATTGCGCCTGCGGCGAAAGAAAGTGCATACGGCAAAATAGGCTGAAACGACATTACGGCATAAGCGCCCAGCACGGCAGCTACCGGTTCTACAATCGCTGAAAGCTGGCCGTAATTGAAACTCTTCAAACGGCTCAATCCCTGCCGGCGCAACGGCATGGCCACCGCAAAACCTTCCGGAAAATTCTGAAGTCCGATACCTATTGCCAAAGCAACGGCACCGCCAATGCTTGCCCCCTCAAATCCCGCAGAAACCCCTCCAAACAGTACGCCAATCGCCAAACCTTCCGGGATGTTATGAAGCGTGATCGCCAGCGTCAATAATACAGATTTGTGCCAGGGCGTTTTAATACCTTCTTTATCTTCCATTTTAAAGTTGACATGCAAGTGTGGAAGCACCTTGTCCAGTCCAAACAGAAATGCCGCTCCCAGTGCAAAACCTACAACAGCGGGGATCACCTTGGTAAAACCTTCGCCAGGGCTCATCTCAATCCCGGGCGCCAACAAACTCCAGAAACTGGCCGCAACCATCACGCCACCGGTAAAACCAAGCATAGCGTCAAAAAGGGCACGGTTCATCCCTTTGAAAAAGAAGACCAGTGAGGCGCCCAATGCCGTAACACCCCAGGTAAAAAGGCTGGCATACAGCGCCGCGATTACGGGATCCAGTTGTTCAAAATAGTCAATTACTGCATTCATAAATGAGTTTATCGGGTGCGTACGTATATGTTTTCGGTAGCGATTTTAGAAAGTAGCATCTCTTGCCCATCGACGATAACCGTCATGCTGAGATCAAAATTTTCGATGCTTAATATTTCGATCTCGCTTCCCAAATTAATTTTTTGCTTATCCAGAAATTGAAGAAAGGAAGATGAGGTATCGTTGACGCCAATGCAAATTCCTTTTTCTCCTGCTTCCAATTTCGAAAGACGTTGTTTGTCCATTTTGGGCATTTTACCAGACTCATCGGGAATGGGATCGCCGTGCGGATCGTGTTTGGGAAATCCCAAAAACCGGTCGAGTTCGCGTACCAGTTTCTCTGAATGAATGTGTTCCAGCTGTTCGGCAACATCGTGGATTTCGTCCCAGGTGAAATTCAACTTCTCAGATAGAAAAGTTTCCCACAGCCGGTGCTTACGGATGACCTTAAGTGCCAAATTTTCTCCTGTATCATTAAGTGTCACTCCTTGATAGGGCTGGTAGGCAACCCAATCTTTCTCGTGCAGCTTTTTGATCATTTCTGTTGTCGAAGCTGGCTTGCTCTGCAAATACTGAGAAAGCACCGTCGTGCTCACTCCCTTCGGACTTTCCTTTTGCAGCGTGTATATGGATTTTAAATAATTTTCTTCGGAAAGCGTCATTAATATTTTAAATATAAAACAAATGTAATCAATTTGTATCAAAAATATTTTTTAGGTTTGCCTAAATATATTTTATAAAATGAAAAATATTTTGATCATTCTAATTTTGATTCTGCTTGGTAAATCGGCTGCCTTTGGTCAAGAAGCTGTTGAGCTTCAAGGTATCGTAACCGCCAAAAAACAACCCGTAGCGTTTGCCACGATTCAGGTTTTGGAAACCGGAAAAGGCGTTGCAGCAGATGGCGATGGTAAATTTTCGGTGCAGGTATTATCCAAGGAAGTGACCTTGATCATACAAGCTGTGGGTTTTAAAAGCAAAACCGTGTCGATATTGCCAGAAAACTTTCATAAGAAAAAACTGGAAATTGAGCTTACCGAAGATCTCCTTGGTCTTGATGAAATAGTAGTAAGTGCCACCCGCAACCGAATCAGTAAAAAAAAGGCTCCGGTTATCGTAAATGTGCTCAGCCCAAAACTTTTTAAGGCGACCCAGTCTATGTCATTGGCAGACGGTCTCAATTACCAGCCGGGTGTGCGTGTTGAAACCAATTGCCAGAATTGTGGTTTCACCCAGGTACGCCTTAACGGTCTGGGTGGTCAGTACACGCAGGTTTTGCTTAATAGCCGGCCCGTTTTTAGCGCGCTTAACGGTGTCTATGGTTTAGAACAGATCCCGGTAAATATCATAGACCGCGTAGAAGTGGTACGCAGTGGGGGATCGGCACTTTTTGGTAGTAATGCAATTGCAGGAACCGTCAATGTGATTACAAGAAACCCTGTAAACAACAGTTGGGAAATAAATACCAATCTGGGCTTGATCAATGGGGAAGTACCAGACCGAAACCTTAGCGTCAATGCCTCTTTGGTTGACGAGTCGCTAATCACAGGAGTAACGGTATATGGTATTTACAGGAACCGGGATGCCTTTGATGCCAACGGTGATGGCTTTTCTGAAATCACGGAACTCACAAACAACTCCCTGGGGGCAAAGGTTTTTTTTCGTCCTGATGAACAGAGTAAATTTGGCCTCGATTTTACCGCTATCCGGGAGTACCGCCGCGGGGGCAACCGCCTTGATCTCGCACCACAATTTACCGATATAACCGAAGAACTTGATCACAATACCATTTTTACCGGTGCGGATTATGAGCGCTACAGCAAGGATAGAAAATCTAATGTTGCAGCCTACGCATCTATACAGCATACAGGCCGGGACAGTTACTACGGAGGTCTGGGCGGAGGACGCGCGCGATCAGACTCGATCGCTGCCAATAATGCCTTTGGTACGACCACAGACCTTGCCTTGGTTTCTGGTTTAAAGTTTACCCATAGCTTTTCAGAAAAAAATATTTTGACCACTGGCCTGGAGTATCAGCTCAATGACACGCAAGATGCGATTGCGGGCTATAATCGCTTGGTTGATCAAAAGGTGAACAAAATTGGGCTGTATGGTCAGTATGAGTGGAAGCTAACCAATAAGTTCACAACCTTACTCGGCGCTCGGACCGATTATGTAAACGTTGACGGTCGCTATGCAATTGAAGATATCAGCCGTGAGGTCAACATCTCAGAAACCGTAATCAGTCCCAGATTGACCGTGCTGTATGACCTTACTGACGCGTTGCAATTTCGCGGTGGCTACGCGCGGGGTTTCCGTGCACCTCAGGCTTTTAATGAAGACCTGCACATCTCATCTGCCGCCGGTGAACAGCGCTTTGTCATTTTGGGCGAAGCGCTAGAAAGCGAATTTTCAAACGCCTACACCGCGTCATTAAATTTTACCAAGGAATTTAAAAAAGTTCAGACAAGCCTGCTTGTGGAAGGGTTTTACACCACCTTGGAGAATCCCTTTACCCAGATTAGCACAGGTGCTACCTTGCCCAACGGGTCCATTTTAGAAGAATCCCGAAACGGATCTGGTGCTAAAGTTTACGGTACCAATATTGAGTTCAGTCTGTCGCCGAGCAAGGCCTTTTTTTTTCAGGCAGGTATCACGGTTCAACGATCGCCATTTGATGAGGGTCAAGTACTTTTTGAAAGCGATGGCAGCAATCCATTAGAAAATGATGTTTTAGTCGATCAGATGGTGCGCACGCCAAACACTTATGGTTTCTTCAATACCAATTGGACGGTTTCTGAAGCGTTCAATGTTGACGTTAACGCAAGTTACACAGGATCGATGATCGCCCCCCGTGTCATAAGCGACTCTGGTTTTTTGGCCTTAAGGGATACCCCGCAATTTATGGATGTCACGACAAAATTCACCTACCATTTTGAGCTAGAAAAATACATGCACTTAGAAGTAAGCGGCGGCGTTCAGAATCTTTTTAATAGCTATCAGGATGATTTTGACAGCGGGCCACTGCGCGATAGCGACTATATTTATGGTCCCAACCGCCCACGCACGGTATTTATTGGCTTGCGTTTTGGTAATTTTTAATTGTTGTATTAATCTCTACAAACAACACAATGAAAACGATTCTTCTGTTCTTTCTTTTGCTGGGGAACACCCTTTTGGCGCAAGTGGGTGACCAAAGCATACAGTGGATCACCTGGCAGGAACTGGAAACCACACTTGAGGAAGAACCTAAGAAAACCCTGCTTTTCTTTGAAGCAAACTGGTGTGCCTATTGCAAAAAGATAGACCGAGTTGTGTTTACAAAACCGGAAGTAATCCAAAAGATTAACAGCGAATTTTATGCAGTACGAATGGACGTGGAAACTCTAGAAATGATTGATTTTGACGGAGTATCTTTTACCAATACACAATCGAAAACGATGCGCAACGGCATACACGACCTCGCGCTGCTGTTTGCCTCTCGCGAAGGACAACCTTTTTCCCTTCCGGTAACGGTCATCCTTGATGCTGATTTTAAAATAGAGCATCGCATTTTTGAATATTACAGTTCCAGCGAACTGTTGCGGTATATTGATTAATACGTTCTTGAATCTTGCCTATGCCCTTTAGAAAAGGTAGTTTTAACGACTATGCCAAAGCACTACGACTTTATCATACTTGGCGCCGGACTTTCGGGTTTGATGGTGGCTGTAAAAATGGCTAACGATCCTTTTTTTGCGGAAAAATCCATTCTTATTCTTGACAAATCCAAAAAAGAAGCGAATGATCGGACCTGGTGTTTTTGGGCAGAAAATACTACGAAATGGGATACCGTAATTTCAAAAAATTGGGATTCGGTTATTTTTAAATCCGAAAATTTTCAGGAAGAAATTCCGCTAAAAAGGTACAGCTATAACAAAATTGAGGGACAGGATTTTTACCGGTTTTGCTTCGAAAAAATCTCGGAAAGGACAAACATGCATTTTAAAACGGAAGCGGTTCAGCAGATTAAGGAAACTTCAGATGGCGTTACCGTCACTACCGAAGCTTCCGAATACAAGTGCAATGAGCTATTGACCAGTTTGCTTCCGCCAGAAAGATTAAGAGATCAAAACAAATTTCCCGTTTTGCAGCAGCATTTCATCGGTTGGTTTATTAAGAACGAGAAACCCGCTTTTCAGTCGGGAGCTGCCACATTTATGGATTTTACCGTTCCGCAACGCGGCAATACGCGGTTTATGTATGTGTTGCCTACTTCTGCCAGTGAAGCTTTGATAGAATACACCCTTTTCTCTGAAAACCTCCTGCCTGACACCGAGTACGAAGAAGCGATCATAGCGTATTTGAACGACCGAAATATTACCAAATACGACATCACCGCCACCGAAAAAGGCTGCATCCCGATGACCGCTTATCCGTTTGAAAAACACAATTCCAGGCGCATCGCCCACATCGGCACTGCCGGCGGTTGGACGCGTGGAAGCACGGGATTTACCTTTCGCTATACCGATAAACTTTCGCAAAAATTGATCGATCACCTGAAAACCAGCCAACCGCTGAATCAATTTAAAATTGCTGACCGCTTCCGTTGGTTTGACAAAATATTTCTCGACGTGCTCTACCGTAAAAATGAAACGGGCGCCGAGATCTTCACCGCGATGTTTCAAAAAAATCCAGTGGATCGTATTTTTAGATTTCTGGATGGAGAAAGCAGTATTTCAGAGGATCTAAAGATTATTTGGAGTGTTCCAAAAAAGGAATTTATCAAGTCTTTTTTCGGGTTAAAATAAGACCTCACAGGTTTCCCCCGTTGGGGGCTAAGGGGGCTTTCTGTGAGGTCTCTGCACAAATGCTAATGCCCGTGCCCACCACCGCCTTCATCTTTAATCAGATCAAAAGCACCTCTCACCAAATAGTTGGCATCTTGCGGCAATTCATCAGCGTTTAGTATTTCAGTATTTCCGTTGTTGGTTCTTCCGGGGTTGATTGCAAGTTGTTCAAAGGCGTAGCTGTTGTTTTCCTGTTCTACGAGCTGCAATACATAATAGTCTTCTCCTTTGTTGACGACGGCTTCCGCCGGTAGCGACAATGAGCTGTTTTCACCAATCTGTATTTCGGCATTGATAAACATACCGACGGCAAAATTAGGCGTGTCGGCTTCGTTGAGGATGTGGCCGTGCACCTTGACCGTCCGGTTTTTAGAACTCAACGAATTGCCGATAAGATGCACCTCGCCAGCATATTTTTCAGTAGAAGACTCTGGGATGGTAAAGCTGATTTTCTGTCCTTTTTTAACCTTAAGCATATCCCGTTCATATACTGAAAGTTCTAGGTGAATGTGGTCGATATCCACGATTTCCATAATCGGGTCGGCTTGGGAGACGTAGCTACCTTTACTGACATGAGTTTCTGCGATAGTGCCGGTAATAGGAGAATAAATCCTGGCGGTGGAGGTGTAATTTCCGTCTAAAACCTGTGCAGTATTGATGTTGAGCATCTGTAGTTTTTTGCCAAGCCCGTTGTACATCGCCAGCGTACGTTTATATTCACTTTCCGATTTTAGATAGTTTTTCTGGGAAGTTATTTTTTCTTCGAAAAGTATTTGGTGCCGCTCGTATTCCGCTTTTAGGTAGGCCAATTGCTCCGCGTTTTCCTGATATTCCTGCTGCAGTTGCACAAATTCCGGATTTTCTAAAGTGATCAGCAGATCGCCCTTTTTAACTTGATCGCCAATCAGCAATGGATTTTCCTTGATGTAACCACCCATAAATGCCGTGATTACCGCGCGGTTTTCTGGCGGCACGTCGATCATTCCGTTGACGGAAACCGTTTCTGTAAAGGTCTGTTCTTCCAGTTTTCCCAGCTGCATATTTCCTTGTTCAAATTGCTGCTGCGTGAGTTCAATATCGCCAATATGCACTTCGGTGTTTTCGGCCGGAGCTGGTTTTTCTTTACCACAAGAGGTTAGAATGAGAAGGCTAAGAAGTATGTGGATATGAAGAAAATTCGTTTTCATTGGATATGTATTTTAGTTTAAAGTGAGGTAATTGAGCTGGATCACCGTTTGATTGTAATCGTTCAGATTTTCCAGATAATTCAGTTGGATGTCATAGGCATTTTGCAAAGTGCGGATGTAATCAAAAAACCCGATCTCGCCATTTTTATAACTACTCTGAGCGGTTTTGAGCAATTCATCTGCGAGCTGGCTGCCTTCGGTGTCATAATAATTCAATGCTTCAGAATATTTTGCGATGTCACTTTTCAGTTGATTGATTCGGGTGTTGAGGCGTATTTGTTGGTTTTCGGTTTCTTGTGAAATAGCTTCGGCCTTGATTTTAGCCGCTTTAATTTCAGAAGATTTTCCACCAAAGAACAAAGGAATTTTCAGCCCAAATTGATACCCGATCAACTGCTCGTCGATCCCGCTGTTGCTGCCTTGAAAGTAATTTAATGTCAAGTCTGGAAGGAGTTGCTGGTTGGCCAGTTTCTTTTCGGCGGAAGCCAAATTGTTGAGGTTTTCATACCAAGCTTTGGCAGTGCTGAGGGTGTGGGTGAAGTCCTCAATCATCAAGCGTTCCAGGGGACGAAATGAGATAGCAAGCGAATCTTCAGCCTGCACCAGTTGCTCCACATTTAGGTAAGCGGCGTGAAGTTCTTCCTGCATTTGTTTCAGGCGGGTGTTTATTTCTTTCTGTTCAGCTTGCGCGGTGATTTTCTCGAGGTAATTGCTTTCGCCCAGCTCAAATTTCCGCTTTGCCGCATAGGCGAAATTTTGATAAAGACTGTCCAGTTTTTCGTAAACTGAAACCTTTTCGCCCACATAAAGCAACCCATAATAGGCTGAAGCCAAATCCCTTTTGAGCCGAATTTCCGCCAAGTTGAGATGGGTTTCAGCAAGATTTAAGTTGGCTTGATTAACCTTGCGCTGCGCGAAATAAACCGTGGGAAACAAGAATTGCTGCTGCACGCCAATTACGTAAATCGGCCGGTTGTTAAGCGCGATGTCGTTCTCGTTGTAACCGTAATAGACTTGGGTTTTATCGATATCAAAAGCGCTGCCCAACTGCGCCGCTGCCTGCTCTGCGTACAGGCCAGTAGCCGAAAGACCGGCATTGTTTTGGACCGCGAGGTCAAAAAGTAGGTCGAGATTATTGATTTCCTGAGCCTGACTCAAACCGCCAAAAAGCAAAAGTGCCAGCACCGAAAGTATTTTTTGTGACATCCGTTTTTTAGTCTTATTCTTTTTTAAGTCTTTATCAAAAATAGCCACCAGAACCGGCAGAACAACCAGCGTAAGCAGGGTAGCCGTGACCAGCCCGCCGATGACCACCGTGGCTAGTGGCCGTTGCACTTCAGCCCCGGCGCTGGTAGAAATGGCCATCGGTAGAAAACCAAGTGCGGCCGCCGAAGCCGTAAGCAACACAGCCCGTAGGCGATCTTTGGCACCGATCCGGATCAGGTCGTTTAGTGCATGTTTTCCTTCCTTTTTCAAATCCTTGAAATGCTCGAGCAGCACGATGCCGTTGAGAACAGCGATCCCAAAAAGCGCAATAAAACCAACCCCCGCGGAAATACTGAACGGCATCCCGCGAAACCACAGTAAAAACACGCCGCCCACCGTCGCCAAAGGAATGGCTGTAAAGATCAGCAACGCTTCCCTGACGGAACCAAAGGCGAAATACAGCAAAATGAAAATGAGCAAGAGGGAAACCGGCACGGCGATTTTTAATCGTGAGGTGGCATTCTGAAGATTTTCAAACTGCCCGCCGTAGGTTATACTGTAGCCCACGGGAAGGTCCACGTTGGCTTCAATGATTTCGCGTACCTCGTCAACTACAGATTGCAGGTCGCGATCCCGCACGTTTACGCCGACTACGATACGTCGTTTGGTGTCGTCTCTCGAAATTTTGGCCGCGCCTTTGGTATAACTGATTTCTGCAAGTTCGCTCAACGGAATTTTCCCACCTTGCGGAAGGTCAACATACAGGTTTTGCAGGTTTTCGATATCCTGCCGCTGTTCCTGTTTTAAGCGAACGACCAGATCAAAACGTTTTTCGCCCTCAAAAACACTGCCCATTGTCTGCCCGGCAAATCCCATTTTTACGAGATCGTTGAGGTCTGCGATGTTGAGGCCGTAGCGTGCGATTTTTGCGCGGTTGTACTGCACGCTCATTTGCGGCAGGCCGGTGACCTTTTCTACGGTGATGTCTGCGGCACCGTCAACATCAGCGATCAGCGATTGAATGCGGTTGCCATAATCGCTGAGCACGTCAAGATCTTCGCCAAAAATTTTGATAGCGATGTCGGCTCGCACGCCGGTGATGAGTTCGTTAAAACGCATTTCGATGGGCTGAGTAAACTCGAGCTCCATACCCGGGATGATGCTGAGGGCTTCCTTGAATTTTTCGGCCAGTTCTTCTTTGGAGTCGGCAGAGGTCCATTCTGATTTGGGCTTTAAGGTGATGATCACGTCAGAATCTTCCATGGACATCGGGTCTGTGGGAACTTCGGCGGCGCCAATACGGCTTACCACTTGTTTGACTTCCGGAAAATTTTTCAGCAAAATGTTTTCAATCCGGGTGGTTGTCTCGATGGTTTTGCTCAGTGACGTCCCCGTTTGGAGCACCGGTTGAATGACAAAATCCCCTTCGTCCAGTTGCGGGACAAATTCGGCACCAAGGGTGGTAAAGATATATATGGTGATGGCCAAAAGTACTGCGGCAATGCCCAGCACCAGTTTTTTCGCATCCAGTGCCCAGCGGATGACCCGGTCATATTTTCGGTTAAGGAAATTGATGATGCGTACCGAAATGTTTCGGTCAGATTGTGGTTTTGATTTTAAAAAGACCGAAGCCACCACCGGAACGTAGGTAAAGCACAAGATCATCGCACCTATCAAAGCAAAACTGAAAACCAATGCCATTGGCCGAAACATTTTACCTTCCACACCACTTAAAGATAGAATAGGGATGAAAACAATCAAGATGATCAACTGCCCAAAAACCGCCGAATTCATCATAGTCGAGGCACCTTCTAGGGTTAATTGGTCTTTGAGTTGGCTGGTTTCCACTTTATTTAAAGACTGCAAGGTTTCCTGCTTGGTGGCGAACTTGAATGCGACAAATTCAACGATGATCACTGCACCGTCGATGATGATGCCAAAGTCAATCGCGCCCAGGCTCATCAGATTGGCATCCACACCAAAGATGTACATCAGCGACAGCGCAAACAGCAAACACAACGGTATCACCGAGGCGACCACCAGCCCGCTACGGAAACTCCCAAGCAAAAGCACTACTACAAAAAGTACAATCAGAAACCCAAGAATAAGATTTTCTGCAATGGTAAAAGTGGTTTTACCAATAAGGACACTTCGGTCGAGTACGGGATTGATGTAAACGCCTTCGGGCAGGTTTTTACTGATTTCAGCCACACGATCGGTGACTGCCTCGATGACTTTTTTGGAGTTGGCATCTTTCAGCATCATGACCTGACCCAACACTTTTTCGCCCTCACCATTTCCGGTAATTGCGCCAAAACGGGTGGCGTGACCAAACTGCACTTCGGCTATATCTGTTATATAAACCGGAATGCCGTCTGTGTTGGCAACCACAATATTCTCGATGTCTTTCAGCGAACCGACCAAACCCTGCCCACGGATGAAATAGGCCTGATTTACCTTTTCGATATATCCGCCGCCGGCCACGCTGTTATTCTTTTCCAAAGCGGAAAAAACTTCGTTTGCCGAAATATTCATCGCATTCAGTTTTGCAGTGCTGAGCGCGACTTCATATTGTTTAAGATAACCGCCCCAAGTGTTGATCTCCACCACGCCGGGAATGCCAGAAAGTTGACGTTTGACCACCCAGTCTTGTATGGTGCGCAGTTCTGTGGCGTCGTATCGATCCTCGTAACCGGGTTTGACATCGAGGATGTATTGATAGATTTCGCCCAGACCAGTGGTAATGGGTCCCATTTGCGGAGTGCCAAAACTTTCCGGGATTTTTTCGGAGGCGGATTTTATTTTTTCGGCCAAAAGCTGGCGGGGCAGGTAGGTTCCCATATCGTCCTCAAAAACCACGGTGACGACTGAGAGACCAAATTTTGAAACCGACCGGATTTCTTTGACGCCGGGAAGATTGGCCATTTCGAGTTCGACGGGATAGGTGATAAACTGTTCCATATCCTGGGTCGAAAGGTTTTGCGAAGTCGTGATGACCTGCACTTGATTGTTGGTCACATCAGGCACGGCACCTATGGAAAGGTTGCTGAGCGAAAACAGACCAAATGC
Organism: Leeuwenhoekiella sp.; assembly: GCA_049671285.1. Taxonomy (GTDB): domain Bacteria; phylum Bacteroidota; class Bacteroidia; order Flavobacteriales; family Flavobacteriaceae; genus Leeuwenhoekiella. The sequence goes on along the minus strand of JBATUQ010000019.1, from coordinate 33,693 downwards.
GATGAGAAAGCCGGTAAACAGCAGAATGATCAGCTTATTTTTTATGCTGAATTTTATGATTGCAGCGAGCATAATTCAATTTTTATGGAAAAACAAAGGGCTAAAACCATGGATTTTCTAAGATGAAAAACAGGTGATTCCAGTACAAAAATGGTGACAGAAGGAATTAAACTTCTGTTTCAACTAATGAATTATGCGAACCGAGGAGGTTGAAAAACGGAATGCTTTTCAGAAAAGGAATAGGTGTTTTGGTAGTAAAAATTAGATTGTTCCCGGTCGTCCGGAGTGATTTTGGGAATTGGCAGACCAGTATTAGGAGTATTTACAAATGGGATGACCGTATGGACACAGCAATGATGCTCAAAGGGAAGCTTCTCGTAATCTTCCCGTTCTTCCTGATGGTTGGCGATATGCTCGGCCTTGTGTTCCCCGTAATGTTTGGAGAGAAACACAAAAAGATTATCTCCAAAAGTTTCCTGATGATACTCGTAATGTTTCAACAGATCGTCAAAGTGAACCACATCGCTCAGGCTTAGGTTAAAACTCTGTGCCAAAACTATTAGGGCTGCGCAAGTGGCTAGGATTCGGTTCACTTGATAAAGTTAATCAACTAAATGGATTATAATAATACAGGATTCGAATTTTTTGAATACTAAGTAGATTGCTATGTGAGGAATGTAGCAGTCAGAATAGAGCAAATTGAAATTTGAAATAGTTATTTGTTTGCTATGTGCTTAAAGGGGTTTATTTCCAGTTCTTCTTTTTTATAAAGCTCTGGCACGTATTCAGAATTCAAGGAAATTCATTCAATGCCTTCAGTTTATTTGTCAATTCCATTGGAATCTCTTTAATTCCAATTAGAGTCCCTGCAATTTGTCCAGCAATTGAGCAATTGGTATCTGTATCGCCGCCAAGTTGAACAATCTGTTCAAACATACTCTGTATGCCAATTTTATTGACTTGACTCGCATAACCAATAGCTAAAGGCACAGAGTTCACGACATAGCCATTTGTTCCAAAATCTCCGATTTTAGAAAGATCACATTGGATGTTGTCAATCTCAATAAGTCTATCTCTCATACGAGTATCAGGAATTTTGTCTATTATAATTTGAAGTAAATTTTCCTTACCGGTCCAAGTTTTATTTATTATCGATTTGATCGCAATAACAATGCATAAAGCACCTATATATGCTTCATCGTTGTGGTGGGTTATATTGCAGATATCCTTAATTAGGCTCTTTGAGATTTTAGGTTCAAAACCTAATGGTGCTACACGCATTGCGGCACCATTTCCAGCTGCATATTCCCCTTTTCTTCCCACCAAGCTCCAATGGCCTCCAACTTCCAATTCCTGCAAGGCCTTTAAGGTACTGGCACCGATGCCCGTAATTTTTCCTGATTTATAGAAATCCAGATACTTGTGAGCGAAAATTTCAGCATCTAGTATTTCGTTTTCAGTTATCGCTTCACACGTAGCGAGGGTTAGTTGGGTATCATCCGTTATTCTCCAAACAGGTTTGTTTATTTCAGGTTTTCCAAATGGATAATATGTAGTAGCGGCATCATCAACTTTGGCTATATTTTCGAAAGCGCTGCCTAAAGCATCTCCAATTGCGCCTCCTACAATACAGCCTAAAAATCTATCAGAAGTATCCATTTAAATTCGGGAATAGTAAAAAGCAGGCTTGGAGAGTGTACTTGAATTCCCCCTTTCGGGGGCTAGGGGGACTTACATCCCTCGCTCCTTCTGAATCGTCTCGTAGGCTTCCTGCACTTTGGTGAATTTTTCTTCGGCACCCTGGCGATAGGCTTCGTCCATATGCTGCAATTTGTCCGGATGGTACTTTTTGGCCATGGTGCGATATGCTTTTTTGATTTCGGCGTCGCTGGCCGATTTATCGACCTCGAGAATCGTATAGGCGCTGTCAGCACTTTTAAAGAACATCGCCTTGATGCTTTCGAAGTCATTTCGCGTCAAGCGCAGATAACCTGCAATTTGTGAAATCTGGTTGACTTCGGCCGCAGATACATTACCGTCAGCCTGGGCAATCCCAAAAAGAAAATGTACGATCTGCAGGCGGACTTCCGGGCGGGTACGTTGCGCGAGGTACGCACAAATTTTTTGGGCATCTACCTGTCGGTTTTTAACCACATCGTTAAAGGTTCGAAAAGTTGCATTGGCACGCTCCTTTCCATAGGCCTGTACAAAGTACTGCTGCACATAGTCCATCTCGCGCTGACTGGCAACACCATCTGCCTTGATGACGATAGAGCAAAGCGAAAGGAGATTGAGTTCAAAATCACCGGGGGAAACCGTTGATTTGCGCTGTTGATTGAAAACCGTCTGAAAACCGCCGCCGCTCCGGCCAGATTTAGAATTTGATGAAAGCAGGCTGTCTATCGCTGTCCCGATAAGATATCCAACAAAAGCACCAAAAAATCCCCTAACATAAAAACCTATAATGGCACCCAACCATTTAACCATCTAACTGCTGTATTTTGAGCCTCGCGGGCAAATCTTTCTTAATTTGTAAAACGCCGTAAAAATAAGGTGTTTAAAGGGAGTGGGACGCGGTTGGGCCAAAAAAGTTACAGTTGTAAGCCTGCGCAACACACTACGACACATTAACCCGTAGGGCAAACCTTTATTGCCTATCTTTGTAATGAATAAAAAAATTGAAGATTATGTATCCACCAGAATTAGTAAAACCCATGCGTGAAGACCTTACTGCGGTAGGTTTCACAGAACTACATACCACAGAAGAAGTTGATGCGGCAATGCAAAAAGAAGGCACAACACTTGTGGTCGTGAACTCGGTCTGTGGCTGTGCTGCTGCCAATGCCCGCCCTGGTGCGCGTATGGCACTTCAGAACGCAAAGACGCCGGACAACCTGTTTACCGTATTTGCCGGAGTTGACCGCGAAGCTACCGAATTGGCCCGTAATTATATGGTTCCTTTTCCTCCTTCTTCGCCCTCAATGGCCGTGTTCAAAAATGGTGAACTGGTCCATATGCTGGAGCGCCACCACATTGAAGGCCGACCTGCAGAATTGATCGCAGACAACCTGATCGACGCATTTAACGAGTATTGTTAATCAGTTAATTGTTTAAATATTGATCCCGGACAGTTATGTTCGGGATTTTTTTTTTGGAAAAGTTTATCGCTTCCGCGAAAAGGACTCAGCAGAAACCTAAGGCAATAGCCTAAATTCGTGTAATTTCGCATCCTCAAACGCAGGGTTTCATGCCACACGGTAACCGGTCATTTATACGTAAACTCAACATCTGGCGGCAACGGAATGCTTCCCGCGAATACTTTGTTTATATTATGAGTATCTGCACGGGCCTACTCTCCGGGCTGGCCGCGGTCGCTATAAAAAACCTGACCTTCCTAATCCAGGATTTTTTGGAAGGCAACTTGGTGAGCGACTACAGTTTTGGGTTTTATTTTTTATTCCCCATCCTCGGGCTCTTGTTGACCTGGGTTATGATCACATTTGTCTTGCGCAGGCCCGTGCCTCAGGGAATATCCCATACACTTCGGGCGATCTCAAAACGCAAGGGCATTTTTAAACGCTTTCAGACATTTGCTTCGGTGGTGACGGCTCCTTTTACCGTAGGCTTTGGCGGTTCTGTAGGATTGGAGAGTCCTACGGTAATTACCGGCGCGGCGCTCAGTGCCAATCTCGCGAGTTTTTTTCGGTTGGATCAGGCAACCCGAACCTTGTTGATAGGTTGCGCAGCGGCCGGGGCGATGGCGTGTATCTTTAAAGCTCCGGTCGCAGCGATAATTTTTGCCGTTGAGGTTTTTAGCCTCGATCTCACTTTGGTTTCCCTGCTTCCGTTATTGCTGGCTTCCTTGGCTGCGGTGCTCACTTCCTACTTTTTCTTTGGTTCTGAGACTTTGCTGCCTTTCACCTTAAGTGATGTTTTCGTTATTGCTGATTTTCCATATTATATCCTGCTTGGTATATTTTCCGGTTTGGTTTCGGTCTATTTTAACTGGGTCTATTTTGGCGTGCTCAATTTTTATAAAGAAAATATCAAGTCTGGTATTTCACGCCTATTCCTTTCCGGAAGCCTTTTGGGACTTTTGATCTATTTGATCCCACCGTTGTACGGGGAAGGGTATGATCTTATAAACCTGCTGCTGCAGGGTGATGTGCTGGGTGCGCTGGGCGAAACGTTTTTCAATAATTTTTTGGATAACATTTGGGTGGTCATTGGGCTGCTTGCCGGTCTGGTTATCTTTAAAGTTTTCGCGACAGCGATAACCATGGCAGGTGGTGGTATTGGCGGGATTTTTGCTCCGGTACTTTTTATGGGGAGCGCGATGGGAAATTGTTTTGCTAAGATCATCAATGCGCTGGGGTTTGAGGTTTCCGAAAGCAATTTTACCCTGGTGGGCATGACCGGTCTTATGGCTGGGGTACTGCACGCTCCGCTAACCGCGATTTTCCTTATTGCCGAGCTTACCGGCGGTTATGGGCTTTTTGTCCCATTGATGGTTACGGCAGCCATTTCTTATGGAATCAACCACTCGTTTATGCCGCATTCGGTATATGCCCGCGAACTGGCGCAGCGCGGCGAACTGTTAACGCACGACAAGGATCAGGCGGTGCTGACGCTACTGGATCTGCGTAGTGTCATCGAAACCAATTTTGTCATCATCCGTCCTGAGATGACTTTGGGCCAAATGGTCAAAGACGCGGTCGCACAATCCAAGCGCAACCTGTTCCCGGTGGTTGACAACAACGGAATACTGCTGGGCGTCATCACCCTTGACGATATCCGGGAGATCATGTTTGACGCGACTTTATATGAGAAAACCTTGGTGACCGATTTGATGCACGCTGCTCCAGACTACATATTTTTGGACAAGGACAGTTCTAAACAGGTGATGAAGAAATTTCAAGACAGCGGCGCGTGGAACCTTCCGGTGATCCAAGATGAAAAGTACATTGGTTTTATTTCCAAATCAAAATTGCTAACGGCATATCGTACCGAGCTGTTGCGGTTTTCGAGGAATTTTTAGACATTACGATAACCTACGAGGATTCAGTTTTCATCGACAACAAAGAAATAAATCATGCGCAACGCCATAATTATACTCTTCATCATTTTGGTCATCACCTTTGCGACCGGCTTTTATATCAGGGGAACTGGTGATGTGCCCACAGGTGATAAGGTGATCGGATTAACTATTCTGGTGGCAGTATTCGTACTTATGCCTATGTTTCTCTACCACAGGTGGAAAGACCGAAAAGTGAAGGATTACATGCTAAATGAGGAGAACATCAAACGGATGCGTGACTACAACGATTCAAAAAAATCTGGAAACCAGTAAGTTTTTGCAATAATTTCACCTTCTGTTGCTTATGGTGTCAAATAATCGTGTAGCTTTGTATCAATATTAATTTTTTTACAATTACAGAATGAAAGGCACAGTTAAATTTTTCAATGAGTCCAAAGGTTATGGATTCATAACCAATGACGACACAGGTAAAGACATTTTCGTACACGCAACCGGCTTAAACGGTGAAGTGCTAGAGGAGGGAGACCAAGTAGAGTACATTGAAGAAGAAGGAAGAAAAGGCATGGTAGCCGCGCAAGTTCGCGTGCTACACGACTAATATATATAAAGTATATTTAGATTTTCCAGCCCCGGCGTCACGCCGGGGTTTTTTTGTAAGTTATATTTGGTCAAAAATTCCCAATTTTTATATTCCACAGATCATCAATGAGAACCATTTTATTTTTTACGTCTGTCATCATTTTCTCCTTTCAAATTGTTTCTGCCCAAGGAGATGACATTCCCAATCTTGATGATGTTATGATTTGTGCTGACACTGTAGATGTCAACGGCGACAGCAATACCTACATGGTTACATTTGATTTTGACGGAGTGAAGACCAATATTCAGAATCAAGTGGAAAAAGACAAATATGCGGTATCTTTTTCCTCCCAGCCCAACGGTGCCGGAGTATCTTTATCAGGGCAGATGGTGATACCTACCTTGAGGGTATTTACCTCATTTAATGAATTAGGTACAGGTGCTATTTACGAAGTTAGTTTTTTTATTATGGTGCAGCCAATTCCCATCATTAATCTAACCGGTGATTTTTCGATTTGTGAGGAGAACTCTTCCACACGTATCGACACAAATCCATCTGGAGACTACACCTACGAATGGTATTTTAATGGTAATCTATTGCCCACGACAACTAAATTTATCGAAGCCACTGAGGCAGGGAATTATAGCGTGGTTGCATTAGACCCAATCAACTATTGTCCGGCGGAAGAAGAATTTACTATCGTGCAAATTACGTGTGCGGATACAGATTCTGACGGAGTGATCGATATCGATGAAGATATCAATAATAATGGCAATCTGGATGATGACGACACAGATGGAGACACTGTGGCCAATTATTTGGATTCTGATGACGACGGGGATAGGGTTCCTACATTGGTAGAAGTAACCGTTACTTCAACAAATTCTCGGCAAAAACACACTTTCATCGATACCGATGGGGATCAAATTCAAAACTATCTAGACGATGATGATGACGGTGATAAAATTTTGACCAAAGACGAGGATTACAATAATAACGGGGATCCCACAGATGACGATACAGATAACAGCGGAATTGCCGATTATTTAGAGTCAGATGTGTTTTTAAGCCATGGAAGCGAAAAGTTGGATCGTTTTAAGATATATCCCAATCCTGCTAAAAGTCTCATTACCGTTAATTTTGTGGACAATTTTTCAAAAATTCGCATCTTGGATATACACGGCAAACAGGTTATTGCTCGCGCGGTCGAAAACAGTGAGAAGAAAATAATTTTAAATATCGAAAGCTTAAAAAGTGGTCTTTATATACTCGTAATAGACTCGAGAAAGCAAAGTTTTCACAAGAAACTGCTGGTTCAATAGCAAGGCGAAAATAATTTAGGGAAAGCATTCCCGGCATTATGCTGGGGTTTTTTTGTGCCTTCTTTGTAAAACTTTATAATATTCCTGCGGTTCTGTTGTTTATTTTTAGGCAACTAACAAACAAGCAGGCCAATGGATTCATTAAAAGTAGCTGCCATACAGGCAGATCTGCACTGGGAACAACCGCAGAAGAACCTCAATTATTTCTCTGGCGAAATAAAAAAACTTCCCAAAGATGTTGACTTGGTAGTCCTGCCCGAAATGTTTTCGACCGGCTTTAGTATGAACGCGGCCCAGGCCGCCGAAGATGAACCCGGCCCGGCTGTAAAGTGGATGCAGGAAGAAGCCGAAAAATATCAGATCGCCCTCGCAGGAAGCCTTATGATACACTGGAACGAGCGCTATTACAACCGCTTTTATTTTGTTTATCCCAGTGGTAAAATAGAGCATTACGATAAACGCCACCTCTTTTCGCTTGCAGGTGAAAATGAAGTATATGAACCTGGTCGCGAGCACGTAATCATTACCTATAAGAACTGGAAAATCTGCCCACAGGTATGCTATGACCTGCGGTTCCCCGTTTTTTCGAGAAATACGCAAGGGTACGACCTGGTGATCTATGTGGCCAACTGGCCTGAGAAACGCATCCAGGCCTGGGACGTACTGCTGCGGGCAAGGGCGATAGAGAATATGGCCTTTTGCATTGGTGTCAACAGGACGGGAACAGACGGTAATGACTACCCTTATTGCGGGCACAGTGCCATTTACGATGCTTTGGGGTACACTTTGGCATACGCCGAAAGCGATGAAACTTCGCTGGTCGTCACCTTAGAGAAAGAACATTTAATAACAACCCGCAAGCAGCTCAATTTTCTGGAAGACCGGGATCAGTTCCTGCTGAAGTATTGATTTTTTCATCCAGCGTAAAAATCTGCCTGTTAGAAAAGTTTGCCCGCACATCGAGTTCTACGGGAAAGTAGATTACAGGTTCAGGCTGGCGCCGAAGCAAAAAGTTTCCGGAGTCGTATTTTTTATTTCCGTTTTCATCGGCGATGAGGCGCAGGTAATATTTTCCGGGAGTGAGGTATTTGAATGTATAAACATCTTGATCTTCGGTACCAAAAATTTCTCGCTGTACCTCAAACTTGCTGCTGTTTACCAGCTGGACGATGTAGGGCGGGTTCCGGGCATTTCTCAAAGTAAGCTCCAATTCTCCATAATCTGAAGTCTTTTTGGTAGTGGCCTTAAAGCTGAGGCTATCGGTCTGGGTGCCGTAGAAATCGGTTAAGGCTTCCGGGAGCACGTCAATTTGATACCTCTCGTCTTCCAAGGTTTCAAACAGCAACAGTATTTCTTGTTGTTTCGGTCTCAGATAACTTTCAAAATCAATTACTGTGGAGTCTTTTGACATAATGGTGATCTTTTCCTCATCCATGGCCACCACCGGTATGGTGCTTTGCAAACGCAGGGTATCCCCGATTAGCAAGGTGCTGCCTGTGCTTATTACTTCCAGACTGTCTTTTTTTAGTCCACGTCTTCTCACGAATAGCGTATCCAGAGCGTTGCCGAGGCGGGTCTCAAAGACCAAGCTGTCATTTTCTATAAAAGGTTTATACCAGTACAGCAGGGAATCCCCTTGCTGCCGGGTCGTGATCAGGCTTTCAAAACCTTCTGGCTTTGTGCTCAACAAACGAACATCCATATTGCTTTTGCTTCCGTAAAACGGAAAATTCACACGTTGGGAAGCGCCCTGTCTGGGACGGCCAATTTCGGATAAAGGTTCTTCAGAAAACAGGGTTAGGGCGTAATCTTCTTCCGCAGGAATTGAAATGAAGTCCTCATAAAACGCGATCTTGTCCTTGTCGGCCTGAAAGGTGTAATTTTTATCCTCGTCCAGCAGGGCCACCAATTTGTAATCGCCTGCCCTCAGATTGGTCAGTTCAAAAATCACAGAACTGTCCTTTGTACTCGTCACGTACCGCGGAATATCCTGATATACCAATGAATCAGAATAAATCGTGTCTGCGGGATATAGCATCACTGTAACATTGCCCTCCAGCTCTGGCATCAATGCATCATTGATCGTGCCCCGCAATTTGAGCGAATCAATAGAAGGGCCGGTTGACATCACATAGGTGTAATAAGGAAATGCATTAGACTCGTTATTGTCAACAATACTGTTGCCAAAGTTGATCAGGTAGGTCGTATTGGGGATCAGCGTGTCCAGTATCTCAATCTTTACAGAATTGGCCGCGCCGCCTATCGGCGTAATCAATGGTGCCGGCTCCATGGGCGGGGAAATGATCAGCTGCTGCTGCAGTTTGTTCAGCTTGACCAGCTCATTAAAAGTTATGGTTATATTCTTTCCTTTAAAATTGGTAGAAAAATTGGGTGGGTTGGTGCTGACTACCTCTGGAGGAAGTTTGTCTTCAGGACCACCCTTGGGCGAACCCCTTTTGGCACAATGTACAAGAGTGAGCGATAGAAATATAATACCGAGAAAGTAACGTGTCTTTTTGATCATAGCCATGGCAAAGAAACGATTAATTTGAGAAAATTGTATAGAGGAGAACCGGCGATCATTTGATAACTCAATGTGTAAGCGCCATTACCGCAATACTTATTTTTATCTCCGGGATTTTTAAAAGCGCGAGCGCACAACCCTCTGCCGTACCGCCGGTGGTTATCAGATCATCGACAAGTAGCAGGTGTTTTCCACGAAGATTATTTACTGGATGGATGTCAAACGATTGTAGAATTTCCGAACTGCGTTTGGTCCTACCAAGGAAAACCTGGGTGCGGGTTGCCCTTTTTCGGTAGAGCACTTTGTCCTCATAACGGCACTGCAGGTTTTTGGCAATGGCTTTTCCAAATCCTTCCACCTGATTGTAGCCCCGTTTTCGTAGCCGGCTGCGGTGCAGAGGCACAGGGATAACGGCATCCACATCGCTAAAGGCACCTTGACTGCAGATTTCTTCCCCAAGCCAGCTGCCCATGAATCCACTGATTTTCACATTACCTCGGTATTTAAGATTGTGCATTAACTGTTGTACCTTGCTTTTCTTATCAAAATAGAACAGAAAGGCCGCCTGCTCCACCTCAATCCGGCCCATCAACAATTTATGTATGGCATTGGGCGTTGTATAATCTATCCTGGCCACGGGAAGATCGTGACCACAATCCAGGCAGATTATAGGTTCCTGGACGGTGAGCGGATTGCCACAGGCCAAACAGTAACTGGGATAAAATAATTGAAAAAGTGCGCGCACGATAATTTGATATTGATACCCAAGACCACAATATACTACATAGCAGTAAGTTAGATCATGTCTAAACAGGACAATTCTAGAATTTTAATAATAATTATCGGGGTGCTTTCCTTGGTGCTGGTCGCGATGGGTTTTCTCACCTTCAGGTTTTACAATGCGGTAAATGAAGATGAGGGCAATGCCATTCAGGAAAAACTGGTGATGCGCGAGGAATTGCGCGACCTGCGCAACCAGTATTCTAAAGAAATGGAAGTCTCTGCAGGATTGCGCAACGAACTGCAACAGGCCAAACGACATATTGATTCTCTCCTTACCGATCTGGGACAACTGGAAACGACCACTACAAACCTGGCGCAGTACCGTGCGGAGATCAGGATGCTGCGCAATCAGAATACTGCCTTGCGGCGAAAGGCAGACAGCATCATACAAATTAATAAAAAACTTACTCAGGAAACAGAACTTGCCCAGGTTGAGATCACAAGATCCCGGCGCTCCCAAGACTCCCTGGCAAGAGCCAATGCCCGGCTAAAGGAGGATTTGGAAGCTGTTAATGCACCGGTCATTGTCATACAAAGTGGTGGCGGTGTGATTTTGAGGCGCAGCGGAAAACGCCTTGCCAGCGACCGAGCCGACCGTATTGATAGGATAGAAATCTGTCTGGAGATAGAAAATTCCCCGTATGCTGATAACATCGGAGGCTATGCCTTCATCCAGGTGACAGATCCAAACAACAATGTTCTGGGAGCGCGGGAGACTGCGGTTTCCGCTAATGCAAATGTATTGTATTCTGAAGCTTTGGAACTTGCTGCCTTAGCCCAGGGGGTACAGCCATGCACTTTGATAACGCCATTTAATGACCGGTTTTTGGTAGGTGACTATCAGATTTATGCCATTGTCAACGGAAAACGGGTCGCAGAAACCACTATAACCTTGAATTAAGGCAATCGACGGGTCAGCATTGCTGACCTTTTTTCTATTTTTGCCGTCTGTTTTAAAAACGAAAAAACCTCTATGGCAAACCAGGACGACCACTTTAAAAAAGTTATTTCCCACGCAAAGGAATACGGCTATATTTTTGGAAGTAGCGAAATTTATGACGGGTTGAGCGCAGTTTACGATTACGGTCAGAATGGTGCTGAACTGAAAAAAAATATCCGCGACTACTGGTGGAAGTCCATGGTGCAGATGCACGGCAATATTGTTGGGCTGGATGCCGCTATTCTTATGCATCCCACGACCTGGAAAGCGTCCGGTCATACCGATGCCTTTAACGATCCCTTGATAGACAATAAGGATTCAAAGAAGCGTTACCGTGCCGACGTTCTTATTGAAGATTATGCCGAAAAACTTAACATCAAAGCTCAAAAGGAAATTGATAAGGCCAAGAAACGTTTTGGTGAAGATTTTGACGAGGAGCAGTTCGTGACAACCCATCCGCGTGTGGTACGTTACCGAAAGGAACAACGCGAAGTCCTGGAGCGTATGGCCCGCTCGCTAGAGGCCGAAGATCTAGCCGATGTTAAGGCGCTCATTGAAGAATTGGGTATTGCCGATCCGGATACCGGTTCAAAAAACTGGACTGATGTGCGCCAATTTAACCTGATGTTTGGTACAAAACTGGGAGCTTCGGCAGAAAATGCTACTGACTTATTCTTACGTCCGGAAACAGCTCAGGGGATATTTGTAAATTTCTTGAACGTTCAGAAAACCGGCAGGATGAAAATTCCTTTTGGTATTGCCCAGACGGGAAAAGCCTTTAGGAATGAAATCGTGGCGCGTCAGTTTATCTTCCGGATGCGGGAGTTTGAACAGATGGAAATGCAGTTTTTTGTGCGTCCCGGAGAAGAATTGAAATGGTACGAACACTGGAAGGAATCCCGTCTAAAATGGCATTTGTCCTTAGGCCTCGGTGCTGAAAACTACCGTTTTCACGATCACGATAAACTGGCACATTACGCCAACGCTGCTGCCGATATTGAGTTTGATTTCCCATTTGGTTTTAAGGAATTGGAAGGCATCCACAGCCGTACCGATTTTGACCTGAAAGCACACGAAGAATATTCCGGAAAGAAATTGCAGTTTTTCGATCCTGAACTTAATGAAAATTATGTGCCTTACGTTGTGGAAACTTCCATTGGCCTAGACCGGATGTTTTTGGCGGTTTTCTCAAAATCCCTGATGGATGAGGAACTCGACAACGGAAGCACCCGCACTGTCCTTAAGCTTCCATCGATATTAGCACCGATTAAAGCAGCTATTTTACCACTGGTCAAAAAGGATGGCCTTCCGGAAGTTGCCAAGAAAATCGTTGAGGATCTCAAATATGATTTCAACATTGATTATGATGAGAAAGATGCCGTGGGCCGCCGTTACCGTCGTCAGGATGCCGCTGGGACGCCCTTCTGCATTACTGTGGATCACGATACTCTTGAGGATCAAGCGGTGACTGTGAGGGATCGCGACACTATGGAGCAGAAACGGGTGTCAATCGATAAATTGAGCGAGTTGCTTCACGACAAATTAGACTTCAAGCATTGGGCATCGTCGCTTTAAATTTATCTTAAGGTTTGGCTTTGACAGGGCAGTGCGGGCAATTGATTATGGATAATTTGATTATCTTTCTTAATCCATAACCGGCTCTTTTCCGCAGGAAATGGAAAATTGTTTTATGAAATTGAAAATTCTTTTCTCACATCGGATGTTTTTGGTCTTCCTAATCACAATGGGAAGTTTTTCTTTGGCTTCCGCCCAAAAAACCGAGAAGCCAACCTCTGTCGGCAAATTGCGCTTTGTTAAAGAGGTCTCAAGTATCAGGCAATTGCAAGCAGAGCACAAACTGAAATTGGCCGACCAAAACAAAAAACAAAAGGAGGCCAATCCCAAAAAAAGATACGGCAACAATGTGGTGCCCGGCAAAGGCCTTCCCAAAGATGGTGATCCGCTATACAGCAAGGAAGAATTGCCCACCCCGCGAAAAAGCTATACACCGCAACCCGTCACTGTTTTTGATGCAGATGTTTCACAGGAGATACCCTCAGATCCTACCGGCGCAGCGGGAAAAGACCATTATGTTGCGGCCTGGAACTCCGGCTTTAAAATTTTTGATAAAAATGGAAACGCCCTTACGGAAGAAATAAGTCTGGGCACTTTGTTCGAAGACAACACCGCTGGTGATCCCATCGTGTTTTTTGACGCTCCGGCCGGCCGTTTTGTCATCACTCAATTTGAAGATGAAGAGGAAGGCGAAGCGTTTGACAATGGTCTGAACATCGCTATCTGCAAAGGCGACGACCCTCTTAATGACGGCTGGTACGTTTATACGGCAGGGTTTGAAACGCCGCTTTTCCCAGACTATCCTAAATATGCCGTGTGGCATGACGGTTATTATGTGACCTGTAACATTGGCACAACAAATTCGTATTCCGGGGATGCGGTTTTTGCTCTCGAAAGGGATAAAATGCTATTGGGAGAAGATGCCCGTATTCTTGCATTTCCGTTACCGGGAATTGTGAAAAATGGATTTTACAGTCCACATTTTTTTAATGTTGGCTATCCGGAAATGCCATCCAACGGGCCGGCCACAGTTACTTATTTTCAGGATGACAGTTGGAGCGGTGTCGCTCGGGACCATCTTAAACTCTGGAACGTTTCCGTTGATTGGCAAGACACAGAAAACAGCTTTATCACAGAGCCCATCGTTCTTGACGAATCTGCTTTCCCATTTCAAAGCGTCTTTGACGGAGGTTCTTTTGAAAATCTGCCACAGCCAACGGGGCGGGATATCGATGCACTACAGGGTACGGTAATGAACCAGGCTCAGTTTCGGGCGTTTTCGGGGTACAATTCGGCGGTATTTAATTTTGTAGTTGATGTGGCCGGCGGTCAGGAAGAGCTTGCGGGAATACGGTGGTATGAACTGCGGCAGACGGCTAGTGGTGAGCCATGGTCAGTCTTTCAGCGGGGAACCTATGTTTCGCCGTTAGGCCTAAATACTTTTGCCGGCAGTATGGTGATGGATAAAAACGGCGCAATTGGACTAGGTTATTCCACCGTGGGTGAGACCGCTTTTATTGATATTAAATATACAGGAAGATATATCAACGACCCCATTGGGGTTATGACTGTGCCCGAAACCGTTATCGGCAGGAGTAATACCGCAAACCCTTCAGATCGTTATGCAGATTATTCTCATATGACGCTAGATCCCGTTGATGAGGAAACTTTCTGGTTCATCACAGAATATTTTGATGACCGTCAAAAAGATGTAGTGGGTGTGTTTAAACTGGCACCGACTGTTGAAAATGACGTGCATGTAATAGATATTGTCTCGCCTAAGGAGGGTTCCCTTACCACTACCGAAGAAATCACCATTCTCATCCGAAACAATGGTGATGCGGTACAGGGCAATTTTCCGGTAACCTTTCAGATCGACGAAGGTGACATATTTACCGAGACATTTACCGGTTCCCTTGCATTTAACGAAACCGCTGGTTACACATTTTCTCAAACTGCTGATCTGAGTGAGGCAGGTGTAAACTATACGATTTCTGCCTCCACACAGTTGCCGGGTGATCAAAATCCAGAGAATGATCTTGAGATATCCACGGTAGAAAGCCTCTTTGGCAAAGATGTGGGATTTACGGTATTAGTCGCTCCAGAAGATTCCTCAGAACTTACGGGCAGTGAGACCATTATCGCCAAGGTGACCAATTTTGGTGGTGAGCCCCAAGCTAATTTTCCCGTTTCCTACCAAGTTGATGATTTGCCCGTGGTCACTGAAATCTTCTCCAGTACCATACGGCCCGGCGATACGCAGAATTACAGTTTTCAGCAGACCGTAGATTTTTCTTCGACACAGGTTTATGACCTCGTTCTCAGCACTCAGTTGCCCGGTGACAGCAAACCGGAAAATGATATGCTGATCACACAGGTAGAGAATCAATATTGTCAACCGTTGGGTTCCTGTATTTTTGAGGATGGTGTGGTTTATGTGGAATTTAATGAACTTGCATTCAATGTAGCTTGTTCAGCATCTGGCTTTACGTATTTTGAAGATGTTTTTTTTCAGCTCGATTTACAGGATGATCCCGTGAGCGGCTCACTGCGGGTTCTTGTACCTGAAACCGATTATGCAATCTTCATTGATTTTGATGAGGATGGTAACTTTGATCAGGACGAACTCGTATCCCAAGGACAGGTTGCACAGGCAGCGACTGACACGCCTTTCTTTTTAGACCTTCCCAGCGATGCAGTTTTGGGCACATATAGAATGCGTATCCGCGGCAGGGATTCTAATTTTGCCAACGAGGAAATTACTGATCCCTGTGAAGACATCAGGTATGGCACTACAACAGATTTTAATGTGACCATTTTTGATAGTTTGGAGAATGTGGATATTCCCCTTTCTGAAAGCAGGTTGGAAATAACAAAAGATCAGGATCGTATCCTTATGATCGACTTGCTCACCACAGAAACCAAAGAACCTATGAAGATTCAGCTATTTAACACGGTAGGTCAAAAACTAGTCGAAAACTGGGTTGAGAACGAGCGTGGGCATTATCGTTATCAACTCGACCTTTCGTATGTCGCCTCTGGGGTTTATATCATCAAAATGGCCAATGATGCAGGTGCAAAAGTGAGAAAGGTACTAATCAACTAAAAAAACGCCCTGATCTGAACATTTCCTGTGTGAACAGTCCGAGAGCTTTCACTGCTTCTTCCAAAGTAGGACACGTTCAAATCCAAAAATTTTGTGATGCGACGCTGTGCGATCAGGTTCCAGGTAAAGTTGGTGCCGGGCTGCAAACCTTCAAGCATCTGGTAGGCCACCGGCGAAAAAGCACTTCCGGTGAAATCATTTTTGATGTATTTAAATTCCCCGTTCAAAGAGAGTTTTGATGATTTCGCATACGCGAAAGCAACTCCGAGATCCTGCTGGGTCAATTGTTCTTGATCACCCAACTGATTTTCCTTGTCCCCAAATTCATAAAAAAATTCCACCCGCGATTGATCGTCAAAGAGGTAAGAGAATTTGGGTTGAACCCCGATAGTTTGCAGCTCAAAGTTGCGGCCCTCAAAATTCTCTGAAATGCTGCTGTTCATTCCTGCGGAAGCGTTCAGATTGACGAGGTATTGCTCCTTGACCCGGTGCACAAATTGAAGCTGATGACTGCGCAGAAGGCTTTCCTGCAGCCCGATGGAAAGTAGATTTTTAGTTTCCGTTTTTAGGAAGGTGTAGCTGGTCGTAAACTTCTGAATACCCCGGTTGAAAAACAGCGTGTTCCTTAAGGTCTGGTTGACACCTAGTTCGGTGCCGTCTGTGTCAAAAGGGTTGATGTCAAAAGCGTCGCCATCGCGCAGGATTTTTCGATCCACAAGAAAACTGGTCTGGTTGTAGAATTTTGACAGGATTTTTTTTAGTCCGTCCTCGTCAGACCATTGCTGCGGGTTGATGGTGAGCAACTGGCTTAATTTGTTCTGGTGCGTTTTTACGAAAATCTGATTGGGAAGCAAAACCCGGATGTAATCTGCCTGATCCTGAAACTGCGCGATCTCAAACTCCTGCAACTGCTGTATGCCGTCACCATTGTAGTCATTCCAAGTATGCGTACCCAGGCCTTCATCGACCTGGACAAAGGTAAATTCCTGCTGCGGAAGCGTCCCGCTACTCGTCTCAAAAACCGTGTTCCAACGGATGAAATTCTTAAAAAACTGCTGGTCGTAAAGCAACCGGGAATTCAGCGAACGCTCGCTCTCAACTCCGGCTTCCGCATAATCGAGTTGGCGGTAATTGACAAACAGCCCCAGATTGGTCTGGGCGTTTTTTATTAGTTGTGATTTGAGATAAACGGTATTACTGTAGTTTACGCGGGTGAGATCGTTGCCTCGCAGACTGTCATTTACGCGATGGCGATATCCCGCTTCCACAAAGACATTGGTGCTGTCGCCAACCCCGGCAAACCCCTCGTACGCCCAGAATTTTTGACTCAACGGATCAAAATTTTGCGTAATCGGATTTTGGGAAACATTGTCCTCTGCCTGAATTTTTCCACCGAGCCAGGATTTTTTAAAAGCATAAACCGCCGCCCCGTTCAGCCTAAAAAAACGGGAAGTCGCAGTATCGGCTTTGGTGTTGAGAAGACTGCTAAAAAGCTGGCTCCTGAGTTTTCCGAATTGATAATAACCGTTGAGATTATGCCGGTTACCGGAGTAGTTTTCGCCAAAATCCAACAATTCAAAACGGTAGTTGGCGGTGCCTTTTTCCGCTTCCGCAAAAGTAAAACCGGTATTTACAAACACCTGATCGCCCAGTGGTTGCAGCGGCACGTTCCAGTCGCGGGCAAACTCAATGTTGAATGTACGCTCCACATTTCTAAAATCCTGCTGCAAATAATCCACCGCCCCAAAAGCATCAAGCGTGACAGAATCCTTACTGATCAGTTTTTGTGCAACAGCAAGCCTTCCGGCAAAACCGTCGTTGTCGCCATCATCGATGTCAGAAAAAAGATTTTGGTCGTTTTTGCTTCCGGCGGTTTCAAAAGTGATGGTGGTTTTTTCAGTGGGTTTGTAGTTTCCGTTGAGCACGGCCATTTGTAATTTGGTAGGCGCAAAAAGTCGTACCACCGGGGCATAATTACCTTGTGCGATTCCGCCAACAGGCGCCACATACTCAAAAATCCGGCTGATGGAAGCGTTGCTGCTCAGTATATAATTTCCATTGTTGGGTCCTACCCGGGAGAAGCGGACGTTAAACAGTTCATCATCGGGGTTGGTTGAAAACACAAATATCTCCCTGCCGTCGCGGATTTCTTTTCGGTAGAGGATTTTGTTTTCGGCAAAGGTGTCGGGATTGACGCTGGGCGCGACCATCGCCTGTTGATCATCACCTGCCGCCTGTAAAACCGCTACCTGTTCTTCGTTAAGATTTTGCACCAGCGGCTGGTTTTTGGCATCATTTTCAGAATACACGTGTGCGTTAAATTGAAACTTTTCATCAACTGATGCAATCCCGCCGCCGCCATAGGCCAAGATTCGGGAGTAGTTTTGCTCGCTGTATTGATATTCTACAGCAATACGCATTTCGCTGGTGATGGGAAACGTGGGATTAAACCGAAGTTCGCCAGCATTGTAGTCAATCACGTAATCGGCCGTTTCACCCCGTACCAGCAGTACACCATTGACAAAAACCCGCTCACTACCGCTGATGATCAATACGTACAGTTCACCATTGGGACCGGTGAGTTTGTACGGCCCTTGATTACCTTCCTGCCCGGTAAAACGGCTCTGCGTAAAAACACCGCGAACGATTGCCCCGGCCGCAAAAAGGTTGCTGCTGGTTTTTTCGCCATCGAGGATTCCATTAAGGGAAAGGCCCTGTATTTTCTTTTGAAAGCGACCAAAATAAGAAGTTGCGTTCTCTAAATTGACATCGCCCGCACGGATGTTCCAGTTGTCGCTATAGAGTTCAATAAAAATCTGGTCAAACTCGTCAAGCCTTTGAGAATACCCACCTTCTTGCTGTGGGATATTCGCATCCTGTATGGAAGCGCGTAGGGATACTTTTTCACTTAGTTTTCCGTCAATTTGCAGATCAAGTTCTGAAGTTAGCGTGCTGTTCTGGTTGTTGCCCACAGACACGCCGCGCACCAAGCTTCCGCTGGTGTTGAGCCCTTCAAAAGGAGTGAATGTACTGGTTTTTGAGTTTTGTTTTAAAGCGACCGCACGTTCTACTCCCTCGGTAGAAGTGACAATAGATTTGGGATCGTAACGAAAATACCTTTTCGTCAGAAAATCAGGATAAACGCGATAGTTGAAAATCAAAGTATCTGGCTGAACAGGGTTTTTTTCGCCTGAAAAATAAAATACCGAGCTTGCAAAATCCATTGAATACTGGGTGGAATCCAGAACCTTTCCGTTTTTCCGAAGCACCTCAAAACCCACCGGATTAATACTCACCGAATCAAGCACAATACTGTCCCGAACGGGCACGGTTTTGCTGCGAAAATTGCGCCCACGGAATTCCTGCGCCAAAATCTGGCCGCCACATAAAAAGATCAAGAACAGCGTAAGGGTTCGCATCAGTATGTAAACTTCGGGAAAAGGAGAATAGTATCGCAGTACGGTTGAGTTTTCAGCCTATTAACGGGACTGGATTCTGTTTTAAATCCTGTAAATTCGTCAATCCAAAAAACCGTGTTTTTCCGAAATACTAAAAATTCCTCCATGAAAATCATCTCGTACAACGTCAATGGCATCCGTGCTGCCATAAGAAAAGGCCTGCTCGATTGGCTCAAACAGGCCGATCCGGATGTGCTGCTGCTTCAGGAAACCAAAGCCCACAAGGAACAGGTAGATGTTCATTTTCTCAAAGAAACGGGCTATCACGACTACTGGTTTAGCGCGCAAAAAAAAGGCTATAGCGGCGTCGCCATCCTGACTAAAATAAAACCCGATCACGTAGCATACGGCACCGGCATTGAATCCATGGACTTTGAAGGTCGAAACATTCGGGTGGATTTTGGAGACCTTTCGGTGATGAGCCTGTACTTGCCCAGCGGCACCAATATGGCGCGACTGGACCACAAGCTGGATTATATGGCGCAGTTTCAGAATTATATTGACACCTTAAAACAGGATCGCCCCAACCTGATCATTGGCGGCGATTACAACATTTGTCACCGTGCGATAGACATACACGACCCGGTGCGCAACAAAAACGTGAGCGGATTTCTTCCGGTAGAGCGGGAGTGGATCGGCGATTTTATAGACAGCGGTTTTGTGGATTCTTTTCGTCATTTAAACAAAGAGCCTCACAATTATACCTGGTGGAGCTATCGCGCTAATGCCCGTGCCAATAACAAAGGCTGGCGCATTGATTACAATATGGTTTCTCAACCTTTAAAAGACAAGATTAAAAGAGCGGTAATTCTTAGCGATGCGATGCATAGCGATCATTGCCCCTTGCTAGTGGAGATAGAATCCCCTCCCGGCCTCCCCCAAGGGGAGGAGTAAAAAAGCTCTTTGTATATCTCCCCTCCTTGGGAGGGGCCGGGGGAGGACTGAAGATAATTTTTAGCGAAACTTTATCAAATAGTAGCCAGAAATATGCGTTATTGTCACCACACCTTAACCTAATTCTAATGCGATTTTCTATGATAAAATTACACACCGTGTTGCTCGCCCTGATGGCAGCGGTTACGCTAAGTTCTTGTGTTTCCTCTAAAGTTTACAAGGAGCTAAAACAAGAAAAGTTTGACCTTCAAGAAGAGAATATCGATCTGCGTAAAGATTTGGCATCCGCCGAAAAAGAGCGCAAACAATATAAGCAAGAGGCCGAAAGCCTAAAGGAACGGCTTTATACCATCGAGGCCGAGCGCAATGACCTGATAAACAAATACGCTGCCGCGAAAGCCAATTTGGAAACCCTACAAGAGAGCTATGACGCACTGGAAGCAAACAGTTCTGCCCAGATTGCCGAAAATTCTCAGAAAAACCGCGAACTTATCGCTGAACTAGATGAAAAACAGGCCGCTCTTGCTGAAGAACGCACCCGTCTGGAGAAATTGCAACGGGAGCTGTCAGACCGTTCTCAACGGGTTGACGAACTCGAGTCTATGATTGCTGCCAAGGACGCTAAAATGCGAAGCCTGAAAGATGCTATATCAAAAGCCCTCGTTGATTATGAGGGTAATGGTTTGACCGTTGAGCAACGTGATGGGAAAGTGTATGTCTCGCTGGAAAACAAGCTTCTCTTCGATAGCGGAAGCTGGAATGTAGGCACACAAGGCAGGAAGGCGGTACAGCAACTCGGCGAAGTTTTGGCCCAGAACCCGGAAATTTCAGTACTCATCGAGGGCCATACAGATAACGTTCCTTACGGCGGAAGCGCTGCGGTAAAAGACAATTGGGACCTTTCAACCAAAAGGGCGACTGCTATTGTTTCCATTTTGGAGCAAAATGCAGACATTGATCCCAAGAACTTAACCGCCGCCGGCCGTGGCGAGTTTGCACCCGTCGCAACAAATTCTACAGCAGAAGGCAAAGCCAAGAACCGAAGGATAGAAGTAATTCTGACTCCAAAATTGGATGAAGTGACCAGATTGTTGAATGATATTTAAATCCCCCTAGCCCCCGAAGGGGGAACGTCATCACAGAAAATTCCGAATGAATTTAATAAAGGCTCCCCTCCTTATCTATACCCCCTTCGGGGGCTAGGGGGCGGAGGGGAGCTTTTCAGCTTTGCTGAAAACCGGGGAGGTTAACTCTGGGAATGAATACTAATAAAAATACCAATACCAATAGCAATAAAAAATGCGCTACACCACTTTACCAAATACCGATATCAAAGTAAGTAAAATCTGTCTGGGCACGATGACCTGGGGCCAGCAGAACACTGAAGCCGAAGGTCACGAACAGTTGGATTATGCAATAGACCAAGGCATCAATTTTATAGACACCGCAGAATTGTACAGTGTTCCTGCAAATCCCAAAACTCAGGGAAGCACCGAGCGGATCATCGGTACTTGGTTAAACAAACGTGGTAAAAGGGATGACTTGATCATCGCTTCAAAAATTGCCGGACCTGCCGAAATGTCGAAGCACATCCGCACCGGTGGTTATGCTAAAACTGAATTGAAGGACGCCATTCACAAAAGCTTAAAACGTCTTCAGACCGATTATATCGACCTGTATCAATTGCACTGGCCGGAACGCAATACCAATTATTTTGGAAAACTGGGGTACGAGCATGATGCTGCGGAAGCTTGGGAGGATAATTTTAAAGACATTCTGGAGTCGTTAGATTCTTTTGTCAAGGAAGGATTGATTCGACAAGTGGGATTGAGCAATGAGACGGCCTACGGACTTTCCCGTTTTCTGGAAGAATCCCGAAAAGGACTTCCTAAGATGATCACTGTTCAAAATCCATATAATTTACTAAACCGAAAAGACGAAATAGGTCTTACTGAAATTTTACATCGGGAGCAGGTAGGGATGTTGGCATATTCGCCATTGGGCTTTGGTGTACTCACCGGAAAATACAGGGATGGTAAAATGCCCAAGAATGCCCGGGTAAGTTTGTTCCCCAGATTTAGTCGGTATCATAACGAGGAAAGCTTTGCGGCTACAGAGCGGTACCTGCAAATCGCTAAAAAGCATGATTTGAGTCTGACGCAGATGGCTTTGGCCTTTGTCACAGACCGTCCTTTTATGACTTCAAACATTATTGGAGCAACCACGATGGCCCAATTGAAAGAAAATATTGGAAGTATTGATATTCAATTGTCTGAAGAAGTGATTCAGGAAATTGAGCAGGTGCATAAGGCGATTCCCAATCCCGCGCCTTAGGATCTAAGACTGCGATTTGAGCAGTTCCCGCAGTTCCTTGGATTGCCGTGCCGATACTTGGACTTTATGATTTCCTTTCAATAGGGCAATAACATTTTTGCCGGCGTACACCTTTTGTACGTGGTTCAAATTTATCATTGAAGATTTGTGTGTCCTAAAAAAATTGGAATGTGCGAGCAGTTTAAAATAATAACCTAGGTTTTTTGAGACCATAATGGGTTTGTTCTTTTCGAAGAAAACCTTTGTGTAGGCGCCATTAGCTTCAAAACATATAATTTCTGAAATGTTGAAGACTTCGTAACCGGCGGTGGTCGAAAAAGCAATCCTGTCAAGCTTTTCTCTATAATTATGCTGCAGCACCTCAATAGTCCTTTGAGCATCAGCCAACATCTCTATTTTTGTTAGGGCTCGATCCAGACGACTTGCCTCAATGGGCTTTATTAAATAATCACAGGCACTAAAATCAAATGCTTTAACGGCATATTCATTATAGGCCGTGGTAAAGACCGAATAAAATAGTGAATAATCAACTTTCTCTAAAATATCAAAGCAGGTACCGCCCAGAATATTTACATCTAGGAAAACGAGGTCAGGTTCGTGATCCTTTATAGCTGTAATAGCCGTACAAACCGACGTGCAAATCTGGACAACCTCAATGGTGCCGGCGTAATTTTTTAAAAGGCGTTTTATTGCGTTTTGCGCATGTATTTCGTCTTCAACAATAATAGCTTTCATTTGTTAAAATAGTTCACGGTATGGCACAATAACTTCTGCTGTGAAACCTTGTGGTGAGGCAAATGTTTTTAGAGCAGCTTTTGAGCGTTCCTGTCGCTCTAAGATTCCCAGCCTTTCACGGGTAATTTCCAGCCCGTTGGGCTGGGCACGTCCGTTAGTTTTCTGTTTTTGATCTTGTACTATGCCATTATCTACAATTTTACAAAGAAGCGAGTCTTTCACTAGCTTTGTTACCGAAATTTCAACTTTTCCCCCTCCATTCTCCCTAGAACGTATGCCGTGGACGATAGCGTTTTCGACCAATGGCTGTAAGATCAAAGCTGGGAAACTCAGGTTATCCAATTTCAGATCTGGAGCGATGCGGAAGGCATATTTGAATTTTTCACCCATCATTTTTTGATTGATGTTCAGATATACCTTTAAGAGATTTATTTCTTCCTCTAAAGTGATCATCCCCTCTTTAGAGGCTTCCAGTATGCGCCGCAATAAATATGAAAATTTTCCGAGATAAGCCGTGGCCACATCAGGATTCTGATGGTGTATTTCTTCCTTGATCTGATTAAGGCCATTGTATATAAAATGGGGGTTGAGTTGTGCAATCATTGCTTTGTTCCTAAGGCTTTCCTCCTTTGTTTTAAATTTCTTATTTCTTTGTTTTTCAATAAAATAGAACGCCATCAGAGTCAAAGCGACCAATGAGCCCCCTCCAAGAAGTAACCAGAGTTGAATTTGCTTTTCATCCGAAATTTGTTGCTTGGCCAGGTTTTCCTGTTTTTCCATTTCATCTTCTAGTTGCATTTGTACTATTACCGATTTTTCTTCATCGTTCATCCTGTTTATTTCAGCCATCATGAATTTTTTGAAACCTGCAAGGGCTTCTTTGTAGTTTCCCCCTTGCTCGTTGTACCTAGCCGTAAGATTGATATAGCGTACTTGCCATTCTTTGTTGCCTAGTGCATCCATATAAGGTTTACTTTTTTCCAACAATTCTTTAGCTTTATCACGTTCTCCTTCATCTAGGTATAATTCGGCCAAGCCAGATGAAGCACCTACAAAAGAATTGTAATCTCCCGCTTTTGGGGCAGATGCTATGGTTTGTTTAAAATAGCGTATCGCCTGGGGAAGGCTATCCATTCTATGGTATGCGATGGCCAAGTTGTTCAGGATATTAGGCTTAAAATTCTCAAAACTATATTTTTCGGAAAGATCAAGGGCTTTTTGTTGATATTTCAGTGCTTTGGTGTAATCCTCACGTTCATGGTGGATGAGGCCAATGTTGGATAAAGCAACCGTCTCTATGCGTGGGTCACGTATATTTTTAGATTGATCCAAAACTTTAAAGTAAAGTTTTAGTGCATTTTCATAATCCTTTACATCTGCGTAAATGGCAGCCTGACTGATATAAATAGAAGGTTTGAGCCGTGGGTTCTCCGGTACCTCATAACGATCTGCTTCTTGAAAAAACATTAATGCCTTCACATATTCCTTTTTCACATAAGCTATTTGCCCCCTGCCAACGGTAGCAGTGGCTTTCCCCAGTTCCCAATCCATTTCGAAGGCAATGGTTTCGGCCTCATCTATTAGTTGAGTGGCTACTTCTGGGTCTGAATGTGTTAGGAATGTGGCTTTCACGACTAGGTTTGAAAACCGGATGCTATCCTTTGCGGTATGGACTTCAATAATTGAATCAGTGGTCTTAACATCAGGGTATTGAGCACTTACAGTATATATGCAAATAAAGAATATATGGTATAGGAGATAGCTGTTGATTTTCATAGGTCGGGTTTTACGTTAATAAATTGATTGTGCACATTCCTAAAATATTATCTGCGTTGCTCCAATAAGCATTTTTTTAGGCCATTCACTAAGGTAATTTAGTCTTGGAATCAGCAATGGTTCTTGTCCTATAGGTGTCTCTGGGCTATTCAAACAAAGTATTAACCCATTGCCAATTCTTGGTGATGAAAACTTAAATGTCTATGAATTTACTTTTTAGAATGTTCTGTATAATTTTTATTGCTGTAATGTCTTTGACTTCCTGCACCCCAGAAAACTATCTCGAAACACAAGGGTACCACGCTGAAAGCGAGACCGCAGGCGATGACAATCCCCCACCAGACGGGGACGATGACGAGCTTGAACCCAATGGCTAAATGGAGATGGTTAGGGGGGCAGCTATGTGCCTTCCCTTTTAACATCCATAAACGGCGGTAGGCTTTCATCCCCGTTTTCGCGAAAGCGCATTCTATATTTGGTATAGCGGTCTATCAGTTCCACGGAATTTTTTACGCCTAACCGTTGTGAAATGTTCCTGATGTGGGTTTCCACGGTTTTGGGCGAGATACAAAGGCTATCACCGATCATCTTTTGGGAAAGCCCTTTGGCCAAGAGTTTTAAGACCTCTTCCGTCCTTGGGGAAATATCCATCCATTTTCCTGCTTCTAGCATGTGCTCTATGGAGGCCTCTACATATTTCTCACCATCCATAACTTTCTGCAAGGCTTTTGAGATTTCTACATCGTCAATGTCCTTGTCCAGATAACCATCTACATTCTGGTGGAACATCAATTTTTCATAATCTTCAATACGGGCGTGCTGGGTAAGAATAATTACTTTAACATCCGGCTTTGCCATTTTCAGTTGGGCAGCTATCATAAAACCATCAAAAGTAGATGATCTAAAGTTGAGGTCTAAAGTGACAACGTCTATTGCATACGCGGAAATCGCCTTCGCGGCCTCCTCATCGTTTTTGGCTTCATGTACCTGATCAACAAATGGAAGGGCGGCCACAATTTGAGAAAGACCCTGCCTAAAGATCTGAAGGTCATCTATTATAAGAACATTAATTTTCCCTTTCATACCTGTTTTTTTTAATGGGTAGGTTAAGCATATGACAAGTTCCGTTTGGTCGGTTTGAATTTATTGTGATGGAACCGTACATCAATTTCACACGCTTCTGAATGTTGATCAGGCCAATTCCAGGATCAGCATTGGCCTGAATGCCCTTGCCATTGTCTGTTATCAAGAGATGTATGTGATCATCAACTTCATCGACTCGGATATGGAGTTCTGAGGCTTGGGAATGTTTTGTGACGTTGTTCAGGATTTCGAGCAGAATGCCAAAAAGGTTGGACTTGGCTTTTTTACTGAAATCTTCTAGGACATTTGGAAGCTGGTTCAAGGTAACCTTGACCTTGTTCAATACTTCAAATTCTGAAAGCTGGGATTTTATCAAATGGTTGATGTTGTGTTTTTCTAGCCTGTCCTCAATGGGCGAAAGCCTATGGGCAATAAACCGGATTTGCCTATTGGTATCTTTTAGATCTGATATGATTTCCGTAATTCTTTCAGGATATGTGCCGAGGTTTTTTGCTGCGATCATTTTCAATCGGATACCTTCCAGGGTAGTGGAAACCACATCGTGCAAGTCTGCACCAATGGCTTCCTTGACGCGCTCTTCGGCCAGGGCAATTTGTTCCAGTCTTGAGATTTCCTTTTTGCCTTCCCTTCTTTTATTCCATAGAAATAAAAAGGCACTGCCGGCCAGTAATAGGAACAGCAGGCCGGCAATAACATTCCGGTTCGTATCGGTTTTCATTTTTTCCCGCTCGAGATCAAGATCCTTTTTTTGATTTTCCAGAGAAAGGTTCAGGATCAGGTTTTCTTGTTTTGCCCGTTCAAATTGTTTTTCCAGCCGCTCATTGGCCTCTGTTTTTTCCTCATCGTAAATTTTTTGGTAAAGCCTGGCATACTGCTTTTGAAAATCTAGCGCACTTTTAAAATCCTTTTTAGCTTCTGCCTGTTTTGTCAATACTTCATAAGCACGCATTTTCAGGATCTTGTCAGATTCATTGCCCAGAAACTTCAATATGGAGTCTGCATAGTTTGCTGCGGGGTTCATCTTGCCAAGTGCCAAGCTGGAAGCCAAGAGCTCGTTAAAATTATCGAGCTTGGATTTAACTCCGTGGTGATTTTTTAATATTAATGATTTCTGGTAGTTTTCAATAGCTTCGGTATATTCTTTTTTCTTATAAAGTACGGCACCTAAATTGTAGTACGTACTGGCCGCAGCATCTGATTTTTCTCCCTTTATAGTCAATGCTTCTTTGTAGTTCACCGTGGCCTTATCCCAATTTTCCAGCAGGCGATAGGAATTTCCCAAATTGTTAAATGCGTACGACATCCCTGTAGAATCGTTGCTGGCTTTGTACAGCACCAATGATTCTTGGTAGTATTCAAGTGCTTTTTGTATGTTTCTCAGGGACATCTGTAAATTTCCCATCGTATTAGTCACTGAGGCCATTTTGTTTAGGTCATTACGTCGACTGTACCCTGAATAAGCTTTAAGAAGGTATATTGCTGCTCTCTCAAAATCTTGTAAATCTTTAAAAATAACACCTGCCGAGCGGTAAGCATTATACATATTGTGCTGCTGAGGTAAATTAATGTATAGTTTTAATGCCCGGTCAAGGTACAGGGCACAACTGTCCATTTGATTGTTCTTCCTTTTGAGCAGTGCAATATTGTAATTCAGGTCTGCTTGCTGGCGGAGGGAAGCATTCTTAGAAAGAGCCTTTTGAAAAAAACATTCTGCCGTTGAAAACTCTTTTTCCTTCCACGCGATTAATCCTAATTTCTTGAAGGACTCAACCACTAAAGTATCCTTGTAATTAAAAATCCCATCCTCGGTGGTTTTGATAAATAAATGTTTGGCAGCTTCATATTCTTTCTCCTTGTAAAGGCTGTCCGCTCTTCCGAACACTACCTTGGCTTTTTTCATTTGTAGAAACCCTAAAGCAGATGTTTGCCAAAATAATAACAGATATAAAATAGGCATAAAAGACCTAGGCATTTTGATCATGACAATGTCGATTAAAATTCTAAAATAGTATAATTAATCGGCAAAAAACTGCTTTTCAACAATTTAAGGGAATTCCCTTATTGATTTTGTTCTCCTTCCTGCTTAATCTTGGTTGAGAAAACACTAAGAGATGAAGAAGCTATTCTATTTGATATTTGTTGCGTTGACCATAATATATACTTCATGTGGATTTGGAGAACTAAGCAACGGGAAGGCAGAGCATATTTTGGAGGACTGTTTGGAAGATGACCCCTTAGAGCGTTATCACGTATTAAAAGCTGGTATTTTGACATTCTTAAAAAATACTAAGGCCTCTAGAAAAGAATATAAACCAAAAGATCATGAAGATCCTCTTGATGCTTGGCGTAGGGAGGCTGAACTGAGAAGGGAACTGCGTGTAATTGAAAATTCAGGTATAGAAATGATGGGTTTTTACAATCACCTGAAAGAAGAAGGGGTGATTTCGTTTGAATTATTGGATGAAAGTCCATCGGATTTTTTTGAAACTACAGAAATGAAATACGAGGTTAGGTTAACTAAAAAAGGTTTAAGATATATCAAAAACGAAGAACGCTCAGATAATAATTTCAGGGTTTTGCTCTATCGCTATGTGGTGGATGAAGTAAAGGAGGTACAGGAAATACCGGCAATGAATACTGCAAAGGTACAGGTTGTTTATAAACCAACAGATTTTTCACCGTTTTATGTCTCTCTTGAAGAAGAGGGAGATTTAAGTATGGAAAAAACTCTTGATTTCAGAAAAACTAGTAATGGGTGGGTGTATTGCGATTAAAATTAAATAGAAACCATTATATATTATACTAAACCGTTATGACACGACTACTACTATCTTTTTTATTTACTGTAACTTTTTTACAGGCACAAGAAACCATAACCAATCAAACCGTTATTGATATGGTTGATTTGGGTTTGAGTACCGAAGTAATTATTTCCAAAATCAATACATCAAACGTTAATTTTGATCCTTCAATAAATGAACTTAAAAGGCTGAAAAATAAGGGTGTTTCTCCAGAAATTTTGTCTTTGATAATGAATAAATCAAAAACTCAGTCAAAAACTGGAATCTATTACGAGGATGGGGGGAATTTGTCCTTGCTGCAGCCAACAGCTTTTTCAGGTACTAAGAGCAACAATTTAGCAGCAAACTTAACCAATGGTATCTTGAGTAATAAAATTAAGTCCGTGGTCATTGGCGCACATTCACCAAATCAAATACAAAAACAAGAATTCATTTTCATTTTTGATCCAGATTCCGGTGCAGATGCTCTTTCCAACACTGGCTATGACAATTGGTGGTTTAAAATGGCCTCATCGCCTAACGAGTTCGTTCTGGTGAAGTTAAAAGTAAAGGAGAAGAAAAACGAAAGGGAATTGGTTACAGGAAAAGGAAATAGTTTTACCGGTAATAGTCAAGCTGGTGTTGAGGGTAAAAACACAGTTTCATTCTCCCTTGAGGATTTAGGCAATGGGAAATTTAAGGTACGCCCCAATCAAGTTTTGACAACGGGGGAGTATTGTTTTTTTTATCAAGGTACAATTCCGCAGGGAGGTGTTAATAATCAGTCAATTTTTGACTTTTCGATAAGATGAATATTGGATTATTACATATTTAAACTCTCAATATAAATGTAAACAAATGCCGGGCCTATTTCTAATCTAGACATTGGTTGGAAAAATTAGGATAAGTGCATATAATTCTAAATAAAACAATCTCAATCAGCATATTATGAAACATCTCAACTCAATCACAATTTTGGCAATTCTCGCGTTTTCAATTCCCTACAGCATTCAGGCCAAAATCTGGCGCGTAAACAATCAGAGCAATTTTGACAACACCGCCAACTTTGGCGAAAACTATGGCGGAAGCCCAGCGTATCCAGTTTTCAAAGAAATCAATGATGCGGTGCAAAATCCGAATGTAATAGATGGAGACACTCTTTATGTCGCAGGGTCATCTGCGTTATATGAGAATGCCGAAATATCTAAACGCTTAGTAATAATAGGACCTGGGTATTTTTTGACTGAGAATGAGGCTGTTTCTAAAAATGTGGCTAGTGCAACTTTAGATATTTTGACATTTGACGTTGGCTCAACTGGTTCTCAAATCATAGGTTTTTCTTTTGATGATAATTCAAGAAATGATGTAGTAATTCGAACTAGTGATATTACCGTTAAACTATGTCGATTTGAAGGTAGAATAATATTCTCGGCTGCTGGCATAATCGAAACTATGATTGTCCAATGTTTTTTGACACAGAAAAATACTGAATTTTTCTCTGCCAGTAATACTAATAATGTTCCGTCAAATATAATTTTCAACAACAACATTGTTCAACGCAACTTTATCTGGGAAGGTAACCTTGAAGAATGCAATAACAACATTTTTGACGGCCCGCCAAACGAGTTGGCAGTAGAGGTCAATGCAGGTTCTTTTAAGAATAACATTTTGAAAGCGCCTGGTTCAACAGCAAACATCAATAATGGCAGTAATGCCAACGTCTCGCATAATACCGTTTCCAACGCTGCTGCGTTAAGTGGAACGCCCAATCTTATAGTCGAACCTTCGATGGGTAACCTTTTTGTGGGCGGTGGGAGCACTGATGGTCAATACCAGCTAAAGGAAGGAGCTTCAGCCAACCAGCCCGGAAGTGATGGCAGTGAGCGTGGAGCATTTGGAGGCCAGTTTGTGCACAAGCGATATACCCTCTCTGGTCTCCCGCCTATTCCTGTTCTTTATGGCCTGATCACGAGCGGAGTATCGCAGCCGGGTGAAGGATTGCCCATTGAGATTAAAGCACGTATCGTAGAGTAATGATGCTAGATATGAAGAATAAATTCATGGTTTCTTGCTATATGTCCCTGTTGTGTTTTGGTCTTTTCGCCCAGACTCAGATTACACAGGTGGAGTATTTTTTTGAGAACGACCTTGGCTTTGGCGAGAATGCCAAGATTAGCATATCATCAGGTGAAGATATTATGACGACGATTGCTATGGTCATTCCAGAAGATATCATTGCCGGTCCCCACAGGTTGAACCTGAGGTTGGGTGATGGTGATAACCATTGGAGCCATACGTACAGTTTTAATATTGAGGTTACCTTGGTGAAGCCAGAAGAAAATAAAATAGTTGCTGGGGAATATTTTATAAACAACGATCCTGGTCATTACTTCGCTATCGATTTTACGGTAAACCCTACGGCAGTTGAGATTGAACAGACTATAAGCGCACAGTTAAATACTGATCTTCCACTGGGAAGACACAAACTGTACGGTCGTCTTCTAGATGCTAACGGTAAATGGAGTCACACGTTCCGTGAAAATATTGATGTGGTAAAAGATAATGGGGAAGTCAAGATCGTACAAATTGAATATTTTTTCCTGACTGATCCTACTTTTGGTGATGCGGAAAAGGCTGAGATAACAGAATCTGGTGAAGACGTTACCCAACTGTTTCGCGTTGATTATCCTGCTGGCCCATATAATTTTGAGGATGTTTTATATGTACGAGTAAAAGATTCGCGCGGCCACTGGTCGCAAACTTCTATTCTAAATGAGGTTGATGAAAGTCTTCGTGAGGAAACTTTTTTTACTGATAATATAATTACTGTGTATCCCAATCCGGTAAATGATGTTTTAAATATTTCTGGGCTTGGTGAAGGGCAGGTAACTGTGATTATTTATGATCAGATGGGAAGGACTATTAGGTCTATCGCTAAAGGAGTTGAGTCGATTGATCTCAAGGATTTGCCAACGGGAACTTATATTCTGAAAATGATTACTCAAATTAACCAATATACATTTCAAATTTTAAAACGATGATAAATTTAATAAGACCTACGGTCTTAATAGTTGGTTTGATTCTTCTGCCTTTTTCTTCACACCCTCAATGGATACAAGTAGGTAATGATATAGACGGCTCAGAGGCGGCAGACCGCTCAGGTTCTTCTGTTAGTTTGAGCGAAGATGGAGATATAGTAGCAATAGGGTCTCTTTTAAATAGCGATGGTCTGCCTGGTTCAGGTGAAGTAAGGGTATTACAGAATTTTTCAGGTGAATGGGAGCAAATTGGTCAGAACATATACGGTGAGACAGCTGGTGAGAAATCAGGGAGATATGTAAGTCTTAACGCTGATGGAACAACGATTGCTATTGGAGCGTATGACAATGGAGAAAATGGAAAAAGCTCTGGTCAAGTGAGAGTTTATAAATTTATAAACAATATGTGGCAGCAGATTGGGGAGGATATTAATGGTGATAAGATCGGCGATTACGCTGGCTGGTCAGTCAGTTTAAATGATGACGGAAATATACTGGCAGTTGGAATTCGAGGCGATACAGATAATGGTGTAGGTTCAGGATTTGTAAGAGTTTACAGATATCATTCAGGAGATTGGCAACAAATAGGAGATGATATTAAGGGTAAAACGCCACGGGAGCAATCGGGTTGGGATATAGATTTGAGTGCAGATGGATCGCGAGTGGCAATAAGTGGAGTGGATACAGCTAGGAATGATACATTGTTTGGTGCTATTAGAGTTTACGAAAATCGAGCAAATGCTTGGATACAGCTCGGTGAAGATATATATGGTGAAAATCCCGGTGATTATTTTGGGTGGTCAATAAGCTTAAGCGAAGACGGGAATACTGTGGCTGGTAGCAGTTATTATAACGCTGATGGAGGGGTAAGTGCTGGCCACGCCAGAGTTTTCCGTTTTACAGATGGGGCTTGGAATCAAATGGGTCAGGATATTGACGGGCAAGCTGGAGATTTATTTGGTAATTCAGTAAGCTTAAGTGCAGATGGCACCAAAATAGCTGTTGGCGCAATTGCAAGCTATGGTAATAGTGGACATATTTCTATTTATAATCACGATACTTCAGCAAATGAGTGGTTGAAAATTGGTAACGACATAGTTGCTGAAGGCGGTGGTGATTCAGCTGGCTGGTCAGTCAGTCTAAGTACGAATGGACATGTAGTAGCTCACGGAGCAATTGGAAATACTAATGAAAATGGAGTTGATTCGGGGCACGTAAGAGTTTTCACGAATTCTTCTTTGGGATTATCTCAAATTACAGTTCTAGACAATATTGTTATGCATCCAAACCCAACTATTGACTTAGCATATATAGATCTGAGTAAAATCGTTGAGAGCGCAGAGGTACAAATCAGTAATGTCAACGGAAAAATTTTGGATGAATACCATTTTGTTAATTCTATGATTCTGAAAATCGATTTATCCCAATATTCATATGGATTGTATTTTGTTCAGCTTGAATATGAGGGTAAGAAGGTAGTATTTAAGCTTTTGGTAAAATGATAATTCTGCTTCTTTTTCTTGAAAGTTAGATAAGAGTCTATTGACATTTTCAATATAAATTATGAACACTCAATATTTTTAAATAGAGGTGTCTAGTTAAGCACTTATTTTAATATCCTTATAACCAATAGGTTTGGTTTTCATCATCCTGTTAATGAGGTTGTCAAAAATGGTTTGCTTATGGATGGACCTGTTCAGGCGGTA
>JBATUQ010000018.1:0-87975 GCA_049671285.1 Leeuwenhoekiella sp. | reverse complement strand
GTACTATATAGAGCTATATAACCCTACCAGTGCAACGGTAAATATCAAGAACTGGAGACTTTTGGTCGCCGAAAACGGTTTTAACGGTAAAATAAATGGGAAGTTTGACATCCCCGCAAATGGCTTTGCCGTGATAGGCGCCGCTTCAGAAGCGTATGAGGATTATACATTTTCTAACCTTATACTGGATGACTTTGCCGATACAGTCACTATCACCAACGGTGGTACCGTGGTGGATGAGGTTTCTTATGACTTCAACGATCCGGCCTGGCCAGCCTTTGAACCCGAGAAAGCTTTGGTTTATATGGGACTTTCCGGAGAGGATAACAATAACGGTGAGCTATGGGTATTTGCCAGCTTGGCCGAGAATGGTGCTGCTTACTTAGGTTCACCCGGTAGTAATGGTACTGAGCAGTTTTTGATCCCTGCCATCACAGACGATCTTATCATCTATGACGGAAGCTGGTCAATGTTGCCCAGCATCCTGACAGGTTCTAAAAACGCTATAATAGTAACCCCGGATGCAAGCATTTTTGCCGGAGCAGAACTGAACAGTCTTCAGGTTAGGTCCGGTGCTTCGTTGGATGTTTCTGGTGTCCTCAATTTGGGTCGAAGCCTTATCGTAAGAGGTGACCTCACCTTTAAGGCATCCTTATCATCCAATGGTGAAATAGGAAATATGTCAGGTAAGGGCTACTATGGTGATGTAACCGTTGAGGCGTTTTACAGCCCACGACGTTCTTACAGCATGGCATCCAGTGCAGTGACTACCACAGGTACCATTGCAGCGAACTGGCAAGAGGATCACAATACAATTCCTGGCTACGGAACTCACATTTCAGGATTCAAAGGATCAGTGGGTACGGTTGGTACAAATGGACTGGACGCTACAGCAACTGGTAATTCTTCTGCCTATACCGTGGATTTTGCCACGCAAATGTTCTCCGCCTTAAGTTCAACAAATGATAAAAATCTTAATGCTGGTGATGCTTATTTCATATTCGTTCGCGGCGATCGAACTATTGATCTTTCCAAAAACGGAAGCTTCGGGGAGACCACCTTACGTGCTACCGGTGAATTGACCATAGGCGATGTTGACCAAACGCAGCCAGGTGTCCAAGCGGAAGATTTGTTGGAAGACACTGACTATTTCGCGATGTTCGGTAACCCGTATCAGGCGACTGTTGATCTTAAGACCGTTTTAGACCGATCTACCAATGTTGAAGCTGACTTCTATTATGTGTATGACGCGACCTTAGGTTCAGGTACAACGTCTGGTGGCTACACCACGGTCAACTTGGCGACCAACACCGCAACCGGTGGTTCAGCTGCCGATCGCTACCTGCAGCCAGGCCAAGGATTCCAAATTGCTATCAGTGATCCTACAAAAACTACTCAAATTTTATTTCAGGAGTCTGATAAAAATCCAGGTAATCTTTCAATTATCCGGGGTCAGGAAGACAGTGCTAGAAGCACCGAGAATTTAATGATAGTAGGTAACCTTTACCTGCCGGAAGGTTTTGAGAAGGGGCTTAGCGCTCAGGACGGTTTTATAATCCAGTTTGATGAGAGTTATTCTAACGAACTTACCCGCAAGGATGCAATCAAACCATTGAATTTCTACGAGAATATTGCAATGGAGAACCATGGTGAAAAACTTTCCATCGAAAGCAGAAACCTTCCCGAAGCAGGTGAGGTGATTAACCTGTTCACTAAAGGTTTGAACGCAAAAGCCTATGTTCTTGATCTTAAAGTTTCAGAATTTGAAGGACTTAGCGTAATTTTAAACGATGCATACACTGGGGAAAGCCACAGCTTACAAACTGGTGATAATGCGATCGATATTGCTTTGACCAAAGATGAAACTAGTACGGCCAGTGACCGTTTCAGCTTCTCCTTTGAAGCGAACAGCTTGACTGCTGCTAACCAGAACTTATTGGGAACTGCAGTTTACCCCAATCCGGTTAAGGGAAATACTATTTACGTTACTTCCAACAAACTGGTAGGTCAGGATGTAAGTTTCAGTATTGTTGACCTTTTGGGACGTACAGTTTTAAAAGGTGAGCAAACTTTCGAGGCCAGTGAGTTGGCTATCGATACCAAGGATATGCTTTCACAAGGTGTTTATATCCTTAAGGTTCAAAGTGGTGGTGTGGTTGATTCCCACCGTTTTATTAAAGAATAACAAAATAGAATGTAAAATGCTGTGAGAGCAGCAACAGCTCCAAAAGCTTTTAGCTTGAAGAGGATCCAAATGTTGAGATTTTGCCTGCCTGGTTAGCGCGATTGCTTGTATTGCAGGAGGTGTATTATTAGGATCGTCTAAGTCAGCGGCAATCGCTCCGCAGCATTTACATTCTTGTATTAACAAAATCGCCCGGTGATTATCACCGGGCGATTTTTTTTTGCTTCGAACTGATGTTTTTAGTGCAGGATATATACCCAGCAGGGAATCCCGGCTACCGTCTGGGTCAACACCCGTTTATAGCTCTTGCCCTCGTAGAGATCGGTTTGTAGAAGTTCGGTAGGGGTGAGGGTCAGGATAGCGCCCTTAACGAGTGCATTGCGGTCGTCCATGGGTTCAAGTGCGGGATATTCGGTGCCCGCCGGATGATCGGGGATGCGAATGGTCTTTAGGCCGAAGCCACACAGCAGGGCAGCTTCCTGTGTCAAAATCCTTCCGTAAAGTTGACGTTGTATTTTGGACTGCTGCAGTGTTCCGTAGGTAAAAAGCCGGTGTTCCCGTTTTGTATTCAAATTGAAATGATTTCGCGGTACGCATTTAAAAAATTTTCCAGTTTGCTCATTTCGGTATAAAAAAATTCAAACACCTTGGGCCAATCGGTTTTGCGGTGTATGTTGACATTCGGCAATACTTTGTAAATTCTGGAGATTTGCTGTCCGCTGGGTCGGGTATAGTCCATTTCCCAGATATAATCATTACCTACCTCAGATTCAAAAAGGGTTTTTAGCTGCTCCAGCTTTTCAAAATAGAGCAAGCGCGCGATATCATCCTTGGTTTCTAGGTCAAGCGCGACTTTGGCATCCATATGGTCAAAATCAAACCGAAGCAGCACCTCCTTAATCCCGGTATTATACAGCATCTATTTTCTGGGATAGCGTTTGTCAAAAAATATCCAGAACTGCTGTTTGATGGCTTTAGATTCTTCCTTCGAAAACATTTTGGTACTTATAAAAAATAGGCCAGCGCGATACCAAGCAAGATGACGCCAAACTTAGAAGCATTAAACTGATGGTTCTTTGACGATTCAAATAAAATAGTAGTGCTTACGTGAAGTAAAACACCAACGACCACCGCATTTATCTGGGTGCGCAAATGCATCGGGATGGTTGTTTTGACCCCGATCAAACTTCCCAGTGGAGTCATCAGTGCAAAGGTCAATAGAATGATGCCGATGGTCCACCGATTTTTTATTTCTTTGAGTAAAAAGGTGCTTACAATAATAGCGATGGGTATTTTATGCACGACCACACCATAAAGAATATCCTCGTTTTGGCCTAACGGAAAACCTTCTAAAACCGCATGAACGCTCAGGCTAAGGATCAGCAGTACTGGTACTTTTGAAGCTGTTTCAGTTGCGTGGACATGCCCGTGCTCGGCACCTTTTGACAGGAATTCCAGCAGCAATTGCAACAGCAGGCCCATCATAATAAAAAGCCCCACGTGTGGCACGCCTACCGCATAAATTTCCGGAAGGAACTCAAAAACGGTCACAGAGAGTAAGAACGCACCACTAAAAGAGAGTAGCAACTTGATGCCGGTATTGAGCGCAGGTTTCAGAAAAACCGCGATTACAAATCCAAGCGCGACCGCCAGAATAGGCAGGTAAAAGGTCATGGGCAGGGTTCTAGATCAAGGCGGTAAAATTAATGTATTTTTACACATTAAAATTTTAGGATGCAAACCAACTTTAAGATGGTGGCCAAAACGCTTTATGGCCTGGAGACGATATTGGCGCGGGAGCTGAAACAACTGGGTGCGAGTGATGTGGTCGAGGGAACGCGCAATGTTTCCTTTAGCGGCGATACCGGTTTTATGTACAAAGCCAATCTGTGCTGCCGGACTGCGATAAAGATTTTGAAGCCGATCAAGACCGTGAACATCGCAGACGAGGATGCTCTATATAAAGCGGTACAATCCATTGACTGGAGCCAGTATTTGCGGCCCATTGATACCTTTGCCATCACGGCGACGGTAAATAGCGAGAAGTTTACACATTCTAAATATGCAGCGCTAAAATCAAAAGATGCTGTGGTTGATCAGTTTCGGGATGCGACGGGCAGCCGCCCGGATGTGGACCTCAAGTTTCCTGATCTAAGTATCGATATTCATATCAAGGATCACCAGTGTACAATTTCTCTGGATAGCAGCGGGGCTTCCCTGCACCAGCGCGGTTATCGGGACGGTACCAATATCGCGCCCATCAACGAGGTACTTGCGGCCGGCGTTTTGATGCTGAGCGGTTGGCGCGGCCAGTGCGATTTTCTAGACCCGATGTGCGGCAGCGGTACCTTGCTCATCGAGGCCGCCATGATCGCCTGTAATATTCCGCCCAATCTTAACCGTAAGATTTTTGCTTTTGAAAACTGGCCCGACTGGGATCCTGACCTTTTTGATGTGATCGAGGCGTCGGCATTGAAGAAGGTGAAGGAATTTCATTTCAGTTTAAAAGGGTACGATCTGGACAAGAGTGTTTTGGCCAAGGCAAAGGAAAACATCAAAAATGCCTCGTTGGAAGAGTTCATTACATTGAAAGAAACTGATTTCTTCCAAACCGAAAAAGAAACAGAAAGGCATTTGCAGATGGTTTTTAACCCGCCATACGGCGAAAGGATCCCGGTCGAGATGGAAACTTTCTACGGAAAAATTGGAGATACGCTCAAACAGAACTATCCCGGTTCTGAAGCGTGGTTCATAACCGGAAATCTGGAATCCCTAAAGCACGTGGGACTGCGAACCTCCCGAAAGATAAAACTCTACAACGGCAAGTTGGAATCCCGCCTGGTCAAGTATGACATTTATCAGGGGTCAAAGAAGGCCAAATACCAGGATCAAGATTGACCAGGCCAAAGTTCTTTAGCCCACCGGGCTCATCTAAATTTGCAAGGAATTACGTATATTAAACATTTACATCAACGGATTACCGTCATGATTTAATCCATACAAAGTATTAATAAACGCATTGCCCAAGTTAATTATCACAAGCTTTTTATGAGTAAAATACGCAGCATTATTTTAGGTACTGGTAGCTACCTGCCAGAGCAGCGGGTTCCCAACGATCACTTTTTGGATCATGTTTTTTACGATTCTTCCGGCAAGCCCTTGCAAAAGGACAATCGAGAGGTCATCGATAAGTTTGAAGAGATCACGACCATTGCTGAAAGACGTTACGTCAAACCGGAACACGTAACCTCGGATATTGCTTTTTTTGCTGCGAAAGAGGCAATCGCCGATGCCCAGATCGATCAGGAAACATTGGATTATATTATTGTGGCACACAACTTTGGCGATGTTAAACTAGGCTCTAACCGAAGCGATCTGGTGCCGGCACTGGCCGCTCGGGTCAAAAATAAACTCGGTATAGAAAACCCGTACTGTGTTGCCTATGACCTGCCCTTCGGCTGCCCTGGATGGCTGCAGGGTATTATCCAGGCGGATTATTTCATAAAATCTGGCGATGCCAAACGGGTTTTGGTCATAGGCGCTGAGACCATCTCAAGGGTGATCGATCCCCACGATCGCGACAGTATGATTTATGCAGACGGCGCAGGTGCCACCGTTTTGGGTGTTTCCAAAGGGGAAGGTGCAGGCATTCTGGGACATCTTACCCGTTCAGATACCAAAAAATATTCTGAGATGCTCACGATGAGTCAGTCCTACAATAAGGATGAAAAGCTGGCCAAGGACATCTATCTCAAAATGAATGGCAGGCGACTGTATCAATACGCATTGGAAACCGTGCCGCTGTCCATAATGGCGTGTTTGAATAAATGCAACTTGACCCTCTCTGACGTGAGCAAAGTGCTGATACACCAGGCAAACGGTAAGATGGATGATGCCATTATAGAACGCCTGTTCAAACTGTATGATCTTGACGATGTACCAAAACAAATTATGCCCATGATCATTTCCAAAACCGGTAATTCTTCGGTGGCAACCATTCCTACGCTGCTGGATATGATTATGAAAAATAAAATGGCTGATCACCACATTTCTTCCGGTGATTTGCTTGTCTTTGCCTCAGTAGGTGCCGGGATGAATATCAATGCATTAGTCTATAGGCAGCACTAAGGGAATTGTAATTTTATAATTTAGGCAGGAAGTTTTTTAAATTTCTGTAAGAAGTTACGCTGGTTGAGCGCGCATTAAATTTTGTTAGCCAGCACACACAATAAGGTTCAAATTGTATTTTTGAAGATAATATT
This sequence comes from Leeuwenhoekiella sp., assembly GCA_049671285.1. Classification (GTDB taxonomy): domain Bacteria; phylum Bacteroidota; class Bacteroidia; order Flavobacteriales; family Flavobacteriaceae; genus Leeuwenhoekiella. The sequence continues at coordinate 81,528 of JBATUQ010000018.1, read as the reverse complement.
AGGTATTAAATTAAGTTAAATTAAGTATAATAGACTCACAAAAAAGTCAATTAATCCTATATTCACACTGATTCCTGTTGGTTTAAATTTCATTTATTTTTATCAACAATATATGTTTTAAAATCAATACTACCCCTATTTGTGGATAACTACACGATGACCAAAAGAGTACAGGTAATTGTTGGTATAGGTGCCAGCGCTGGTGGATTACAAGCTCTTAATGAATTTTTTGACAGTATTCCCAATACTACAGATTATACCTATGTCGTAGTACAGCATCTATCACCAGATCATAAAAGCTTGATGGCAGATCTTCTTGCACGCAATACAGAGATACCCATTGAGGTCATCAAGGATCAGGGTGAAATATTGGGGAATCGGATTTATTTGATTCCCCCTACAAAAAACCTGGTCATCCGCGAAGGGATTTTCCATCTGATGGAAAAACCCAAGGACAAGTCACTCAATTTACCCATCAATCTTTTTTTTGAGTCCTTAGCAGAATTTGCCAAAGAACGATGTGCCGGGATCATCCTGAGCGGTACCGGAAGCGATGGGAGTCGTGGTGTTTATGCGATTAAGGAGAAAGGCGGCGTCATAATGGTGCAGGTTCCCGAACAAGCAAAATTTGACGGAATGCCACAGAGTGCCATCAATACGGGGCAGGCTGATTTTATTGTACCGGTGGAACAAATGGGCGAGGAACTTAGCGGTTATTTTGAGCGTAAGGGTATCGATGTTTCAGATTTGGATGAATACAATTTTGATGAAAGCACGGTCAACAAGATTATAAAGCTTTTAAGTGCAGAGTCCCGATTGGATTTTACCTACTACAAACGCCCTACAATTATGCGGCGTATTGCAAGACGCATGCGAGTTCTTAAATGCGACACCCTACCGGCATATTTGGATCTTTTGAGTCGGGACTTTTCTGAAAGATCAACATTGGAAACTGAATTTCTCATAGGCGTTACCCGTTTTTTCCGTGATCCCGAGGTTTGGGAAATTATGAAGAATCAAATAATCCCTGAAATTGTAGGAACAAAAGAAGAAGGAGAGGTTATTAAAATTTGGGATGCTGGCTGTAGTACCGGTGAGGAGCCATATACTTTAGGAATGCTTTTTTTGGAAGAAATCCAAAAACAAGAGCGGCAACTTGGGCTGAAGATCTTTGCCACAGATCTTGCCCAGGAACATTTAGATATCGCCAGTAAGGGTGAGTATAACGAGGGTGGGGTTGTAGATATACCACGGGATATGCTCAATAATTATTTTCTTCAGAAGAAAGGGCGCTTTTTAGTAAAGAACAAATTGAGGCAATGCATCATTTTCTCAAACCATAATATCATTAAGGACCCTCCTTTTAGAAATACAGATTTGGTGGTTTGCCGAAACCTATTGATCTATCTTCAGGCATCCATACAGACCAAAGTGATGGAAACCTTGCACTATGCCCTGAATGTTGATGGGTACTTGCTATTGGGAACAAGTGAAATGCTAGGTAATATTTCAAACTTCTTCAAAGAGATAAACCGAAAGTGGAAAATCTTCCAGAATTTGGAGGAAGCCAGCCCGTTGCGTACTGATATTATGAGTCTGAGCACCAATTCTTTTCGGTATAACAAGAGCAAGGGAGCGAAAAGGGATACAGCGATAAGCAAGCGTGATATTCCAGAAAATATTAAAGAGCGTATAGGTAGTTCCATCTTACAACATTTTAATGCATCAAGTGTTTTCATTGATGCACAGATGAATATTATCGAGGCCATTGGTGCATTTAAAAAATTTACGCGGATGCCGGATGAAGGTTTTTCCACAAACCTTATCGAACTGCTTCCCAAGGGACTGGCAGCGGCGGTACAGCAAGGCGCACGCACCTCGGCCCGCGAGGGTGAAGCAGTCTTTATACAAGACGTAAGTGCAGAAGTGGGCACGCTGCCGCTTACTGTAGATGTTATTGTTGATGCAATTGCTCTGGAAAAGAAAGGGTCTCCGGTAAATTATGCCATAACCCTTGTGGAGAAGGAAAATCTTGAAGCCGGTAAAAAAGTGATCGCCCACGGGGATTTTGATGCATCTGCAAAAGAAAGGATCAAAGAGCTTGAGGATGAACTTAAGGAGGCGCAATACGAAATAAGCAATGCCCTGGAGGAAGCGGAGACCAGCAACGAGGAACTGCAAGCTTCAAATGAGGAACTGCTCGCCAGCAATGAAGAATTGCAGAGCACTAACGAAGAACTACAGAGCGTCAACGAGGAGCTGCACACCGTAAATACGGAGTACATACAAAAATTGGAGGACTTGGCACTGCTCAATGCTGATATGGACAACCTGCTCGACAGTACCCATATTGGAGTAGTGTTTTTAGATAAGGAACTACTCATCAGAAAGTTCACACCTGCTGTAAAAGAACACTTCAACCTGCTGAAATCAGACATTGGCAGGCCTATAAGTAATTTTATAACCAATTTCACCTTTCGAAAGAAATCAACACTTATATCAAATATTGAGAAAGTGATGAGAACACGCAAATCCGTAGAAAAAAGATTGCGGGGAAAAAGCGGAAAACATTTTTTAAAAAGAATATCACCATTTGTTACCAGTGAAGGTAAAGTAGATGGTGCCGTGATTACCTTTATAGATATTTCCCTTATTCACAACTCCCAAGAGCAGCTGCGCAAAAGTGAGGAAAAATTCAAGGCGTTTTACGAGGATGATCCGGTGCTGCACGTCAGCGTAAATCTAGATTCAGGATTGATCACAGAATGTAATTCCTTATTCGTGCAAATCGCGGGATATAGGGATAAGAACAGCTTGATCGGTAAATCAATAATGGAATTTTACACACAGGAGAGCAAATTAAAATCCCTCGAGGTACTGCAGTTGCTAAAAGAAAAGAAGAAGGTCTTAAACAGGGAGATGACCATGCTCAACAAGAATGGGGCTGAGATCGACGTGATCTTGAATTCTGTTCCTGTTTTGGATAAGGACGGCACAGCCATTGCTTCCCGTTCAACCCTTTTGGTCATTACAGAACTTAAGGAGGCGCAGGATGAACTACAACGTCAAAAAGAAGTACTCGAGCGTGCCAATACAGATCTTGAGCAGTTTGTGTCCATATGTTCACACGACCTGCAGGAGCCTTTATCGACAATTCGCTTCAGCAGCGACTTTATTAAAAAGAAATACAGTGATGAGCTCAACGATAAGGGCAAGGAGTATCTGGGTTATATTCACGAAGCTTCAGGAAGGATGGCAGAGCAGATCAAAGGCCTGCTCGAACACAGCCGCATAGGAAAGGATAATGAGATGACCAAAACGGATCTTAATGAGTTGGTCGAAATAGTAAAATACGATCTCAACAAGAGTATCCAAGAATCCAACGCAACAGTTGCTGTTGGCAAATTACCAACTCTGGACGTTTATGAGATAGAGATGCGCTTGCTTTTTCAAAATCTGTTGGGCAATGCCTTAAAATACAGAAAGCCTAATGTCAGCCCCGTGATAAAAATTTCGGCATACGAGGATGAGGGCTATTGGGTCTTTTCTGTTGCGGATAACGGGATCGGGATCCGGGAGGAAGATGCCGCCCAGATTTTCGAGATTTTTGGTCGCGTGCCCACCGAAGAAAAATACGAAGGTACCGGAGTAGGCCTCGCCCACTGTCAAAAAATTGTAAGGTTGCACGATGGTCGTATATGGGTCAACTCAGAGTTGGGGCTGGGCAGTACCTTTTATTTTAAGTTGAAAATATAACTGTAATGGAGCGTGCCCAACGGTATCCCGATGATGTCAATCTGACCAATTGTGACAAAGAACCGATTCATCTTATTGGGAAAACCCAAGGATTTGGCGCATTACTTGCCGTAAAATTAGGTGAGGATAAACTATCCTATCACAGTACCAATACTTCCGCTTTGCTTAATGCTTCGGAAGAAAATCTGCTTGATCACCACCTTGCTGACATTCTGGGAGAAGGGGTATCGGCCAGAATAACGAAGTTTAAGGCAATCGATGAACCAGTAGTCTTTCAGGAACAAGTTCAAGGAAAGGAATTCATTTTTGTTCTTCACGACTGCGGAAACTATCGTATTATTGAGATCGAGCCATTGGAAGAAAACGTAGATGCGCTTGGTTATCAAATGCAGCTGAGCAGTATTTTCAGCTCATTTTCAGAAACAAAAACAGAACAGGAACTTTGCCATAGCGCTGTTAAACTGATAAAGAATTTTTTAGGGTACGACCGGGTGATGATCTATCGCTTTGATGAGGAGTACAACGGCGAAGTCGTGGCAGAGTCTGCCGAACCGGATTTGGAACCTTTCTTAGGATTGCGCTATCCCGCCACCGACATTCCCAAACAGGCCAGAAAACTTTTCCTGACCAAAGGTGTACGAATCATCACAGCTGTTGAAGAAATACCTAATGCAATTTATGGCAACGCAGCAGCAGATACCCTCGACCTCACAGATTCCGAACTTCGTGCTTCTTCCCCAATCCATATAGAATATTTGAAAAATATGGGCGTTGGGGCTTCCCTGACCGCGGCCATCAAAAATGGTAATAAACTATGGGGGCTTATCGCCTGTCACCATAATACCCCCAAGAAGGTCAACTACTATAAGCGGATGTCCTGCAAATTCCTTACCCAGGTTTTTTCCACACAACTGCTTCAGTTGCAAAACAGCGAAAGGCTCGAACAATCTCAGAAGGCAGGAAAAATTCAGGCACAGCTTATCGCCCAGGCCAGTGAAAACTGGGATGTGGTTGAAGGCTTAATGCGTAAGCCGGTCACGATGCTTGATCTGTTTAAAGCTTCGGGCGCAGCGATACATCTGGACGGGAAAATAAGTATCCTTGGTAAAGTACCTCCTGAAAACGAAATAATGGATTTGCTTAAGTGGGTAGCTACTAACATGAGGGCAACCGAGTCTTTTATTACCAAGAATTTGTCAAAGGAATATCCAGGCGGGCAGGACATAAAGAGTGTGGCATCTGGGGTAATGCTGCTTTGGTTGAACCGTGAAATGCACGATGCCCTCATTTGGTTCAAACCAGAGGAAAGGGAAGAAGTGACTTGGGCCGGCAATCCGGATAAGGAGGCAGCGAGGGATAAACAAGGTCAATTACGGCCCAGAAATTCATTTGCCAAGTGGACCGAAGTACAATCTGGGGTAGCTGCGCATTGGTGGGAATATGAGCTGGAAGCTGCGCGAGGCCTAAAGCAGGGTCTAATAGGTATAATTATCAAGAAGTATGATGAAGTATCCCAGCTCCACGGGCAATTGCAGCAGGCTTACAAAGAACTTGAACTGTTTAGCTATGCGGTTTCCCACGACTTGCGCTCGCCATTGCACGGCATTTATGGTTTTGCCAAAGTGCTTGAGGAGGACTACGCTGAAAAACTGGATGATTTTGGAAAGACTTCGGTAGAATCTATAGTCGAAAGTACAAATAGAATGAACCGCTTGATTGATGACATCCTGCAATTTGCCCATCGCAGCAAGGAAGAGGTACGTGCCGAAAAAGTGGATATGCTCAAATCTGTCAAGCATGTCCTGTTTAACATCAAACCTGAAATCAATTACCCAAATTACCGTTTTACAATAAATAAAGACCTGCCCACTGCCAATGGTGACGCCACAATGCTTTATCACATCTGGAGCAACCTTCTGGATAATGCCATAAAATATTCGGCGAATGCCCAACAACCACAGATAGAAATTGGTTTTAAAGAGAAGGAGGGTCAGACCGTATATTATGTTAAGGATAACGGAATTGGCTTTAATATGGATGCTAAGGATCGCATCTTTAATATTTTTGTGCGACTTTCAGGTGATGCCTATAGCGGTTCTGGCATAGGTCTGGCACTTGTCAAACAAATCATTGACAAACACCACGGAAGGATTTGGGCCGAAAGTCTTCCCGGTAAACAGACCACATTTTATTTTTCGGTCAACAATCACTAATGATGGCCAAAATCTATTGAATGCAAACTATGATCAAGGAAAATTTAAATGTCCTTCTGATAGAAGATAAGCAGAATGATATGATGCTGATAAAAAGGCAAATTCATAAAACGGCACCCAACGCCCAAGTTACCCACGTTTCTTTGCGTCAGGACATTTTAAATGAACTGAAAAACGGACATCTGGATATTATCATTTCAGATTACAACCTGCCCACCATAGACGGTATGGAGATTTTAAAACTGGCGCGGCAAGAATCACCGATGACCACTTTTGTGTTTGTCACGGGTACCCTGAATGATGAAGAACTGGCTGCAGATACAATCCTGGGAGGCGCTTCTGGTTTTATTCTTAAGAAACACATCAACGAGCTGCACAAAAAATTGCATCCATATTTTAAAGCGGTTGCAGACAACGGGATAACACTCAACCCAGCGAAGAAAAGGATTATGCAAAGCAAGAAACTGGTTCGGGATATCGAAAATTTCCTCGCCAATTTCTCCAAGGAAAATTCCTTGCACCAAGAAGGAATGGACAAGATCAAGAATGATCTGCTCGCCCTAAGACAGAAATACAATGCTAAGACAACTGAAAATACAGACGACTAAGCTGCACCTGCAAGCCGAGGAAAAGAATAAGGCCAAGTTTATTATCGACCATTCCATTTCCTATGAAGATTACTGCCTTCTGCTTCAGGAAAACAACTCGGCGTACACCATTCTTGAAAATTACATTTCTAAATATAAACACCTGTTACCTGACAATCTAAAGGCTTTTGCCGATACGCGTAAAAGCAATGCATTGCTGCATGATCTTCAGGCAAACCGCTGTGTACTCGTCGATTGGGATTTGTCATCCTCACAGATGCCAAGTGCTCCCAGTTGTGCTGCACTGGTGGGGATGCTTTATGTGATCGAGGGTTCGATGCTGGGCGGTATGTATATTTCCCGTCATATTGTTAAGTGCCCGCAGTTGCAACATTTACCGCCCCAAACTTTTTTTAATGGTAACGCCAAGGACATTACCAGGCGCTGGAAATCTTTTAGTGAGGCCGTTGGAGGGTTGACGTGGAGCGATGCAGAAGTTAATGAGGCCATCGCCGCCGCAAAGATGAGTTTTGACATCTTCAATCAAGTATATTCTTAGTAAGCCGTCTTTCTGGTGTGAATGAGTAATGCATCATCCTGATGACCTGTGGTAAAAAAAAGATAGTCTTCACCACCGTCATTTATCCCAAAATAGGACCGAATCTTTGAAACAGTCCAACGAAAGTTGCGGGTGGTGACATTCGCCCTTCTATTTTTCCACACCTTTTTGACTTTATTCTTGTTGAAATCGGTAACGCCTAAAATTTTGAAGGATCTTCCGGGAAAGTGGGGGATAAATGTTTCAGAAGTGTAGAGGTGGGAATTGGGATGTAATTTGGTCAAACCAAAATTTTTCGATATCCAATTAAAAAGTCCGCTTTTGAGCAGCGCGGCGTTGGGTTCATAAATAAAGTTTTGTGGTGGTCCATAGGTCGCGATTTGATTGAGGGCACTTTCATAATGGTCCACGTTCACTTTTTGAACTTCCTTCTTGGAAAGGTTGACAGCGGTTAATTCTAAGGTTTGTTCGTTGTTTTTTGGCAGCAGCCAAAGCAGTTCTTTTACCTCATTTTCCACCGAAACAATGTGAATATGCGCCGTCTGCTGCAGTTCGCGTAATCCTTGTGTGATATCCAGCAGCGGGCTTGTCTTTATCATCACCTGATTTCCTTTTTCAAGCAGAAGGTTCAGGTTCTTGCCTACATCTGGGGTGCAATCAGAAAGTTGGAAAACTTTTGCATGATTGTCGTCCCGCCGTGAGGGATCGAGGTAAATAAGATCAAAATGGTCGTTGGTCTGTTTTAGGAATTCAACGCCGTCACCTTTAATAATGTTGACATTGTGCACATTAAGATTTTTCAGGTTAAAATGTTGAAGGCCAACCAGCGTCTCATTGAGCTCAAAGCCCACGACCTCTTTAAAGTACCTTCCGAAGAAATAGTCGTCGATACCAAATCCAGCTGTGAGATCAAGCATCTTGTTTCCCTTAATCAGTGATGCTTTATAATTTGCGGTTGCTTCCGAGGAGGTCTGCTCCAAATTTACCGCTGGCGGGAAGAGTACCACTTCGGCATTGAACCAAGTAGGAAGTTTAACCTTTGCTTTTTTAAGGCCGGTCAATTGCTCTGCCAGCTCCCGGGGAGTTACTTTTGAAAAGGGGCTCTTACCAAGCGCGACTGCTGCCGGAGCTAAGTTGAGGTTGTTTTTGAGATATTCCTGTATTTCCCTATCAATGGCAGGCAGTTGCAAAGTGGCTAAAGATTTTTGGTAAGTTTCTGAACGATTTTGTATTCTGCGAAAAATTCTTTGGCGATAACTTTGAGTGCGGTATAGACAGGAACTGCGGTGATCATCCCGAGTATGCCAAAGAGAAAACCGGCCACGAGAATGGCTAGAAAAATTTCCAAGGGATGGGAGCGTACACTACTGCCAAAGATCAACGGCTGGTTAACGAAGTTATCAATGAGCTGAGCTATGGCGTAGCCCGTGCTTACGTAAATAACCTTGGGTAGGATAACTGTATCAAAGTCTGCCGTGATATACCCTGAAATGACCAACAGGTTCATGATCACAAAACCGATTACCGGACCCAAGTAGGGAACTATGTTGAGCAGGGCACAGAACAGCGCAATTGCCAATGAATTGGGAATTTGAAAGCTGAGCATAAGGATCGAATAGATGATAAATAGGATGAACAATTGTAGAAAAATCCCGATGAAGTATCTGGAAAGCAGTTCTTTGGTCTTGTCAAAAACCTTTTTGAACTTACCCTCGTCCCCACGTTGCGCAAAGACCAGAAAGCTGTCTAAAAGCAGGTGACTGTCCTTTAAAAAGAAAAAGGAAATAAAAATAACCGATAGCGTACCGACCACCAGCGAACTCAAATTCCCCAAAAGTCCCTTAAGGAAAACGGGAATAAAGGAAATATCAAAATTGGTCATAAATTCTGATTGGCGCAATCCTTCTATTAGCGTCAACTGATCGACACCCAGCGAGCGGCTGACTTCGATATTCAGGGTTTTTAAGCTGTGTTCAAACTCCACAAAATCAATCTGGCTGATGTTTGTGCTCTGATCGATAATTATAGGAATAAAGAGGGCAAAAATCCCAAAAATGATCAGGATCACCAAAATGATCGTGGCAATCGCGGCACCCGTATCATTAAACTTTGCTTTGCTTTTGAGAAAATTGACAATCGGCCTGCCCAAAAGGGAGATCACAGCGGCGAGTATAACAAAAGTGATCAGTGCCTGCAGTTCAAAAATAAGCCAGAACAATAGGAGCAGTGCAGCAATAATTCCCAGTGCCCGGAGAATTCCGTAGGCAATAATTTTTGATTCTCTCTGTATCATAAACTTACTTCTAAAGGATCAAAAATAGTCGATTAGTTTTCAAAAGCATATTTTAAAATGTTTGCACCCATTTGCAGTGCTTTGAGCCGTATTTCCTGAGGGTCGTTATGCACTTCCTGATCCTCCCACCCATCTCCGAGATCGCTTTCAGTTGTAAATAGCAGCATCAGGCGCTCCTTATCAAAAAGGCCTAATGCCAGGGGACGTTCCCCATCGTGCTCGTGAATTTTTGGTAAACCGTTATCGAGGACAAATGCATTGGAAAAAATGGGATGATCTGCGGGAATTTCCTGAAGTTCTTTATCAGGAAAGAGCTTTTTCAGTTCGCCCCTGATATATTGGTCCATTCCGTAATTATCATCGATATGTAAGAACCCGCCAGCGAGCAGGTAGTTTTTGAGATTGGCAACGGCAGCTTCCGAAAAATACACATTTCCATGGCCAGTCATATGAATGAAGGGAAATTGCATGATCCCGATGTCGTCAGCCTTTACGGTTTCGGTCTTCGCCGAAATGGATGTACCAATATTTTCATTACAAAATGAGATAAGGTTTGGCACGCTCGTAGGGTTCCCGTACCAGTCGCCCCCGCCTTCATATTGTAAGACGGCGACCGTTTGAGCCTGTATATAACACCCAAAGCTTAAAATCAAATAAACTGTAAGTAACAACTTTTGACGTTTAATCATAGGATTTCGGAATACTATAGGGTCTCAAAAATAAATGATTAAATCTGAAGCCGATGCTCTGCGTATGTGAATACTAAGGTAAAAGTCGACAAATGATATCTAATAGGTTCAAATTGATAGATTCAAAATAATTCGGCCTTTAATTTAACAATTATTAATAAATATTAATAATCAATTAACAATATCATACAAACTGCACCCCGCTTTCACATCGTACATTACACAGATAAACCAATATAATCAATTATGAACGACAGAATTACACTTAACAGTTTTCACCGTTACTTTATATGGCTAATGCTTTTTTCAGCATCCATAACCTTTTCCCAAGTGGTTACCAGCAGTGCAGATGATGGCTCTGACGGAACCCTACGCGTGGAAATCATGGAAAACGCAGCGGTTACCTTTTCGCCCAGCGTGACCAATATAATGTTGTCGCAGGGGCCCATTATGATTTCCAGTGACCTTGTCCTTTCTGGTAACGTGGCAACACCTGTTACCATTAACGGTAGCGGCGCTCAGATTTTTAATGTCTCAGGAGGCGCGGTCACCATCAATGATCTGAGTTTGACCAATGGTGTGGCCGCAGACGGCGGCGCCATTTACCTTAAGGATGCCGCCCTTACACTCAACGCCGTCACTATCAGGTCATCTGTGGCCAATGGCGATTCAGGATCCGGTGGTGCCATCTTTGTGGATACAGGGGCGACACTGACCGCAACATCAAGTGCATTTACCGGTAACCGTGCCAACCGAGCCGGTGGGGCCATTGAAGGAGCGTTTGGTTCTGGCGATGGTATTACATTGACCAATTGCTCCTTTAGCGGGAACATCGCCGGTTCTGCACCAGCCACACCCGCGCCTGGTAATGGCGGAGCCATTCATATAACCGGAGGCGGAAACACAACGATTACCGGGGGATCATTTAGTAACAACAAGGCTGCCAATGAAGGTGGCGCCCTTTGGAACGGAAGCGGAATTATGACGGTTTCCGGCAGCAACATTTCGGGGAATACCGCAGAAGGTGCAACCGTGGCTGATCCCTTTGAGATTAAAGGCGGTGGCGGAATTTTTGCAAATGATAATGGTACGGTTGTAATCAACGGCGGTACGACCATAGACAAGAATTATGCAACTGGTGCTGGTGGATCTGGCGGTGGAATTTTACTCGCTGTGGGCAGCACCCTAACTGTTAACGGGACTCCCAGCAGTCCGGTTATGATGACCAACAACGGGGCCAACCGGGCGGGTGGCGCAATTGAAGACTGGTCTTTGGGTGAAACTACGGTTACTATAACAAACACCAACTTTACGGGTAATTCTGCCGGAATGAATATAGCGGGCTTTACAGCAATGGCGGCACCGGGTAACGGTGGTGCCATCCACATTACAGGTCCTGGCCTGATGGAAATCACAAGAGCTACCGTCAGAAAGAATTTGGCAGCTTCAGAGGGTGGCGGTTTTTGGAACAACATTGGCACAATGACCATTTCCAACAATACCGTGATCGCTGAAAACATTGCCAGTGGCAACGATGCCGATAATGGCGGCGGTGGAGTTTTTAACAACGGCGGCACGCTCAGTATTACTGGCGGCCAGATCGTTGATAATGTTGCCAACGGAACCGCAGGTTCTGGTGGTGGCCTTTTCAGTACAGACGGAATGGTAACAATTACGTCCACCCAATTGCAGCGCAACAAAGCCAACCGCGCAGGCGGTGCTGTCGAAATAATAGATGGAAGCCTGACTACCACAAGCGTCAATTTTCTGGACAATTCCTTTACGACACCGGCTCCGGGAAATGGAGGTGCGGTTCATGTATCGGGAACTGCCCAAACCAGTTTTTCCGGAGGTTTGGTTACAGGAAATACAGCTCCCAGTGAAGGAGGAGGACTTTGGAATCAGGCGGGGGCAACGATGACTGTCGATGGCGTTACAATGAGAAACAACAAGGCAAACGGTGCGGCCGCAGACAATGGCGGTGGGGGTATATTCAACAATGGTGGTACCCTTATGGTAACCAATGGCCTCATTCAGGAAAATACGGCAACTGGGGCTGCGGGTTCTGGCGGTGCGATCTTTAGTACAGACGGAGAGGTGACCATAACCGGAACTTCAATAACTAAAAATAAGGCCAACCGTGCGGGTGCTGCTATCGAGATCATCGACGGGACGCTGATGGTTGACGGGGCAACTATTTCAGACAATTCTTTTGAAACCCCCGCACCCGGAAATGGTGGTGCATTGCACGTTACCGGTCCTGCGACTGTCAGTTTTATGAATGGGATCGTTCGCGGGAATTCTGCACCCAACGAAGGAGGTGGACTTTGGAGCAATGCCGGTACACTTACCATTGCCGGGACGGTCATAGTCAACAATACGGCGATGGGCAATACGGTTAGCACTCCAGATTTTGACATTAACGGTGGTGGTGGCATATTTATCAACAATGGCGGTACCTTAATTATAAATGAAAGCACCACCATAGATAGTAACTATGCGACCGGAATGGGCGGTTCAGGTGGTGGATTGCTGTTGATGCCGGGAAGTATGTTGACGGTCAATGGAACTTCGGAAAACCCGGTGACCTTTAAAGAGAATGGTGCCAACCGGGCCGGTGGTGCGATAGAAGACTGGTCAGGCGATGCAAACACGAGTGATTTAACTGGAACGATCTTCCGTGATAATGTTGCCGGTGTGGATTTGATGGAAGGTGGAAGCTTGGTATTTGACGCTACGGCAGCGCCGGGTAATGGTGGTGCCATCCACATAACCGGTGCTGGAAGCATGACGATAACAGGCGGACTTGCTGAGCGCAATTTGGCCGCTGCCGAAGGTGGCGCCTTTTGGAACAGTACCGCGACAATGACCATTGATGGTACGGCATTAAGAAATAACAAGGCCAGTGGTGATGCAGCAGACAATGGTGGAGGTGCACTGTTTAATAACGGTGGAACCCTTGAAGTAAGTAACCTTCAAATTTCTAACAATTCTGCTGACGGTTCTGCTGGTTCTGGCGGTGGCATCTTAAATGTAGCTGGTGGCACTTTGACGGTTTCCGCATCTACGATAAATAAAAATATGGCCAACCGTGCCGGTGGTGGTATCGAGGACAACAGTACGGAGGCTGCTGGAACGATAAACCTTTCCAATATTAATTTATTGGAAAATACAGCGGGTTCAGCCCCCGGTAACGGTGGTGGTCTTCATATTACAGGACCTGGAAATATTACGATTACCGGCGGTCAAGTTTCTGGAAACGTAGCAGCCAATGAAGGTGGTGGCCTTTGGAATGGAAGCGGAATGATGACAATAAACGGAACTTCAATCACCGGTAATACTGCAGAAGGAGATTTAGTTAGCGATCCACTTGAAATAAAAGGTGGTGGTGGAATATTCGCCAATGACAACGGAATGCTCGTTATCAATGAGGGAACCGTAATTAGCGGAAACTTTGCGACGGGTACTGGCGGTTCAGGAGGCGGAATACTTATGGCCGTGATGAGCAAATTGACGATCAACGGTACGGATGATAGGCCGGTACAGATTTTGAACAATGCGGCAAACCGCGCTGGTGGTGGTATTGAAGATTGGTCGCTGGATACTGAAACTTCGATGTTGACCAAAGTTATTTTTACCGGAAACAGTGCAGGTATGGATATCGATGGATTTACGGCGATGGCAGCTCCCGGAAACGGTGGTGCAATTCATATCACCGGACCCGGAAATATGATGATTACTGGCGGAATGGCCAATGAGAATATGGCTGCTGCGGAAGGTGGTGCGTTCTGGAACAACACAGCGACAATGACCATCGATGGAACTTCTTTCCTAATGAACAACGCAAGTGGTGATGCTGCCGATAATGGTGGTGGTGCGCTTTTTAACCAAGGCGGTACAATGGAGGTGATGAATGCTACGATTAGAGAAAACGTGGCCAACGGAGCATCTGGTTCTGGTGGTGGTATCCTTAACGTAAACGGTGGAACGCTCAATGTGATGCTTTCAACATTGACAGAAAATATGTCAATGCGCGCCGGTGGTGCGATCGAGGACAATTCCACATCAGATATGATGGGAACGGTAACTATTGGTCAAAGTACGGTTATGGGGAATAGGACTGGTTCTGCACCTGGCAATGGTGGTGGTCTGCATATGACCGGTCCCGGCAGCTCAATGATATCGGGCAGTTTGTTTGCGGAGAATAGCGCCAGTAATGAAGGAGGTGGCGTATGGAATGCCACAGGAACAATGACTATTATGACCAGTACCCTTTCAGGAAATAAAACTGATGGCGAAGGTGGTGGTGTGTACAACCTTAACGGTACTGTGAATATCAATGCTTCTACCATTGCACTGAACGAGGCTGTGGATGGTGGTGGTATTAATGCCAACACGGGAACCACCTCTTTGACCAATACTATTGTTGCACTGAATATGGCTTCAGGGTCTGGTATGGATCTGGGCGCCGGCGGAACATTGACTTCAATGGATTACAACCTAATTGGTCAGGATGAGCTGAATGTGTTTACGGCAATGAGCAATGATATTGAAGGAACTGGTGATATGCCCGTTAACCCGATGGCCGAAGCCCTAGCTGACAACGGTGGCCCTACTATGACCCACGCGTTGATGGTTGGTTCTCCCGCCTACAACGCTGGTAATCCTGCAGATATGTTTGCAGATCAGCGCGGTGAGGATGTGTTTGGAGGAATCCGTGACATTGGTTCTTTTGAAGCACAGGCTGCACTTAGTGTTGACGATGTTAGGACACTCCTTTCTAAAAGTGTACTTTATCCAAACCCTACCCGAGGTGGACAGGTAAGCCTAGAGCTTCCGGCATCGTTGGGTGAGGTAGCCATTTCGGTAATTGAAGCCGGTTCAGGAAAACTGGTACTGACTGCAAACGGTAGTGCCGGTGTAAACCAGTTGGATCTGAATGCTGTAAATAACGGATTGTACATTGTACGTCTGATAACCGCAGATTCAGTGAAGAATATCAAGATGATGGTGAACAAGTAGGCTTGACAAATTATCATTTTATAAACCCCGCTTTTCGGTTGAGAAGCGGGGTTTCTTTTTGGTTTGCTATCGCGGAAAAAATATTTGTCTTATTGATATTGTAATTCTAATTATTGTTGTTATCCATTTGGTAGCGACAAGCTAAAAAATGAAGTTTCTAAAGAAGAATCTAACAAAAAATTGGTTAATAAAATTATTCAAACTGACTGACCAAAGTTCGGTAGAAAAGTTTGAAATGGGATCTAATATTCTTTTCTGCAATGAACAAATTGAACAGATAACGGGAGTTAAAGCAAAAAGCTTTGATATTAATAATCAATCAATCCATAAACCTAAAGCTTTTAAAGAGGTATTTGCTCAAGATATTGATTATAAAAAGATTACTTTCAAATCTGAAAATGTTGTTGATGAATCTAATAGGGAATCAAATGTTCAAATGTATTTACATGCTACGCAATTTAGAGAGTTATTTGTGCAAGAAGTATTTTCTGCAAGGCTATTACCTAACGATTTAGAATATACTGATAAATCAAAGCATTTATCAAAAAGCCCTATAAACAAAATTAGTGATTCATCTAAATACTGGATAAATACACCATTAAAAAAATCAATGTACTAAATTTATAATTAAAGATTTTTAAGTAGATGATAGATTATATAATAGCCCAAACCAAACTCCCAAAAACCTCAGTAAAAAACCACAATCAAATTATTAAATTTAATTGAATAAAGAAAAGCCAGTTGCCAACACAGTGTATAATTAATTGCTTTGGCTTGTGCGCATTTGGAAAATTCCTTCCGAATTTTCTCTGGCACGTATTTGTTGACTAAATTAGTTGCTAAACCACGCAACTAGTCATACACCAAACGTTACCCATAATTTATACAACAGCGAATATATCTTTTGCGAAATTGAAAGCTAAAAAGCAATGAAATTTTCACTTATTCACATACATTATATGTTTCTTTTTCTGTTAATAACTTCAGGATCTTATGTTATTAATAATAGTAGTTTATTTAACAACAACACGAAACAAGTCAAGCACAAACTTGACCCTAATTTAGCACCTTCTGAAAATTTTCATTTAAATAATTTTAAATTAAGATTACCTTCTGATGCTGATAAAGATGGAGAACCTGATCTTATTACCGCAAAAGAATTAAATAAAGGCTACCAGAGTGAATACTTCTACACCGGTAAAGATGGTGGTATGGTTTTCAAATGCCCTTCTAGTGGAGCTAATACTCCAAATACAAAATATGCCCGTACTGAATTAAGGGAAATGCTAAGAAATGGAGATGAATCTATAAATACCAAAGGTGTAACAAAAAATAATTGGGTTTTTAGTAGTGCGCCATTTAAAGATAGACAAGCTGCTGGTGCTGTTGATGGCGTAATGGAAGCCACTTTAGCTGTTAATCGAGTAACAACTTCTGGTATTAAAGAACAAATAGGGCGCATAATTATTGGGCAAATACATTCAAACACAGATGAACCTATTCGTATATACTACAGAAAACTTAAAGAAAACCAGTTGGGTTCTATTTATTTTGCTCACGAAATTAATAATGGAAAAGATACCTACCATAACATGATTGGAACTAAATCAGATGATTTAAAAAATCCAACTGATGGAATTGCTTTAAATGAAAAATTTAGTTACAAAATTAAAGTAGTTGGTAATTCAATGTTTGTTACCCTATCTAGACAAGGAAAAGAAAATATAGAAAAAATTATAAACATGAAAAAAAGTGGTTACGATAAAAGTGGAGTCTATCAATATTTTAAAGCTGGTATTTATAATAACAATAATACCGCTGATAAAGAGGATTATGCTCAAGTGACATTTTACAATTTAGAAATATCTCATTAAAGAAGATAATTATAGTCTTCAGTCCATTATGAAAATGTATGGGCAAAAACAAGTATAATACAATGCTGGTAATCGTATAATTAAAGAAATTATCGCGGACTTTCTATTTAGTCTGTACTTGCTAAATTAGTTGTTCAAACACGCAACGAAATCATACACTAAACGTTAGCGACCATTTAAAAAAAACCTCCCGAATTCAAGAACTTAACGCAACAGATCAAATTTCTAAATTTGTTGTATGCCCATCAAAAACTACAGACGATCAGACCTAGAGCGAGTCATTATTCAGACTCTATTGGGGGATAACAAATAAAGAATTCAGTACCAAATTTATCTTTCAGGTAATAATTTTTGTAACCGAATGATTACACTTATATTTGTAACCGAATAGTTACGCTTATTATGAGAAGAGATGTTTTTCAATCAATAGCAGACCCAGTTAGGCGGGAAATTATTGAATTGCTTGCTACTGAAACTTTAAGTGTAAATGAAGTTGCAGAAAAATTTGAAATCAGTAGACCTGCAATTTCTAAACATTTAAAAATTTTAAATGAATGCGGAATAATCGATTTTAACCAAAATGGTAGAGAGCGTTTATGTTTAATTCAACCACAAAAACTAATTCCTGCTTTTTTATGGATTAAACAATACGACAAGTTATGGGAAGACAGAATAGAATCCTTTGAAAACTACGTGAATCAAATACAAACAAATAACGATAAAAAATGAGCGATTTAGCCAACAGAACTCTAAAAATAGAAAAAACATTTAATGCACCCGTGCAATTGGTTTGGGATGCTTGGACACAATCTGAACACATTATAAAATGGTGGGCTCCCAATGGAATGGAAATTAAAGTTATTCAGCACGATTTTAAAGTCGGAGGAAAATGGAAATATTCAATGCCAATGCCTGACGGAAACCAATTTATATCGGAAGGAACATACAAAGAAATTGAAAAATTCAGGATTATTATTACTTCTGCGGACTTTAAGCCTATGACGGAAAACGTGGAACTGCAAACCTACTTTGAAGCAAATGGCAATAAGACAAAGTTTGCTTTTCACGTCGTTCACTCAACACCTGAATATTGTAAACAACAGGAAGAAATGGGGTTCTATAACGGTTGGGGTTCGGCTTTGGATAGATTAGAAAAGCTTTTAAAAACATTGGATTAAAACAAATAAATCAAGCACTAAAAATTGGTAATCAAGATTTATTGCCCAAACCTGAGTTTGTAAGTTACATTGCACAAAATGTTGTAAATGATGATTTGCGTGACGAACTTGACAAACTGGATGAGCAATATTATGAACTTGAGGACCTTGTAAATTTAGAAGTACTCGTATCGAATTGGATAAAAACCGGGCCCACCAAAGCCTATGAGCAATAGCACCCTGTGCGTCCTACTGCTGATAGCTTAATTGTTTTCTTTACTCCTAATCGACTCCCTAAGCTTCCACCTCAACCGTCTCTTCCAGCGGAATCTGATGCCTCAACAAATCATCAAAAGTTTCCCGCTCCCGAATGAGTTTGGCGTTTCCGTCAATAAACAGCACTTCTGCCGGGCGGTATCGGGAGTTGTAATTGCTCGCCATTGT
The DNA here is from genome assembly GCA_049671285.1 of Leeuwenhoekiella sp. Lineage (GTDB taxonomy): Bacteria > Bacteroidota > Bacteroidia > Flavobacteriales > Flavobacteriaceae > Leeuwenhoekiella. The sequence continues at coordinate 62,934 of JBATUQ010000018.1, read as the reverse complement.
AAAACAGTACGCGCCGGCATTGTTAAATGCCAGAATATCCCCCTCATTTATTTCGGAAATTCGGCGGTTGCTCGCAAAAGTATCGGTTTCGCAGATGTACCCCACCACTGAGTAGAATCGCTGGCGACCCTCAGGATTACTGATGTTTTCGATCTCATGGCGCGAACCGTAAAGCATCGGGCGGATGAGGTGGTTAAAGCCGCTGTCCACTTGGGCAAATACCGTTGAGGTGGTTTGTTTTACCGCATTTACCTTGACCAAAAATTTTCCGGCTTCGCTGACGAGAAATTTTCCGGGCTCAAAGGCGAGGGTCAGTTCGCGGCCATATTTTTCTGCAAATTCGTTGAAACGTGCGCTGAGCTTTTCGCCCAACTCTTCAATATTGGTTTCAATATCACCTTCTTTATATGGCACTTTAAAACCGCTACCAAAATCGATAAAATCCAATTGCTCAAAATGTTCGGCAGTGTCAAAAAGTATTTCGGCAGCATATAAAAAGACTTCGATATCAAGAATATCACTGCCGGTATGCATGTGAATGCCGTTAACGTGCATCTTGGTATTCTTTACGATACGCATTAAATGCGGAATCTGGTGTATGGAAATCCCAAATTTACTATCAATGTGCCCCACCGAAATATTGGTGTTTCCACCGGCCATTACGTGCGGATTGATACGAACGCAGACCGGGACGTCGGGATGTTTTGCCCCAAATTCTTCCAAAATGGCGAGGTTGTCGATATTGATCTGCACGCCGAGCTCGGCAACTTTTTCAATTTCGCCAAGCGAAACACCATTGGGCGTATAAATTATTTTTTCTGGGGCAACACCGGCAGCTAGTCCCAGCTGTACCTCCTGAATACTCACGGTGTCCAGACCGGCACCCAGTTTATGAATGTATTGCAAAACCGCAATATTGGACAGGGCCTTTACCGCATAATTGATACGTAGGTTTGAAACCTTTTTAAATGCCGAGGTCAGCCGGTTGTATTGAAACTTAATTTTTTCGGCATCATAAACATAAACGGGGCTGTCGTGTTCTTCTGTAATTGCCAAAAGGTCTGCGCTGTTCATCATCTCAAATTTTATGCGGGGCAAAGCTACTTTAGAAAGTTTATTTCCAATAATCCTTTGGTAAAAAATGACAAAAACATAAGAGTTGTTAAATTTGATCGCAATTAAATGGTTTTTTTTAAATTAGAAAAAAAAGGCAAATGACGACTACCTTACCAATGTTTCCGTTACAAATGGTGGTGTATCCCGGAGAACTCCTGCCTTTGCACATTTTTGAAGAACGCTACCAGCAGTTGATTCACGATTGTGAGATCAAGGGAATAACTTTTGGTATTCCGGCGTATATCAACAATACAATGACCTATGGTACAGAAGTTGCCCTGGAGCGAGTTGCCAAGCGGTACAATACCGGTGCCAGCGATATTGTATGCCGGGGGCTTCGGGTTTTTCAAATGCTCCGGTTTGACGACCCATTGTCCAACAACCTCTATGCCGGTGCCGAGGTTCGTTTTCTCAAAAACATTAAAGATGGCACCATTTCCCAGCAAAAGCGTTTTTTACTTCTCGTTCAGGAACTTTATGATGTGCTCCATGTGGAATACCCTGACATAGCAAATGATGATGTGCATAGCTTCAGTTTTGCACATAAGTTGGGATTATCCCTTGATCAGGAAGCGACCTTGGTACAGATGGCTTCGGAATCCGATAGATATGCTTACCTGATCGACCATCTTTCGGTAACCATACCTATTGCCAAACAGATCAACCGCACCAAAGAATTAATTCAACTTAACGGTCACTTCAAAAATTTTGATCCACTTGATTTTTCCGAATACAAACTGACCGATATATAGGTTAGCCTATATGCCAATCACTACTTATAATTGGCGGATGATGCTGGTTGGTTTGGGCGAAATCCCTACTTTTACAACAATAATTTAAAAACAACTCAAAGGTCTAAATATGAATCTACACGAATACCAAGGAAAGGAAATTCTAAGCAGTTTTGGCGTGCGCATTCAGCGTGGCATCGTTGCTACCACTCCACAAGAAGCTGTTGACGCTGCAAAAAAACTAACGGAAGAAACCGGCACAGGATGGCACGTCATCAAAGCTCAGGTTCATGCCGGTGGCCGTGGTAAAGGTGGTGGTGTAAAACTGGCCAAAGACCTTAAGGAGGTTGAAAAGATTGCTGGTGAGATCATTGGGATGAATCTGGTTACCCCACAGACATCTGCGGAAGGCAAAAAAGTTCACCAGGTGCTAGTAGCCGAGGATGTGTATTACCCTGGCGATAATGAGCCCGAAGAATATTATATGTCTGTACTTCTAAACCGTGCTACCGGAAAAAACATGATCATGTATTCTACCGAAGGTGGGATGGATATTGAGACCGTTGCCGATGAAACCCCACATTTGATATATACGGAAGAAATCGATCCTTCCGGTTTATTGCCCTTTCAGGCGAGACGTATTGCCTTTAATCTTGGTCTAAGCGGAACAGCCTTTAAGGAAATGACAAAATTTGTTACTGCCCTTTACAAAGCGTACACAAATTCTGATTCTTCACTTTTTGAAATCAATCCGGTGTTGAAAACCAGCGACGACAAAATTATGGCGGTTGATGCGAAAGTGTCTTTGGATGACAATGCGCTTTTTCGTCATAAGGATTATGCAGCCATGCGTGACAAGCGTGAGGAAAACCCGATCGAGGTGGAAGCCAAGGCTGCCGGACTCAATTATGTGGATCTTGATGGCAACGTGGGCTGTATGGTGAATGGTGCGGGCCTCGCAATGGCCACGATGGATTTGATCAAACAGGCGGGTGGGGAACCTGCAAACTTTTTAGACGTAGGGGGTACCGCAGATGCAGAAAGGGTAGAGACTGCTTTTAAGATCATTCTAAAAGATCCAGGTGTCAAAGCGATCTTGATAAACATATTTGGGGGTATCGTGAGATGTGACCGTGTTGCTCAAGGGGTAGTTGATGCATATAAGAACATGGGTAATATCAATGTACCCATCATTGTGAGATTACAGGGAACAAATGCCGACATCGCCAAAGAATTAATAGACAATAGTGGTCTGGATGTGCAAAGTGCGGTGCAATTTCAAGAAGCTGCAGACAAAGTTCACGCAGTTTTGGCCTAGCCAAATTGTTAAATAACGTTAAAATCCGAAGTTTTTTAAGCTTCGGATTTTTTTATGCCCGGGCTCGAAAACGATAGTAGAATTATAGGCAGAGAGATTTTTAAGGTATTGATTTTAGTGATTACGCAATTGTTAAATCCTATTTGGTGCTGTAACTAAAGTGTTTCACTCCCGTCTTTTAGGTGTAATCATTTATTAATCAATCTTAAATCAAACATTATGAAAAATTTCAAATCAATCATCGCAGCTGGTCTTTTTATGGCAACTACAGTAATGAGCGCAGGAGCAGTTACCGAAACAGAACCCACAGGAAAAATGATTTCGAAAGAAATCAGTACCATGATCAAGACCCACAAAATGACTCTTGATAAAGAAGTTATCGCACAAGTTCAATTCACTGTAAACTCAGACAATGAAATCGTAATCCTAAATGTGGAAGCTTGCGATGAAAGTGTCGAAAAATTCATCAAGGCACGTATCAATTACAAAAAGCTTGCTGTTAAAGGAGAGCCAGGAAAAAATTACTTCTTGCCTATCAAATTGGAGAAAGGTATTTAATCACTCTCAAAGTGCCAATTGCAAAAATCCGGATCAGAAGATTCGGATTTTTTAATTCAATTAGTTTGACAATATGACAGTATCATTTCGTATAAAACAGTCATATTGACATAATTTGAAGTGGGTTGTGAAATGGTATCGCTTTTGACTAACAGAAGAAAATGTGAATCAAAAAATACAAATATTATGAGCTTAGTTAAAAGAACAAATGACAATTGGTTGCCAACCATTTTAGATGATATGTTTAAAACAGATTGGTTGGGTGGGACTACTAATGTAAACAGCATCGGTACGAGTATTCCTGCTGTGAACATCCTGTAAAATGAAGATAGTTTTCAAGTAGCTGTTGCCGCTCCGGGCAAGGAAAAGAATGACTTTAATATCGAACTTGACAATGATGTCCTGACCATTTCTTCGGAAGATAAAAACGAGGATAATACAGGGAACAGCGGTAGGTTCACCCGAAAAGAGTTTAGCTATGCAACCTTTAAGCGTGCATTCAGTTTGCCGGAAAGCGTTGATGCGACTAAGATCTGTGCGTCTTACGAAAATGGTGTCCTGCACATCAACCTTCCTAAAAAAGAAGAGGCTAAGGTACACCCAAAGCGGCTAATTGAGATTGCATAGGTGATCTTAAATTAGTTAATCGATAAGCGCCCGGTTCAAATGAGCCGGGCGTTTTGATTTAAGCCATTTCGCTCAACTGCTCCTGAAACCTTTTAATTCGGTCACGCAGTTTTGCCGCTTCCATAAAATCAAGTTCCTTGGCGGCTGTTTCCATTTGTTTGCGGGTTTCCCTTACCAGTTTTTCCAGTTTTGGTTTGCTGATATATTCGGTATCCGGTTCTGCGGCGAGGTTGGTAATTTGTTCGGCTTCAAATTTAAAACGGTCTTTTTTGGCCAATGCGCTGACCAATGATTTTTTGATTGCAGTCGGGGTAATGTTGTGCTCCTGATTGTGAGCGATCTGTTTCTGCCTACGATACTCAGAAGCATCGATGGCATCCTGCATACTTCGTGTAATGGTATCGGCATAGAGTATGGCCAGGCCGTTTATGTTTCGCGCAGCGCGACCAATGGTCTGTGTCAATGAGCGGTTACTTCTTAAAAATCCTTCCTTATCTGCATCAAGAATGGCAACCAGTGAAACTTCGGGCAGGTCGAGGCCTTCCCGCAAAAGGTTCACGCCCACCAGTACATCAAAAATTCCCTTACGCAGATCAGACATGATTTCAACACGTTCCAGAGTATCGACATCCGAGTGGATGTAACGGGTCCTGATGTCCACACGGGTGAGGTATTTGGTCAATTCTTCGGCCATGCGTTTAGTAAGCGTGGTCACCAGCGTGCGTTCATCAAGATCCACCCGCTTTTGGATTTCCTCAATTAGATCGTCAATCTGGTTGAGGCTTGGGCGGACTTCCACGATTGGATCCAGCAATCCAGTAGGGCGGATGATCTGTTCTACATAAGTGCCTTCAGATTTTTGCAGTTCGTAATCTGCAGGGGTGGCACTCACGTAGATGACTTGATTCTGTAAAGCTTCAAATTCTTCAAATTTTAAGGGGCGGTTATCCATCGCGGCAGGCAGTCTAAAACCGTAATCGACAAGGTTTTCCTTACGGCTTCGGTCGCCACCATACATAGCGCTCACTTGAGAAACCGTGACGTGGCTTTCGTCAACAACCATTAAATAATCATCAGGAAAATAATCGAGTAAACAGAACGGTCGTGTTCCCGGTTCCCGACCATCAAGGTAGCGGGAATAATTTTCGATCCCGGAACAATAACCAAGTTCCCGGATCATCTCCAGGTCAAAATTGGTACGTTCTTCCAGTCGTTTGGCTTCTAAAGGTTTGCCAATGTCGCGGAAAAATTCCACCTGTTTTACAAGATCAAAACCTATTTGATCAATGGCGTTCTGCAAGCGATCTGGGCTGGTCACAAACATATTTGCGGGATAAATATTCAGTCGGTCGTATTTCTCAATGATAGAATTGTCTGTGACATCAAACATCTCGATATCTTCAATTTCATCACCAAAAAAATAAATCCGGAAAGCATTGTCCGAATACCCCGGAAACACATCGACCGTATCTCCTTTTATGCGGAAATTTCCACGGTTAAAATCTGCAGTGGTACGACTGTACAGGCTTTGCACCAGTTGTTTTAGCAATTGGGTGCGCGAAATGACCTGATCCCTTTTTATGGAAATTACATTTTTCTGAAATTCCACCGGGTTTCCGATACCATACAGGCAAGAAACCGAGGCCACCACCAACACGTCCCGCCGACCCGAAAGCAGGGAGGAGGTTGTGCTCAACCGAAGCTTTTCGATTTCGTCATTGATGCTTAGGTCTTTTTCTATGTACGTTCCGCTGCTCGGAATGAAGGCTTCAGGTTGGTAATAATCGTAGTAGGATACAAAATACTCCACTGCATTTTCAGGAAAAAACGCTTTAAACTCGCTGTATAATTGTGCTGCGAGGGTTTTGTTGTGCGCCAGGACCAAAGTAGGTTTTTGGGTCTGCTCAATTACGTTCGCGACGGTAAAAGTTTTGCCGCTGCCGGTAACGCCCAAAAGGGTTTGGTAAGGCTCATTTGCATTAAGGCCTGTGACCAATTGCTTGATGGCGCTGGGTTGATCACCGGTAGGTTTAAATTCTGATTCTATCTGAAATTTCAAAAGCTGCTTTTTTGCAAAATTACAATTTTGGTAGCAGGTTTTGCTATTGGATTTTAGAGGATACCTTCACTAAAGGTACCTGATTTTTCAGCGCTTAAGACTGAAATGCCCCTTAACGGTACGCCCGTCCTGAAGCTGCGCCCTAAACCAATAATCGGTGGGTGGTAGAGGTACACCACCTACTGTGCCGTCCCAGCCCAAACCTATTGGACTGATCTTGTTTAGCAGCTTTCCGAAGCGGTCAAAAATAAAAATATCGGTCTGGGGCTGTACCAACTCGTTGGCTCCATTGATCTGCCAGTAGTCGTTCACCCCATCGCCATTGGGCGTAAAAAATTTATCGAAACCAATTATGCTTACTTCTTTTGAGACGGTTCCGCAACCTTCCAGTGATTTTATAAAAACAGTGTGAAAGCCAGCGTTGACATTTTCAAAGAAATTCCCTTCCTGATACGGTCCTTCGGGATCGTCCAGGGCAAGGACATACTCACCGTTACCGGAGTACTCAACTAGAATGCTATTGTTAGAAGATAGGTCGGTAACCTCTATATTTTCAAACGATGCCAGACCGCGTTCTTCAATAGTCAAGGATTTTGATGTTGAGCAACCAGTTGTCAAATCAGTAATGGTCAGGGTGTGCACCCCGGTCTGGTTTGTCGTGAGGTTGGGAGTGTTGAGACCTTCGGGCATCCACTGATAGCTGTAATTCTTTGAGTCGTCCAGTTCAAATTGTGGTACAATGGTAAGGACCTGAGGGAATGTGTTCGTACAGTAATATGAATCTTCGAGCTCAAATTTTGGCCTGACAAGAACTTCTAAATTCACCTGGCCAATAGCAAAACAGCCGCTGTTGTTTTGCAGCCGGGCATAAACCGTTTCGGCGTATGGGATTCTGTTGGTATGGATTTGCTGCAGTCTATTCCTATCGAGCTCCAGTAAGGCTCCGTTTTCACTGGAATAAAAAGTAACGGCGACATTGTTTGACCTGCCTTCCAGTAGCTTTTCCTTGGCCAGGTTCAAATCAAAATTACCTAGTCCATTTAAATTTTCATCACATATTGTTATGGTTGCGCTCCTTGCCTGTGTCGAAGATACATGCACCTGAAACGGCATTACAGCAAAGCAACCCGCAGGAGTGGTCAATTTTGCATATAATGTTTCCACCGGCTGGGAGTTTTTGTAACCCACAGGCTCCAAAGGCGCTGATTCTGGAGATGATGCTTGATCTTCTCGGCTAAAAAAGGTTACCTCAAGGGTATCATCACCCTGTGTAAGTTCTGGTATCGCTTTGTTGAGATTAAAAATACTCAGCCCGGTCGGCTTGGTGCTGTCTTCACATTGTACCAATTCTACATCAATCACTCTTTGTGGGTAGGTATAGAATCCCACGTATGCCCGTCCTATTTTTTCACAGGTACCGTTCTTGGGGTCGAGGCGCAGTTCGTACACTACCTCGTAGGGAAAATTAAGGTTGGCATCTGGTTTTATATCAAGTGTGTTGGAATTGGCCCCGGCAATTAATTCTCCATTCTTGTACCATTTATAAACCGCATTATCAAGGTTTTCGAAAGAAAGGGTGTATCTCTCATCTTCGCAGAGGTTGAGCAAAGAAGTACTTTCCCCATTGTTTATAATATCTATTGTGTTAAAAAGCGATTGATTGAATGGTGGTAGTCCTTGATGGCTATTAGCTCCTTGAAGGGAGATAGCATTATGTACATAATTACAGGCGGGTGCTTTTAGATCGGGGTTTTCTATAACACTCAGATAGGGCTGTCCTTCAAAATAGCTCGTGCTCATAGATTTATAAATCCTACCATTAGGGCCTAATTGCAGGGTGCCCCGGTACCCCTTCCTGTCGTCAATAACGACTTTTCCAGCTTCCAAGTCTGCCGCATCCAGGTCGTATTGCGTTAGGGTAGTGGTATTCTCTTCAGGCGACTGAAAAATGTCTGCATCGTTATAAGTGGTAGTGTATAAGAACCTATTATTTGGCGAGAACTCCACACCATAAGAAGCAAAGTTGATAAGGTCCTGTTCCAGACGGGTGGGATTTGAAAAGCGCCCTGTCTGAGAATCAAAATCGAAAAGATAAAGACCCGAACCAGCATTAGCACTGGCGACTTTTTTGCCGTCCGGTGAAAATTTAAGGTTACCTCGTCGCTCTTCGCCAATATTGATCCCGAAGCTGGATTTTACAGGTCTGCCCATAAGCCCGGAAGATGTTACTTCCCAGGCATAAAATGTGTTCAAGTCTCCCTCATCGCCATCAGTTGAGGAGAAAGTAACGACCCATACCGTATCTGAATCACATCCCTTGATAACCGCACTCAGTTTTTCTGAGGAGTAATTGAGCAGCTTGACATTCTTCTCTGTCACTTCTCCTTCCGAATTACTGGTAAAATCCACTATGGAATAATTTAAGCCTTCATAGCCAACGTCATCTCCCACCCTGGCATCTACGGTAAAAATGTAGAAAATCCTATCATCGAGCGGTTTGGGTATAATAATGGCAGACTGCGTACTGGAGGGATCCCCATAGAGTTCTGTCCCATTGCTCATTACCCGATGTTCCTTGTTATACACCGTAGTTCCATCAGTATAAAATAGCAGGTTTCCACGCTCATCGCTTATGGTAGAACAGCCCTCCAAGGTAGAAAGCCTACCATCTTCGAGAACTTTGGGCGGTGTGGTGACAAAAGAAATTCCGGCGCCATTGCCAAAGTACCAGTTATTTGCATAGCCTTGACCGGAGGATTTAACGGCATAACAGAGCAATAGCAGTAGGGGAAGGATCTTTTTCATAGAGACTCGATCCTTCAAAGTTATGGTTTTGACAGAATAAACTCAATAAATTAACAACCTTCTCATCATAGCTCCCTTTTTACTGTTTAATATTCATTTTTACCCGATAAGAGTAGGAAAGGTGGTCTACAGGTCCCGTTTTTTAAGAAGCGCGTAGGAGCTGTAGATAAATATAAAGGTCCATACCGAAACGATAAGGACTTCATACCAATACACCCCGTAGTTAAAATCCATCTGAGTATTCAACTGCTGGGCGGCGGTCTTGACAAAATCGAGACGTTCAAAGGGTTGGTTGATGAGGTTTCCCATCGCTTCTAGTGGCAGGAACTGTAATATTTTATCTGCCAATCCCTCGGTATCTCGCAGATTGATTTTTAGGACTATCACGATTATGGTTTCAAAAATCCACCATACGAAGAGAAAACCAAGGGCGAAAGCAGACCGTTTCACTAAAACCCCGGCAAAAACGCAAAAGGAGAAAAAGCCGAGCAGTTTAAAGAAAAACGCGAGTATAAACTCCAGGTCTGAAAATATGATGGCAGTTTCCGTATAATCTGAAAATGTAAGACCCAGAATCAGGGAAACCAAAAACACGAATACAGTGGAAACTGCTGCGAAAAGGATCACTGTAAAAAATTTAGAGAGAATGAATTCCTTTTTACTCATTCCATCGATGAGGTTTTGCTTCAGGGTGCGGTTGCTGTATTCATTGCTTACTATGGAAACAATAACGATTGCCAAAAAGATTTTGGGCAATGAGGCCACATAGGTGTTAAAGTGCCAGATAAAGGGGAAATTAAATATGCCCTGATCGGCGATGCGGATGTTGACATCGCCAAAACTAAATTCAATCGAAGCAATAAAAGCAATGCAGCACAACAGTCCAAAATAGATCAAGGTAAGTACCTTGCTGGATTTGCTGTATCGTAATTTATGTAATTCTATTTCGAGTAATCGTAACATAAGGCTGTATCGGTTGCAGGTATTAGAGTTGGTCTTTGGTCAGTTCCAGGAATTGCTCCTCCAGGCTTTCTTTACGCTTTACCATATGCGCCAGATAAATGCCCTTTTCAAAAAGCACTTTTTGAAGTTCTTCGGCAGAAAATGGCTGGTCAAGATAGGCTGTGATTAGTTCTCCTTCTTCCTTGACCTTGTTGATCACTGGATGATTGTTCAGGAAGGTCAAAAGTTCGGCGTGCCGGTTGCATTTCAGTTCAAAAAAGCCGTGGCTGGCGTTCATCTCATCGACGGGGCCGGCATAGAGCATATTGCCTTTTCTGATGATCACCACATCGCTGCAGACCTTTTCCACTTCGTCGAGCAGGTGTGACGCCAGCAATATGGTCGTTCCGCCCTGAGCTATGGTTTTGATTATTTCCCGGATCTGGTGTATTCCTTGTGGGTCAAGACCGTTTGTGGGTTCGTCCAGGATAAGAATATGTGGATCGTTAAGTAGGGCAGAGGCAATAGCCAGGCGTTGCTTCATCCCTAGGGAGAAGGTTTGAAATTTGCTGTCTTTCCTGTCTAGCAGGCCGACCAGTTCCAGCTTTTCGTTGATTTTATCGGGAGCAACATTTTTGATCTTACAGACCAACTTTAGATTTTGAGCCGCCGTCATATAGGGATAGAAGTTGGGCCGCTCAATTATAGCACCTACTTTTTTTAAAGCGTTGTGTGTAGTGTCTGCCCCGTCAAACCAGTGAAAGCTGCCAGAGGTAGGATTTACCACATTGAGAACCATTCCCAAGGTGGTGGATTTCCCGCTCCCGTTGGGGCCAAGAATGCCATATACGCGACCTTTTTTTATGGTAAAAGTGAGGTCGTTAACTGCTTTAACGCCTCCGTAATGTTTGGTAAGGGCTTTTAGGGTAAGAATGGTTTCCAAAGAAAATGTTTTTAAATGCATTTATAACAGGACGCCCGTTCCGTTTAATTGTTACAACGCTTTGTTATCTTTACAGAAAGGCAAGATAGATGGAAGAAAAGTTAATGTCAAAGAAAAAACCGACTTATCCAGTTGGGGATTTGCTCAAGGATTATCTGGTACATTACAGCAGGGATACTAAAATCCCGATCTTTTATGATGACCTGCTCCGGTTCTCTGGTGGGGTGGCGGTTTATGACAAAAACGACGAAGACACTTTATGGATCAGTGTGTATTACCCCGAGCACGAGCGGGAAGAGCTTGAGAATAGCCTGAAAAGGGTCTATACCATTCTTCATTCTGACGGAAACGAAAACATACTTCCCTTTCTAAAAGTAGAATCCATTGATTACTGTACGTTTGGGAATTCAAAACCTTTCCGCATAAAGATCAAGAACATATTTAATGACAACTACACCTATTTTTATGTAAAGCAGGCAGATGCCAGCCGCATTTACGGTTTGGAACTGGAACACGTGCTTTCGCCCAACCGCATCAACTTTTTGGTTTACAAAACCACCTTGATAGAGGAACATATCGCGGGCATACCAGGGGATGAGTTCATCGATGACTATTTGGAACACTGTGATGATTTTGGCAAAGCTCAGTTAGCCAAAGAATTTGTGAAATTCAATGAACGCTGCAGTATTCTGCTTTTGGGCGATATGCGATCCTACAATTATGTGGTCATTCCCACCCACGATTTTGATCACATCAAATATAAAATCAGGGCAATCGATTTTGACCAGCAATGCTTTGAAGGTAATTTCAAAGTTTATAAGCCCCATATTTTTAAGGAGAACTTCAAAATGGTGGAACTGGTTTCGGCAAGGTTGGGGAACAACTCAATAGAGCAGTACCGAAAGGAGGAGCGTGCAGTCTTGGCAAAACGGATTATTACTTCAAAAACCCGGCTTAAAAACCTGCTGAAATGTATGGTGAAGGATACCATCTCGACACCTGAAAACCTGCATCGCCTGAGGAAAGAACTGTATGCCTACACGATGGACTCAAAATTCAGGAGGGCACAGTCAATGGGACAGATCGTTAGGGCCGCACTTGATTTTGTGAAAAGAAATTATGAAGATGTCAATATGAATCGTCTGATGCAGGCCTCTTATTAATCCATAAAGCTCCACCTAAAATGATTTCTTTGCGCTTGACGCGAAATTTTTGCAAAATCGGAATTTAAGAATAGGGAAACCACCAACTTTGCATCCTTAAAAATAACTGCCGCCACAAGGTTGCAATGAAATACCCAATATGAAATCCTTCGAAGAATTTAAGATCAAAAAGCCACTGAAGAAAGCCTTGGCAAACTTGGGGTTTCAAGAGGCTACTGCGATACAAGAGGAAGCTTTTGCGCCCATTCGATCCGGTGGGGATGTTGTAGGAATCGCGCAGACCGGCACCGGGAAAACATTGGCTTACACCTTGCCATTGCTCGCTGATCTTGATTATTCAGACCAAGAACAGCCGCGGGTATTGATTTTAGTACCCACCCGGGAACTGGTTCTGCAAGTAGCCGAGCGAATCAGTCAATTTGCCGAATATACAAACACCCGTGTTGCAGGCGTCTATGGCGGGGTCACGATCAGTAAACATAAAGAGGTGGTCACACGGGGCTGCGATATTCTGATTGGCACTCCAGGAAGAATAAACGATTTGATCCTCAGCCGAACCCTGCGTTTGAAAGCAATAAAAAAGGTCGTCGTTGATGAAGTTGACCTAATGCTCGATCTGGGTTTCCGCCCACAGCTTGTTGCGATTTTTGATATGCTTCCGTCGAGACGGCAGCACATCCTTTTTTCTGCCACCATGACTGATGAAGTGAGCTATATTATTGAAAAATTCCTGCACGGCCCCTTACGTATTACAGTTGCTTCCAGCGGCACGCCCATAGATACCATTACGCAGAGAGCCAGCAGGGTCAAGAATTTTTATACCAAAATTAACCTGCTCAAAATGATTTTGGCTGATGCCAAGACGTATGGTAAGGTCCTCGTTTTCGCACCAAACAAGCGCAATGTAGAGCGCATCAATGAAGAACTTGCGGAGGAGCTGGGAAGTGTGGATGTTATACACGGAAACAAATCGCAAAATTACCGAATCAATGCGCTGCAGCAATTTGAAAACGGCGAAACCCGAATTCTGATCGCAACTGATGTCATGGCGCGTGGGATCGACCTTACATACATAACACATGTTATAAGTATGGACGTACCCAATTTCCCGGAGAATTATATGCACCGCATAGGCAGGACGGGCCGGGCGGGAGCTTCTGGAAATTCCATTTTACTCTATACCGACCAGGAACTTGATCAGAAGGAGGCAATTGAGCAGTTGATGGGTTTTGCTATTGAGGAGATGGAGCCTCCACAGAATCTGGAAATTGCAAGCCGACTGCTACCGGAAGAGCGCACCGATGTTCAGGAAATCAACAATCCCAACACAAAAATCGAGAGGGGAAAGAAGTTTCACGATAAGAAAGAAAAAAATCAAAAAGTAAACCTTGGTGGTAAATACAAACGTGAGATCGAAAAAAAATATAAGAAGCCAAAAACAAGGGGAGACAAAAATTACAACCGAAGAAAGAAACGTTAGGGCATAAAAAAAGCCCTGAACAAAACGTAAAGGGCCTCTTGCTTAATTAAATTTGTTTTAGCGATCTAGCGCTTCCATCAATACCGATTTTTTATGTCTGCTCAACGGTATTTTGTCCCCATCAATTTCTATATTCCTACTATTGTATTTTTCAATCTTATCCAGATTGATAATGTAGGATTTGTGAATACGTAAAAATCGATCTGACGGCAACTGGTCATCAAAAGCCTTCATGGTAGAAAGTACTACTATAGGTTCTGTGTAGGTTACCAGTTTGACGTAGTCGCCCAGTGCCTTGATGTACTTAAGATCGTTAAGGAAGACCTTTTTCTTTTTGAGGTTACTTTTCACAAAGATGTAATCATCATCATCGATACCACCCTCCGTTTTCATTTTGTGCAGACTAATTGCTTTGTGCACAGCGTTTTGAAACCGGTCTTTGGTAATGGGTTTTCTCAAATAGTCCAATGCATTATAATTGAATGCCTTGTATGCATATTTGGTCTTACCCGTAACAAAGATAACCTGAGGCTTGTTTACCAGATCGTCCAGTAGGTCAAAACCCGATAAAATAGGCATTTCAATATCCAGGAAGATGAGATCCACTTTGTTTTCCAAAAGGCCATTTTTTGTCTCAATGGCATTGTTATATTGTGCAGCAACCCTTAGATTAGGGTGGTCTTTTATCAATTTAACGATGGCCAAACGCTGTAACGCCGAGTCATCAACCACTGCACAATCCAAAATCAATTCGTCCAAAGTTATATTTTTTAGTTTAAAAGCTAAAGTACTACTTATTTGTAAGCTGAACAACAAAATATGTATTTCGTCGAATATTTTCAAGTATTTCTACGTTTTGGCCTATGGTATCTGAGCATCTTTTAATCAAGTGATTTAAACCTTGTGGCAGTTAGAAAATAATCTTATTTTTGCACTCATTTTTAACAAAAACTAATTTATGAATCATTACGAAACTGTTTTCATCTTGAATCCCGTTTTATCTGATGAGCAGATAAAGGAAGCAGTTAAGAAATACGAAGATTTTCTTGTTTCTAACGGTGCTGAGATGATATCCAAAGAGGACTGGGGGCTAAAAAAATTAGCCTATGCCATCCAAAACAAAAAAAGTGGTTTTTACCATCTGCTTGAATTTACTGCTCCCGGTGAAATTATTGGCGGGTTTGAGCTTGAGTTTAGACGTGACGAGCGCATCATGCGTTTCCTTACCGTCAAGCTTGACAAACACGCGATCGAGTGGGCTGAAAAACGTAGAAAAAGAAACAAGACAAAAGCATAATTTATGGCGACTTCTATAGAACAGCAGGCGAAAGCCAAAAAAGACGGTGAGATCAGGTACCTGACCCCGTTGAATATTGAGACAAACAAAGCAAAGAAATACTGCCGCTTCAAACGATCCGGGATCAAGTATATTGATTACAAGGATGCAGACTTCCTTCAGGAATTTGTAAATGAGCAAGGTAAGTTATTGCCTAGACGATTGACCGGTACTTCTTTAAAGTATCAGCGCAAAGTAAGTGTTGCCGTAAAACGTGCACGCCATCTTGCCTTGATGCCTTACGTTACTGACTTGTATAAATAGTAAATTGAGATAGCCATGGATGTAATATTGAAAAAAGACGTAGATAATCTAGGATTTACTGACGATTTAGTAACTGTAAAAAACGGTTACGGAAGGAACTATCTTATCCCCCAGGGATATGCCGTACTAGCGACACCCTCAGCCAGAAAGGTGCTTGAGGAGAATTTGAAGCAACGCGGATATAAGGAAAAGAAAGTAGTTGAAGAAGCTAAGAAGCAGGCTGAAAAACTTAGCGGACTTGAGATCAAAATTACTGCGAAAGCGGGAAATGATGACAAGTTGTTTGGTTCTACAACAGCAGGTGATCTTACTGACGCCCTTGCCAAAAACGGTGTGGAGATAGACAAGAAATTTATCACCATTGCTGGAGGTAACATCAAGCGTTTGGGACAGTATGAAGCTACACTGCGTTTTCACCGTGAAGTGATAGAGACTTTCACTTTTGACGTAATCGCAGAAGCATAACAGCGGTTTTATATTTTTAAAAAGAGCTTCCGGTGAAAACCGGAAGCTTTTTTTTTGACGCCTGCCTGCTCCAAAACGGGTAATTTATTCAATACCTTAAGTAGTATAACAGATTTTTGTAAGGATGTACCAAAGTGCGCTGCTGTTAGAAATTAGGGTAGGGGTGATTAAGCATAAGTTTACCTTCGGAATACTGTTTCACTGATTCTTTTAAGATGGAAGATTTTTATTTGTATTTGTGCGTGAGTTTATCTATATAGTTAAGAACAAAGTTTCAACATCAATTTTTTAAAAGGTCTTAAGCCTGAATCGAAACATCGTCAAAATTGAAAAACTTCTCAAAACGAACCTGGTTGATGATCGCGGCCGCAGCGGTGACTATTTTTGGTCTGGTGACAGGCTGGTATTTTTTTGTTTTTTTGGTGTTTCCATTCGGTTGGAGAGTTTTTAATATTAACAAGAAGGATAAGGAATAATATCCTCTAGATAAAAAAATCCCACTCAATGAGCAGGATTTTCTTTCTGGTTAGTTGTTTTGATTATTCAAACTCGGGGCAGATCGCCTTCCCCCTTAAGCGGCAGGTCAGAGCTTCCCGTAAGATAAGTGTCCACGTGATATGCAGCTTGCCTTCCTTCGGATATTGCCCATACGATCAGCGATTGACCACGGCGGGTGTCGCCGGCCGCAAATACTCCCGGAACATTGGTCATATAATTGTCAATTGGTGCTTTTACATTGGTACGGGGATCCATTTTGACTCCCAGTTGCTCGGCTATGGTAGGCTCGCTTCCGGTGAAACCCAATGCCAAAAGTGCCATATCACATTCCCATTCTTTCTCAGAACCTGGGACTTCTTTGAGATTGGGCCTGTCACCCGGTTTGTGTATCCACTCTACTTCAGAAGTGATCAAACCTTTAAGATTTCCATCATCGTCTCCAATAAATTTTTTGGTCGAAATTGCAAAATGTCTTTCCGCGCCTTCTTTGTGCGATGAACTCGTACGCAAACGCATAGGCCAATAGGGCCAAGGCTGATTTTCTGGCCTATCAGGTGTTCCTTTGGTCATGATTTCAAAATTGTTTACACTTACCGCTCCCTGTCTGATAGAAGTACCTATACAGTCGCTGCCGGTATCGCCACCGCCAATTACAATGACCTTTTTGCCTTTCGCCAGAATATCTTCGCCCTTGTAATTCAAGCCGTCCACACGGCGGTTATTTTGGGGAAGGAAATCCATTGCTTGGTACACACCTTTGAGATCGCTTCCCTCGATAGGAAGGTTACGGCGCACCGTAGCGCCAGTACAAATTACAACGGCATCAAATTCATTCTTGATTTCTTCTGCCGAAACATCTTTGCCAATGTTGGTGTTGTTTTTAAACTTAATGCCTTCTTCTTCCAAAACTTCCAAACGGCGGTCTATGACCTTTTTTTCCATTTTAAAATCTGGGATACCATAACGCAGCAATCCGCCGGGTTTTTCATCGCGCTCAAAGACGGTAACCATATGACCGGCACGGTTCAACTGCTGGGCAGCAGCCAACCCTGCAGGGCCAGAACCGATCACGGCAACTGATTGACCTGTACGCGTCTTAGGTGGCTTCGGTTTGATCCAGCCATTTTCAAAAGCTTTCTCAGCGATGTTTTTCTCAATATTCTCGATGGTCACCGGATCCTCGTTGATTCCGAGCACGCAAGCTTCCTCGCAAGGGGCTGGACAAAGCCTGCCGGTAAATTCGGGGAAATTATTGGTACCATGAAGGATATCAGCTGCTTTTTGCCATTTCTGTTTATACACGGCATCGTTAAAATCTGGAATCAGGTTGCCCAGTGGACAACCGCTGTGGCAAAATGGAATACCACAATCCATACATCGGGCACCTTGTTCCTTGAGTTCTTTTTCTTCTAGCGGAATGGTGAACTCCTCGTATTTTTTTGTGCGTTCTTCAACCGGTTTATAGGGTTCGTCCTTGCGTTCGTATTCTAAAAATCCTGTTATTTTTCCCATCGGGTCTATTCTGTTAAATCGGTTAATTTTTCTTCTTCTTCCAACCTTTTGAGTGCGTTCTTGTACTCTTCCGGAAGCACTTTCAAAAATTTAGGCAGTTCATCTTCCCAATTTTCCAAAAGTCTTTGCGCCAGTCGGCTCTGGGTATAGTTGTAGTGGTTGGTGATCATTTTTTTCAACTGGATCAAATCGTCTTCTTCTTCGACGGGATCAATATTGAGGTCTGTGGTATTGCAATTCCTGATGAAGGTGTTATTTGGGTTGTAAATGTAAGCGATACCACCACTCATACCCGCACCAAAATTTCTGCCCACTTCGCCCAGCACGACGGCAAAACCACCGGTCATATACTCGCAACCGTGGTCACCAATACCTTCTACCACTGCGTGAGCACCACTGTTCCTGACGCAGAAACGCTCACCAGCGATACCGTTAAAATAGGCCTCGCCAGTTGTCGCGCCATAAAGTGCGGTGTTGCCGATAATGACGTTCTTCTCGGCTTCCAAGGTGGATTCCTCCGGAATTTTTACGATCAAGCGTCCTCCAGATAAGCCTTTGCCCACATAGTCGTTGGCGTTTCCATCAATTTTGAGCGTAAGCCCTTTGGTCGCAAAGGCACCAAAACTTTGGCCAGCAGATCCTTTAAAATTCACTTTTAGTGTATTGTCCGGCAGACCTTGCTCTCCGTAGATTTTTGAAATCTCATTGCTCAATATGGCACCAACGGCACGGTCCGTATTTTTAATTTTCAGATCAAGGGTAGTTTTTTCCTTTCGGAAGAGGGCCGTGTGCGCACGTTCGATGATTTCAAAATCAATGGATTTTTCCAGACCGTGGTGTTGGGTTTCCGTATTATAAATTTCAACCCTTGGTGGAGTCTCTATAGTGTGTAAAATCGGTGTCAGGTCGATGCCGTTGGCCTTATAATGCTCGATGGCTTTGTTACGGTCCAGCTTTTGAACCTGCCCGACCATTTCATCAACCGTACGGAAACCAAGTTTTGCCATAATCTCCCGAAGTTCTTCGGCAACGAAATACATATAGTTGACCACGTGTTCCGGTTTTCCCTTAAACTTTTTGCGTAATTCTGGATTCTGTGTAGCGATTCCCACAGGACAGGTGTTCAAATGGCAAACGCGCATCATAATGCAGCCCGAAGCCACTAGCGGTGCGGTTGCAAAACCAAACTCTTCTGCGCCCAGCAAACAGGCGATAGCTACATCACGACCGGTTTTTAACTGGCCATCACATTCCAACCGAATTCTGGAACGCAGGTTATTCAATACCAAAGTTTGTTGTGCTTCGGCAATACCCAGTTCCCACGGAAGCCCTGCGTGACGCAAGGAGGTAAGTGGGGAAGCCCCGGTACCACCATCATAGCCGGAAATCAAGATCACATCTGCTTTTGCCTTGGCAACACCCGCGGCAACGGTACCCACACCAACTTCAGAAACCAGTTTTACATTTATTCTTGCTGCTCTGTTTGCAGATTTAAGATCATAAATAAGCTGCGCCAAATCCTCTATCGAATAGATATCGTGATGGGGAGGAGGGGAAATCAAACCTACGTAAGGCGTACTGTTCCTGGTTTTGGCAATGAACTTATTGACTTTTTCGCCTGGTAATTGACCGCCTTCTCCGGGCTTGGCACCCTGTGCCATTTTGATCTGAATTTCTGCAGCACTGCTCAAATAGTTACTGGTGACCCCAAAACGTCCCGAAGCAACTTGTTTGATGGCACTGTTTCTCCAATCTCCATTGGCATTTTTATAAAAACGCTCAGAATCTTCACCACCTTCCCCAGAGTTACTTTTACCTCCAATACGGTTCATCGCGATCGCGAGGTTTTCGTGTGCCTCCTTACTGATCGAACCGTAAGACATTGCTCCCGTTTTAAAGCGTTTTACGATTTCGGTCCAGGGTTCTACTTCTTCGATTGGGATGGGGTCGTAGTTTCCAAATTCAAATAGGCCGCGGATGGTCATAAGCTGTTTTGACTGCTCGTTGACCAAACTGGCATATTCTTTATATGTATCGGGATTGTTCTGTCTTACCGATTCCTGCAGTTTTGCTATGCTAAGCGGGTTGAACATATGTTTTTCACCGTTTCGGCGCCAGCGGTAATCCCCGCCAATTTCCATATCGATCGTTCCCGGAATATCTTTTACATCAAAGGCCTTGCGGTGGCGTTTGCCTACCTCAGACTCTATTTCATAAAGCCCTATACCCTCAATACGGCTGGGCGTACGCGGGAAATATTTATCAACGAGCTTACTGTTGAGGCCAAGAGCTTCAAACAATTGTGAGCCGCGATAGGAATTTAAGGTCGAAATCCCAATTTTGTTCATGACCTTAACGACCCCTTTACCAACGGCTTTGTTGTAATTTTCGACCGCTTCTTTAAATGGTCCTTCCAGATTGCCTTCCTCAATCTGCTCGCGTAGAATCTCATTGACCATGTACGGGTTGATCGCGCTGGCTCCATAACCAAACAACAATGCGAAATGATGCACCTCACGGGGTTCGGCAGATTCTATTATAATGCTGATCTTTGATCGTTTTGATACCTTATATAGACCACTGTTCAGAAAAGAACATGCCAAAAGTGCCGGAATAGGTGCATTTTCATGATCAACACCCCGATCTGAAAGAATGAGTATTTTAATCCCATTATCGACCGCCTTGCTCGCCGTTTTTATAATATCTTCCAAAGCAGCTTCCAACCCGTTGAGCCCTCTCTTGGCCTCATAAAGCATGGGAATGCGCTGGGATTTAAAATCGGGATGCTCAAAATTTATGATCTTGTCCAGATCTTCTTTTGAAATCACCGGATTTTGAATTCGTATTTTTTTACAATAGTTGGGCGTAATTTCCATCAGGTTGGCATCTGCGCCCAATGTAAGGCTCAGGTCTGTAATCAATTCCTCCCGTATGCCATCCAGTGGTGGGTTGGTTACCTGGGCGAACAACTGTTTAAAATAATTGAACAGCAGTTGCGGCCTTTCTGAAAGTACGGCTAGCGGAGTGTCAGTACCCATAGAACCGATTGGCTCTTTGCCCTTGCCAGCCATCGGTAGAATTATGGTGTTGATGTCTTCGTGGGTATATCCAAAAGCCGTCTTGCGCTGTGGCACGGGAGTGTTCTCTATGTCCAGGGGTAGGTCACGGTAGGGAATATTCTTTAGATGTACCAGGTTTTCATTAAGCCATTTCCCGTATGGTTTTTTTGATACAACAAGTTCTTTGATTTCCTCATCGTTGATGATCCGGCCTTCTTTCATGTTGACCAAAAACATTTTACCGGGTTCCAGACGGCCGTGGTAAGAGACATTTTCAGGTTCCAGTTCCAGTACTCCAGTTTCGGAAGACATAATTACATAACCCGTTTTGGTCACCGAGTACCTTGATGGTCGCAACCCGTTCCTGTCAAGTACGGCACCGATGTAATCCCCATCTGTAAAAGGTATGGAGGCAGGGCCGTCCCACGGTTCCATGATACAGCTGTTAAATTCGTAGAAGGCTTTTTTGGCCTCGCTCATATCCTGATGCTTTTCCCAGGCTTCGGGAACGAGCATCATCATAATTTCTGGTAGGGATCTTCCTGACATCAATAGCAGTTCTACAACCATATCCATGGAAGCAGAATCTGATTTCCCTGGGAGCACTATGGGGAAAAGCTCTTTGATATCGTCCTCGATGAGGTCGCTTTTTAATAGCTCTTCCCGGCTGTGCATGCGCGCAACATTTCCGCGTAGCGTATTTATTTCGCCGTTGTGGCACATATACCTAAAGGGTTGCGCGAGATCCCAAGTAGGGAACGTATTGGTACTGAACCGCTGATGTACAAGTGCCAAACGGGTTGTCAATTTTGGGTCGAGCAAGTCCTTATAATAGAACTTGATATCTTCGGGCATTAAAAGCCCTTTAAAAATCAAGGTTTTGGTCGAAAGGCTGGGCAGATAGAAATAGGTACGCTCAGAAAGTTTGCTTTTTGAAACGGTATGTTCGGCGATTTTTCTTGCGGCAAAAAGTTTTACCTGAAACTCACGCTCTGGCATATCCTGCTCTGGTTTGCCCACGAATATCTGGGCAACAAACGGTTCTACGTCTGCGGCGATTGCCCCAAGAAAGCCTGCATCTACGGGTACTTTTCTCCAACCCAAGATTTTGAGGCCTTTTCTTTTAAGTTCGTCTTCGAGTACTCCTTTACAATAGTCCCGCTGGTTTTCTTTTTTAGGTAGAAAAACATTGCCCATGGCATATTCCCGCGCCGCCGGAAGCTCAAAATCACAGTTTTCCACAAAAAAATCGTGGGGAATGTCTATTAAAATCCCGGCACCGTCACCAGTCTTGCCATCGCTGCTTACCGCCCCACGATGCTCCAGTTTTACAAGGATTTCCAGCGCTTTGTGGATGACATCGTTGGACTTCTGGCCTTCTAGGCTACATATAAAACCCGCACCACAGTTTTCGTGTTCGAATTCTGGATGGTATAAACCTTGTTTCTCGCGCATAATTCTTCGTCTTGAATGTTCTAAGTGAATGCTAAAATTATCTAATATTTAAGTATTGAAGGCTTGTTTGGATTAGCTGTTTTTTATTATTTGATATTTATCAGTTTAATGAAACTACACTGTTTATTATACAATATAAACCCCGATTTATTGATTTATCACTAATGATAAAAAAGCAACGAATTTTAAAAAATGTTGTCAAAAATGGTGAAATGAGGTTAGGTGAGTATTGATTGTTGACGTTTTAGTAGTGTTTTTAGGTTTTATTAAGATGATATTTTCACTATTGTGTGCTTTCCTAATCAAGAATATGTCAATTTTTGCAATTATATATCGTTTTCGAATTTGTTTCGTTAAAAAATTAACGACTATTTCTGACGAAACAGCAAAAATTTAGTGGTTTCCTGATGATCTCTTTATCTGTTAACGATTTATGGTTAGTTTAGCATTTCACCAATTAACTAAATTTTAAACATGAAAAAGTTACTATTACCCTTAGTTTTTCTGCTCACTCTTTTTGCACAGGCTCAGGAAGAGGAAACACCATCTTGGACTGACGGATTTACATTATCCGGATCTTTAGATGCTTATTTTCGCCAAAATTTGAATGCTGATTATAGGGAAGCCCCAGGATCTTCATTTGCAAATCAACCTGGTTTTGCATTGGGTATGGCTAATGCTATTTTAAGCTATGAAAGTGGAGATGTAGGAGGAGTTGCAGATTTGGTATTTGGCCCACGTGGTACAGATGCAGTATTCGCTGCCACCACAGCCAGTTCTACCATTGTAAACCAACTTTATGTGTACTGGAATGTAAGTGATGTGGTTACCCTTACCTTTGGTAACTTCAATACCTTTTTAGGATATGAGGTGATTTCCCCAACAGGAAACTTTAACTATTCTACATCCTACGCATTTTCTTATGGACCTTTTAGCCATACTGGTTTAAAAGCGGATTTTGCCATTGATGACAATTGGAGTGCACTTGTTGCAATAATGAACCCAACTGATGCTGTCGATTTTAACCCAACCAACACTTACACCTTTGGTGGTCAACTAGGTTATTCTTCTGATACTGGTTCAACATTTTTAAACTTATTATATGGTGATCAAGATGGTGATTTTGAGGAAAGCGCTGATGCTACATTTCAAATTGACTTGACCACTGGCTACAATTTATCTGAAGAGTTTTATTTAGGTCTGAACGCCACTTATAACACCACTTCTCTAGATGAGGGCACATTTGGATATGACAGCGCTGGTTTCTATGGTGCTGCTCTCTATGCTCAATATGCAGTTAGTGATTCTTTTGCACTTGGTATTCGTCCAGAATATTTTAGTGAATTTGGGGAGTTTGGAGCGGTTCCTGGTGCCTTTAATATGGAAGGAGAAACCAGTGTTTTCGCCTTTACGTTTTCTGCCAACGCCACAGTAGGCCCGCTTACATTTATTCCTGAGATCCGTTTTGATTCCCCAAGTGAGGACGGAGCCTTCTTGAATGGCGATGAAGAGTCAATTGACAGTTTATCTTCATTTGTACTTGCCGCCGTTTATTCATTCTAAACCAAACCATATTTGATATGAAAAAAATAGAAGCAATTATTCGAAAGTCTAAATTCTCAGCAGTCAAAGAAGCACTCCATGAGAAAGGAGTGAACTTTTTCTCTTACTGGGATGTTACCGGACTTGGGAATGAAAAAATAGGAAGTGTGTACCGCGGTGTCTCTTACAGTACCAGCGATATTCAACGCAGATACCTTTCTGTGGTGGTCAATGACGACTTTGCGAAAGTAGCGGTAGATGCTATCCTTACTGCAGCGCGTACCGGTGACGTGGGTGATGGAAAAGTTTTCGTCTCTGATGTCCAGGAAGCCTATCGCATTCGCACCGGAAATAAGGGGAGTGATACCTTAAACTAATACTAACCAAAAAAGAGAAATTTATGGCTTATATATTTTTACAAGACACAACAGACGCGGTACAAGCTGCTGTTGATGGTATAAATGCCGACCTTGGTATTTTATGGATAATTATTGCCGCAATATTAGTGTTCTTCATGCAAGCAGGTTTTACACTTGTTGAAACCGGTTTTACCAGTGCTAAAAATGCCGGGAACATCGTAATGAAGAACTTTATGGACCTGGCGGTGGGTTCACTTATGTTCTGGGTAGTAGGTTACTCGGTAATGTACGGAGGTGAAACCATTTTAGGAGGATTTATGAGAGATCCTACAGATTTGGCATTCTTTAATCAGGATGACTGGCATAACCTATTCTTCCAGACGGTTTTCTGTGCCACGGCTGCTACGATAGTATCAGGAGCTGTTGCGGGAAGGTTTAAATTCTCTTCCTATCTGATTGTTTCAGCAGTGCTGACTACAATTATCTATCCTATATCAGGAAGCTGGTTGTGGCCTTTTGACGATCAGGCTTGGTTGAACAACTTGGGCTTTATTGATTTCGCTGGCTCTACAATCGTACACGCTGTAGGTGGTTTTGCTGGTTTGGTTGCTGCCGCAATGGTTGGTCCGCGATTGGGCAAATATGGTCCTGACGGGAAAGTAAACGCAATACGTGGACACAATTTGCTATTGGGAGCTTTGGGTGTATTCATTCTTTGGTTGGGCTGGTTCGGCTTCAACGGTGGTTCTCAGCTGGCTTTTGGTGGAGACGATTCCATTGCCGTAGGTAGTGTAATTATCAATACAAACCTTGCGGCTGCCCTTGGTGCAATAACGGCATTATTTTTCACTTGGATCAAATACGGCCGTCCAGATATCTCAATGACTTTAAACGGCTGTTTGGCCGGACTGGTAGGTATTACTGCAGGTTGTGGTAATGTTGATGCTTTTGGTGCAGTTGCAATCGGAATTATTTGCGGTTTAGTAGTTGTACTTTCAATTGAGTTTATTGATAAAGTACTTAAAATTGATGATCCCGTTGGTGCGGTTTCCGTACACGGAGTTTGTGGTTTCCTAGGTACAGTATTAGTAGGTGTTTTTGCTACTGACGGTGGCCTTCTTTATGGAGGTGGTGTTGGGATGTTGGGAGTTCAGTTCCTTGGTTCAATCTCTATGATAGGATGGGCGGTACTGGCAACCTTTATCGTTCTATTCATCATTAAATCTACAATTGGTCTTCGGGTTACGGAGAAAGAAGAATTGGAAGGTTTAGATATTCACGAGCACGGTACAACTGCCTATTATGAGGATCACAGTGATAAATAAACACTGATCTAAATATTACACAAAATGTAAAATCCACGGTGAAAGCCGTGGATTTTTTATTTTAAGAAGCCAGGCACTATTTGATAAATTGAATATTTAGAGGGTAGTACAGCGGCTCACCGTTTGATGCTTTTATTGCATTGATAATAGGAAATACCAAAGCCAGGATACCAATTACAATAAGGCCTAAGATGCCTATGCCCAAAAGTAAAATAAGTGGAATACAAACAATGGAATACAAAAAAAGGCTTATTTGAAAATTGAGGATAGACTTGCCGTGCTCATCCATTTGCAGCACCTTGTCTTTTTGGGTCAGCCATAGGATCAAAGGGACAATAAAACCACCAATTCCGGTGATTAGATCAAGCAACTGGCTCAAGTGGGCTACTGCTAAAAGGGATCGGTCTTCACGCATCATAGTTTCTTTGCTTTGGTTATACCTATATGTAGGGTATTTCATTGAAATGTTACAATTTGGTAGTCATGCTGTTTTTTAAAACCTCATTATCAGTATTCTAAACTGCTTCGGAAAGGCTTTACGATTCTTGGCACGCTGATTGATTATGGTAAAGGGAACCATCCAAAAAAGTGTGTTTAACCCTTTAAATCTTTAATTATGAAAACAGTAAACTACCTATTAGCGGCTTTGATGATAAGCCTTATGACTGTTTCTGTAAAAGCGGAAACGATGGATGGTATCTATAACTATACACGATATAATGGTAACCGTTATATTTTTATGGAAGGGGGCATAGAATTTTCAATTTTTCCCGATGGCGAATTTGATTTTGTTCTACCCAACATAGTTAACGGTTTGAACGTTAATGTAAATACCGGTCCCGTCGTTATCAGTTATAATTCCGGTTACAATTATGATCCGTTTGTACAGTACGACCAGTTTGGCGCTGTTATACAAATAGAGAACGTACCCATTTATTACGACAATTGGGGAAGAATTGTTCAAGCGGGCAACGTCAATATATTTTATAATCAGAACAGGCTTGCACGCATTGGTAATCTCAACATTCTTTACCGAGGTAACAGATTTTATGGAGTACGAGGATATATCAATGTATATAACAGGAACTATAATTTTCGTCCCTACCACCAGTTTTTTTACCGTCCTTATGTAGATCACTGTTTAGTGTTCAACACCCCGTACCGAAGATTTTATAGACCAGTACGTTATACATATGCCTATCACAGGGATAACTACGCATTGGGTTATAACCACGGGTACCAAAATGCTTACAGGGATTTTAAAAGACCCAACGGTCGAGTGGCTCATAACAATGCCAGACGCGGAAGCTATGAGGCGGCAAGACGATCAGCTCCTGTAAACAGAGCAGTACGTAGTAGTTCCAGATCAAACGAGAAGATAGCTGCTAGACGTACATCTGAAATATCCAGAAATAAGTATGATACAAGTAGGTCAACTTCTAGGGATAGCGATGCTCATACAAGTTCGCAAGGAAGAACTTCAACGTACAGCTCAGGAAGTGCAAACCGAAGTGCCTCATCAAACGCGAACAGGGCGAGCACAAAATCTCAGGAACGTGTATCCTCAAGAAGCAGCAGTTCCCGCCAAAGGGCGACGACTGCAGCACCAAAGGCGAAGCAGCATTCGGTAAGCTCAAGCAGCCGGCCTAAAGTGAACACTGCATCCCGCAGCAGTAGTCGCCAAAGTACACCCAGGGCTGCTACAACGAGCACGCGTCAACGTAGTGCTGGTACAAGTACTAGGGAAAGCTCTTCAAGAAGCAATAATTCCCGTTCCTCACGATCCAGTGGTCGTGGCGGTCAATAGAATAAATGATTTTTTGGTTGGTTAGTTAGTTGGTAAGTCCCGTATCGCTTATGTGATACGGGACTTTTTATGTTTTGGCTTGAAATTCTTCAACGATTGTTCGAATTGTTTCGGCCAAAACGCCGGTTAAATTTTTTCGGGTGAATTGTTCAATAATTCCTTCGGTATTGGGAATGCCGTTTTCCTTGAATTTTCGGTATTGATTGGTGAGGTATCTCTTCAACTCATAATAATCCTGATGGTTAAAAGTTTTTCCGCTACGTGTTTTTTTGACGATATCGAAGAAGTCGGCCTGCTCCGGACCAATGCCTAAAATAGGTCTGCGGGCGGCAAGATATTCAAACAATTTTCCGGGGATGATGCCTTTGGTGATTTCTGAATCAATTTCGATCAACAGCAGGATTTGAGCGCTACACTGGGCGATCAGTACTTCGTCGTGGCTTATATAGCCCTTAAGCGTCAGGTTTTCGGTCAAGCCGAAATCATTCAGGGTGTCCAGAATATCGCTGCTTACCTTTCCTATAAGTTGCAGTTCAAGATCCCTGACAAAATCTGAATTTTCCGTTTTTAGTTCTGAAAGGACTTTCCACAGTATAAGAGGATTCCGGCCTGAAAGTAACGAACCAATATGCGATAATGTAAACTTTTCGCTCAGTGGTGTTTCAGGAAAATGCGCTACATCAAAGCCATTGGTAATGCATTGAATTGGGGTAGTGGTCTTCGCTTCAAAATTTGCCAGTGTCGTCGGGCTGGTTACGATAATTTTATCAGCGGTATCTAGTACGGCATGTTCGAACTTCAGGTGCTTTACTTGTGATTTTTTGGTCAGCTTTAGCTTTTGGTGGTAACCAATGTCTGTCCAAGGATCCCTAAAATCTGCGATCCACGGAATCCGTATTCCGCTTCTCAAGGCTTGACCAATCATATGCAAACTGTGCGGCGGGCCGGTTGTGATTATTGCATCTACATTATTTTCGCCCAAATAGTCTTTTAAATATTTTACCGAGGGTTGTATCCAAAATTTACGGGCATCCGGTATAAAAAAGTTTCCGCGTACAAAAAGCATCGCCCGCTGTATCAGGCTCTGCTTTCTGTCAACAGGAATAATCCCGGCACTTAAATTCTGAGTCTGTCTTTTTGAAAAGAATTTAGCCAGGCCAAAGGGTTCAAAAATTGGCTGGCTTATGATTTCTAAATCCTGCAGGATCTCACGGGTCAAGCTTTCATCAACCAAGGGATATGTTGGATTCTTCGGGATATAAACCACGGGTTCCACTTGAAATTCACGTAAGTATTTAATGAACTTCAACCAGCGCTGTACACCCGGTCCACCTGCAGGTGGCCAATAATAACAGATGATCAGTACTTTTAAATTAGGAGTGGATTCGGTCAATTGAGGTTATCCTTTAAAAATAATTTTCTTAAAACTCATCGCAACGCCAACAAATATACCAATATTGGTCGCTTGCCATCTGCTGAAATCGTACTTTACCTAGGTGAATTATCTAGCGCATATTTACCTCTCTGGCGAAAACGACTTGGTGACCCTGGGCAATTTTATGGCCGATGGAATTAAAGGAAAGGATTTTCTGAACTTTCAACGGGATATTCAGATCGGCATACTCCTGCACCGCAATATCGATACATTTACAGATGCCCACGCTACCGTGCGCAAAAGCACCAAACGCTTACACGCAAAATACGGTCATTATAGCGGGATTATCGTTGACATCTTGTACGATCATTTTTTGGCCAAAAATTGGAACAGTTACCATCACTTGCCTTTGGCAGATTATGTTGAAAATTTCTACCAAATGTTAACCGTCAATCAGGAGCATCTCACCCCGGGAATAAAAAGAATGGTTCCCTTTATGATCCGCGAGAACTGGCTGCTGAGTTATGCTGAAATGAGCGGAATAGCCACCGTCCTCCACAATATGAACAGGCGTACAAAATATAAGAGTGGGATGAACAACGCTACCGAAGAGCTGGAGCTTTACTATGAGTCTTTTGAAGCAGAATTTAAATTGTTCTTCCGTGAGCTTAAAGAATTCTCAGTTTTCCGGCTCGGTGAAATTCCATCGGAGATTGATAACCGTAGTAGGCTGTCTTAGTCCTTAAATTGTGTGACCCCAAACTTCTTGGCTTCGGCAACTGCTCTTGGAGCAATTTTTTCAAGGGCTGCTATACGAGTTTCAGGATGTGGGTGCGTGCTCATAAGTTCTGGTGGCGCCTGACCATCTGAACTGGCTTTCATCCGTTCCCAGAGTTTTGGCGCCTCGTAAGGGTTGTATCCCGCGATGGCAGCGATTATGGTTCCTATTTCGTCAGCTTGGCTTTCGTGACTTCGGCTAAAGGGCAACATCACTCCTACGGTAGAGCCCACGCCATAATATTGATTAAAAATCTGCCCTGCTTTAGAATTTCCAAGGGCAAGACCACCGGCAAGGCCTACCCCTTGCTGCACTTGAGCGGCACTCATACGCTGGGCACCGTGATCTGCCATGGCGTGTGCAAGCTCGTGGCCCATTACCATAGCGAGACCTGCTTCGCTTTCAGTTATAGGTAAAATTCCTGTATAGACGACAATCTTTCCGCCAGGCATACAGAATGCATTTGCAGCATCATCCTTAACCAAATTGTATTCCCAACGATAATCGTTTAGGTATCCGGGATAACCCAGAGCGGTCATATACCGTTCTGCTGCTACCTGAATTTGCTGACCAACACGCTTGACCATTCTGGATTCTTCAGTATTGGTAACGACATTGTTTTCAGAAAGAAATTGATTGTATTGCTGAAAAGCCATCGGGAACAACTCATCATTGCTTACAAAGTTGAGTGTCTTGTTCCCAGTGAATGGACTCGTTTTACAAGAGATAACAAGTAGAACTGTAAGTATTGCGGTAATGACGCGATTGGGTTTCATATACGTAAAATGGTTTTTTAATGACCGAAAATTACGAATTACCGAAGCACTTTCTTTAACATTAGCTTAATTTTAGTAATCCTGTGCCCATCTATCCGAAAATATGAATTTCACTAAAATCTTTGGACACGGTGAGCATACTTTTCTCTGAATCATTATCCATTAAATCCAGATCAGCAATTTCCTTATCTACCGTTATTGAGGAAATGTTAAAGGGGAGACCTATTAAATTGATTTGTATAGTCTCGTATTGCGTGATAAAACTTCCGCTTTTATATTGGGTGATGATAACCTCATTTTTCTTACCGGTCAGCTTAAAATTGCGTAGGCTAAACCTGCCTTTCTTGTAGTCATAACCGTCCTGAGCGTCTTCGTAAACTTCAGATTTTTCCGTACCCAGCATATAATAGACATCCAGCTTGAGCGTATCTATGTTTTTTTCGCCTACATACTGTTGCACAGGATAACGGGGAATGATTGCACCCTCCTTTACGAATATTGGTATGGAATCGATATCTGCATCTACCCACATTTCCTTGCCTCCGGTAATCAGTGAGCTGTCCCAGAAGTTGTACCACCGGCCCCGTGCCAGGTACATCCTGCGGCCTTTTGCATTAGGTTCGAGAATAGGGCAGACCAATATTTTATCCCCAAATATAAACTCATCCGTCCTGTAGTGTGTCTGGGAATCTGCCTGATCGTAATAGACCAAGGGCTTCAACATCGGGATTCCCATAGTGGAATACTGATAGAACATCGTGTACAGATAAGGAAGCAGGGTATATCGAAGTTCAATAAACTTACGGGTGATATCAGTCACTTCATCATCAAATGTCCACGGCTCCTGATCGCCGTGATGCCCCGAGGAATGTACCCTGCAAAACGGATGAAAAACACCCACCTGAATCCATCGGGTGAACAGTTCCCCGGTGGGCTGCTCGGCAAAACCGCCTATATCTGTGCCGGTAAATGACATACCGCTCACGCACATACGTTGCACTTGCACGGTAGCCAACCATAAATGTTCCCAAGTAGCGACGTTGTCACCCGTCCAGGAGGAGGTAAAGCGCTGCGCGCCGCTGTAAGCAGATCTTGTAATCACAAAGGGGCGCTTGGGATAGGTATAGCGCCGAACCCCCTCATAGGTGGCCCGCGCCATTTGCGTGCCATAAATATTGTGTGCTTTTTTATGACTGCAGGGATGGCCGTCATAATCGTGGCGCACGTCATCCGGGAAGGTCTTGCCCGGAACTTCCATAACAGCGGGTTCATTCATATCGTTCCAGACCCCGCGGACGCCAATGTCGCCCACCAATTCTTTGAACAATGTCGCCCACCACTCACGGACTTCAGGGTTGGTGTAGTCTGGAAACGCACATTCACCGGGCCAGACCTTTCCTATCATGTCTGGACCATCTGCACGCTTGCAGAAATAATCTTTCTCCTTTCCCTCCTGATATACCCAATAATCCTTATCCAGCTTGATGCCGGGATCAATAATGACCACGGTCTTAAACCCATCTGCTGCCAGTTCTTCGACCATTTTCTTTGGCTCCGGAAAATATTCCTCACTCCATGTAAAACAACGGAAACCTTCCATATAGTCAATGTCCAGATAAATGGCGTCGCAGGGAATTTTTAATTTTCTGAAGGTATTGGTGATCTCCTTGACCCGCGATTCAGGATAGTAGCTCCACTTGCACTGGTGAAAGCCCAACGTCCACAGCGGAGGTAACTCTGGGGTGCCGGTTAGCTGGGTATAGTTTTCGACTACTTCTGCCATAGTTGGGCCGTAGATAAAGTAGTAGTTCATCTCACCACCTTCGGCCCAAAAACTGGTAACGTCAAACCGTTCGTGGCAGAAGTCAAAATGGGACTTAAAAGTGTTGTCAAAGAATATACCGTAGGCACGTTTGGTCTGAAGACCAATATAGAAGGGAACTGTTTTATATATAGGGTCTGTTCCCTGGCCAAAAGCATAAGAATCTGTTGCCCAGTTAGAGAGTTGCTTACCCTTAAGGTTAAAGTGTACGGGTTTGTCACCCAGGCCATAGTAGCTCTCGCCCTGTGGGGCTTTTTTGCTCATTTTGACGATATTACCGCCCAACTCAAAACTGTCTTCATAGTGAAAGCCCAGTTCATCCTCATTGACCAAATTGCCATCCAGATCAAAAATCTTCGACTGCAGGCTCAACTTCTCAATATTTATGATCAGCTTTCCGGTGGTAATTGTATGAAAATTTTCGTCTTCGCTATGTGCCAGTTCGTTATACCCCTTTGAATATTCCTTATCAACGGCATAGCTAAAGTCCTCATCCAGAGAGCCTCTGGTGCCATACCTAAACCGAATCATACTGTCCCGGAGCACGGTAAGCTGAAGAATGATATCATTTTTTGTGGTAAAGTAAAAGGTGTCAAGTTCCCTTGTTATATCAACGACTTCATTGGGAAACTGATTTCCTTTTTGTACTAAGTCTGTATTAATAATCATAGTTAAAATCTTGGGGATGGTAAATTTCTTGCAAAACAAACCAATTAAAATGAAGCAGAAAACATTTACGTTTTCTGCTTTTTTAATCCATAAGGACAATATGCCATCTTAAATTGTAATTACTTGGAAAGGGAGAGTACTGTGATCGCCAATGGCGGAAGATCCATAACAAAGGAATTTCCCTTACCGTTCCAGGATTCATCCTCTATTTTGTGGCTTTTGCTCATATAGGCACCGCTACCCTCATATTGCGGGGCGTCGCCGTTAAACACTTGATACAGTTTTTTTCCAGCCTTAAAGGGTGCTTCGGGCAGGCCAATGCGATAACCCTCCCTGGGTACCGGTGTAAAATTAGCCACCACTACCAGCGTGTCCTTAGGGTCGTTCCCTTTCCGCAGGTAGCTGAGCACAGAATTTGTGCTGTCGTTCCACTCGATCCATTCAAATCCATCTGGGCTAAACTGCTTTTGATGTAATGCAGGTTGCGACTTGTACAGGCCATTCAGACCTTTAATCGTTTCCTGAATGCCTTTATGATAGTCAAATTCCGTAAGGTGCCAGTCCAGGCTCTGCTGAAAATTCCATTCACCATATTGACCAAATTCCCCACCTTGAAAAATCAGGTTTCCGCCGGGGTGTGTAAACATATAGCTGAACATCAACCTTAGGTTGGCAAAACGTTGCCACTCGTCACCCGGCATTCTTCCGAGCAAGGATTTTTTACCATACACCACTTCATCGTGCGATAACGGAAGCATAAAATTTTCAGAAAACGCATAGGTCAAACTGAAGGTGATGTCGTTTTGATGATGTATTCTATAGACGGGCTCTTTCTTGAAATATTCCAGCGTGTCGTGCATCCAGCCCATCATCCATTTCATTCCAAAACCGAGTCCGCCCAGAAAGACCGGCGTTGAGACCCCGGGAAAATTGGTTGACTCCTCTGCGATCGTTTGTACATCGGGATAGTTTCCATAGACCGTTTCGTTAAATTCCTTAAGAAAGGAGATAACGTCCAGGTTTTCGTGACCGCCGTAGATATTAGGTTCCCACTCACCATCCTCACGGGAGTAATCCAGGTACAACATCGACGCAACGGCATCCACCCGAAGCCCATCAATATGGTACTGATCCAGCCAAAAAAGGGCGTTGCTGATCAAGAAAGCACGTACTTCATTTCTACCATAATTGAATATCAGGGATTTCCAATCGGGATGGTAGCCTTTTTTTCGATCAGGATGCTCATAAAGATGAGAACCATCAAAATAGCCCAGACCGTGAGCATCTTCCGGGAAGTGGGAGGGTACCCAATCTAGAATGACGCCTATTCCTGCTTGATGTAATTTATCAATCAGTAGCATCAGTTCTTCCGGATAGCCAAAACGTGATGTAGGAGCAAAATAACCGGTAAGTTGATAGCCCCAGCTGGGATCGTACGGAAACTCCATGATGGGCATAAATTCCACATGCGTAAAATTCATTTCCTTCAAATAGACAACGAGTTCATCAGCCAGTTCTGTATAGCTCAAGCTTCGGTTTTCCTCGCCTGTCTTTTTCCAAGAGCCCAGGTGCATTTCGTAAACCGAAAAAGGAGAATCCAGAGCATTGTTTCTCGCCCTGGTCTTCATCCATTTTTTGTCCTTCCATTTATAATCCGTTTTGTACACGACCGAGGCTGTATTGGGCGGGTGCTCGCAGCGCCGTGCGAAAGGATCTGATTTTTCGGTTTTGAGGTCGTTGTTGTGGGAGTGGATTTTATACTTATAGCGTGTTCCGACACCGACACCAGGAATAAAACCTTCCCAGATGCCACTACTGTCCCAACGTACCTCAAGCTTGTGTTCTCCTTCCAACCAATAATTAAAGTCTCCAACTACGGAAACCGATTTGGCAGAGGGAGCCCAGACGGCAAAATAGGTGCCTTCCACACCATCTACTTTCATGGGGTGTGAACCAAGCTTTTCATAAAGCCGGAAGTGTTTCCCGCTTTTAAAAAGGTCGATATCAAAATCAGTGAATAGACTATATGGTTTTACGTTACTCATTTATATTTTGGTTAAGAATGTTAGATATTCCCTTAAGCGGAATAATTGCCCAGCGCGGGCGGGCGTTGAGCTCGTAGCCCAGTTCGTAAACGGCTTTTTCGAGCAGGCAGTAGTTCAGAAGAAATTCGATTTCTTTGATGTAACCTATATTGAGGTTCGCCAGTTGGACGTGATTGATGTAAGTTTTTAAAAAGACCGCGACCATATTGCTGTAGAGTACTTCGGCTACATTAAAAAGCTCATTGATCTCATAGTCAAAGGACTCTTGATTGTTAAAAATCGTGGCATAGATGGCATAATGAAAACTTCTGAAAATCCCCGCGATATCTTTTAAGGGGGGCTGTTTCACTTTACGGTCGCGAATGGTGCTTTCTGGTTCGCCTTCAAAATCGATGATAAAGAAATCCCGTTTTTGCACCAGTACCTGCCCAAGGTGATAATCCCCGTGAATGCGCAGGCGCTCGCTTTTTAATTTTGCCTCGTCAAAGTCGAGCAGCCGTTTTCTAATGATTTTCTTGCGGCCAATAAACTCCTGCGCGAGTTCTAAGCGTAACCCATCCAGTTTGTGCAGGTTGTTCTCTACCAGGTTCATTCGGTTTTCAAATTGATAGATCAACCGGTTTTTGAGCCAGACGGTATAATCGTTGCTAAAGGCCTGTGGTGTAAATGCATTGTTTACCCGTTCTTGCCCCAGTGCCACGTGCAGTTCTGCCGTGCGGTTTGCCAGTTGGGCAATATCCTCAAAAAATTCCACAGGGCACCAAGCGGTGATTTTTTCATCAATTTGCCCAGGGTCTATTTGAGCAAGGTTGGGGAGTTCTTTAAAAGTTGAAATATCCGGTTTTTGCTCGTTGAGCAGCAGGAAGGATGCTTTTAAATGATCTGTAAAATATTCCCAGGCATCACCTTCGTTGGGAACAAGTTCTTGCATCAGTCCCAATGTGATGACATTTTTATCACTGAACCGAAGCGTTATGCTTCCCAAATACTTCGGGGTATTGGAGAAAATACCTTTCATGGTCAGGTATTTCGATATTTCATAATCTGGATTTTCATCTACATAGACCCTTCTAAAAATTTTCAGGATATATTCGTCATTGTAAATGATGGATGTATTGCTCTGCTCCACACCCATTATACGGCTGCTTTTGTAAGCTTGGGCAGTGTTTTGGCGTCCGCGGCGGTACGCCACATCAGTATAACTAAATTTGTCACCTTCCAGGATTTTTTCAAATATCTGTTGTCTAAAGGTTTCCAGATGTACCGCATCGATTAAATAACCTTCTGTACCTTTAAGATCGAGAAGGCAAATGCAACCTTTGGCATAGGCCTCGTCGGTTACGAAAGCGATGGGCAAAAAGTAATTCTGTACAAAAGCTTCTTTGAAGTTGACCTCCATCACAATACCATAGAAGCGGTCTGAACCTCTCTCAATGGCAAAACTGTCTATGATCTCAATATACTTGAGGGCACTGGCCTTACCGCCATACCAGCGTTGATTTAAGATATAAGGCTCAAGTACATCTTCACAAAATTCTTTTTGAAACCGTTCATTTTCTATAAGTTCTTCCCAATTGCTATCGTACTTATAAATAAGGTTTTTTGAAATTTGATCGTTCGAATCCATGTTTTTGGTCGGTTTTTACAGCTTGGGTGTTTATTACTTTGTGATTTTGAAAATATGAAAGGGAATGTCCGGGCGAAGTTCTACAAAATTCCATTCGTCATACCAGGTATAAGGACCTCCGGTGACTAAATCCATCAAGTGTATGGGATGTCCGGGATTTACCCCGAGTTTTTGAAGAGGCAACTGAACGTGACCACTCTGTGCTTTATCAGGATCAAGACTTACGACAATAAGCAGTTCATTATTACTAGCCTCATCCCATTTGTAGTAGGCAATCAGGGCATCGTTGTGAACGGTACAAAATTGTATGTTATTAGTCTGTTGAAGCGCTGGTTGTTCTTTCCTGATGAAATTCATTTTGGTGATAAGCTGGGTCAGCTTGTTCTTGTGCTCCCAGTCCCAGTGCCAGACCTCATATTTTTCTGAATCTTTATACTCTTCTTTTCCAGGCACAGGTGCTGTCACCATATATTCATAAACAGGACCGTATAAACCTATATTGCTGCTCAATGTCGCCGCAAGTGCGTAGCGCAACAGGTGCATCGCCTCATTGGCACCTTGTAAATGCCACGGATTGATGTCTGGCGTATTTGGCCAAAAATTGGGACGGTAATACTCTTTCATATCCGTCTGGGTCAACTCTGTCATATACTGAACGAGTTCGTGCTTTGAAGTGCGCCAAGTGAAATAGGAATAAGACTGGGTATATCCTTCCTTGGCCAGTTGCTGCATCACTTTAGGTCGCGAGAAAGCTTCCGCCAAAAAGAGCACGTCCGGATGTTTTTTCTTTATGGAAGCGATAAACCAGTTCCAATAACGATAGGGCTTGGTATGGGGATTGTCAACCCGGAAGATTTTTATACCGAAGTCAATCCATTTGAAGGCTACCGAAAGCAGTTCTTCCCAAAGGTTTTTCCAATCATCGGTTTCCCAGTTGAAGTTGACGATGTCCTGATATTTTTTCGGCGGATTTTCGGCATATTGCATCGTACCATCCGGCCGCCATTTAAACCATTGCGGATTTTCTTTAAGATAAGGATGATCTGGA
The DNA here is from genome assembly GCA_049671285.1 of Leeuwenhoekiella sp. Classification (GTDB taxonomy): domain Bacteria; phylum Bacteroidota; class Bacteroidia; order Flavobacteriales; family Flavobacteriaceae; genus Leeuwenhoekiella. The sequence continues at coordinate 25,430 of JBATUQ010000018.1, read as the reverse complement.
GCCGCCTGAAAAGCGAGGTCCATCGCGACCTCAACGCCCATTTCATTGGCGCTCTTGATCAGTTTTTTAAAATCCTTCTCATTGCCCAGTTGCGGATGAATTGCTTTGTGGCCGCCAAAACGGGAACCTATCCCCCAGGGCACACCGGTATCACCTTCTTGGGCATTGGTGGTATTGTCCTTGCCTTTTCGGTTCACCTCGCCAATGGGATGGATGGGAGGGAAGTAAAGCGTGTCAAAACCCATTTGGGAAACGCGGGGCAACAAACGCTCACAATCTGCAAACGTCCCGTGTTGTCCCGGTTGTTGTGCAGCAGAACGCGGAAAGAACTCATACCACGTACTGAAACGCGCTTTGATCCGATCTACATACACCTTTAGGCTTTTACTTTCCGCAGCAAATTTTCGGGTAGGGTTGTCCAAAAAAATACGGTGCAGATCTTCTGAAACAGCGTATTTGATTGCCTCTTCATATTTGCTTTCGTCAGTGAATAAATCCTTGACATTTGAGAGATAGTGCTTGGCGTTATCGTCCACTTGATCCAAAATAGCATTGAGATACTGCACGCCATCAAGCAATTCGCTTGTCACGTGCTGATCATCTTTCAATTTTGCCTTGATACCATGTTGCCAGTTGAGCGGATTGTCTACCCAACCCCGGATTTTGTATTCATAGAATCCCTGCTCTTCTGTAGTAAATGCAGCCGAATAAATATCGTTGATGTTCTCGGTCATCCGTATCGATTGCCATTTCCGGTGGTTTTGGTGTTTATAGCAGAGTTCGGCCTGTATGATGTCGTGGCCATCGCCCAGGACATCAGCCGTGACCTGCACGACCTCGCCTGTTACCCGTTTGATAAAAAAAGCCCCACATTGCAGTTGCGGAGCTATATTATTTATAAGTACACGTTCTTGATTCAAAAGTTTAGGTTTGATTGGTTTGCTTTAAAATTAGGTATTAATTGGCAAAACAGCAGGTTATTGACAAATGATTAAGAGAATAAAAAGTCATTCTTCACTGAGTAAGATTTCCGCAGGTACATCGACCTAACGGTACCAAGGCGTTAGACTTTTGTTAAAGGAAGACCAAACTCCCGCGCATCACAGCCTAGTACTTATTTTTAAACGAAAATTAAAGCTATGAAACAGATTGTATTATTGGTCCTTGTGGCCTTGCTGAATTCCTGCCAGGGTACGGCGCAGCAAAATGAAAAACAAAATAATTTCCCCGTTCAGAAAAGCACCGAGGAGTGGAAGGAACAACTCACCGCAGAAGAATTCCAGGTGTTACGTCAGGAAGGAACAGAACGCCCGTTTACCAGCGATTTACTTGACAATAAGGAAGAGGGGACTTATGTGTGTGCTGCTTGCCAAACACCTGTTTTTCGCAGTGAAACCAAATTTAAAAGCGGTACGGGCTGGCCTTCATTCTTTGATTATATTGAAGGTAATGTTGGCTTTTCTTCAGACAACAAACTGGGCTACACCCGCACCGAGGAGCATTGCGCAACCTGTGGTGGTCATTTAGGTCACGTCTTTGAAGATGGTCCTGAACCCACAGGAAAAAGACACTGCATCAATGGTGTCGCGCTGAATTTCGTTCCGGCGGAATAGTTTTAATCATAATCAAAAATATCCAAAGAGATTTTCGCATTCGCGAAAATGACCAAAAACATATTATGACAAAATACCCAGTACAAAAAACCGAAGCAGAGTGGAAAGAAAAATTGGGGCCTGAGCGCTACACAATATTACGCAAAAGCGGTACCGAACGACCCCACACCGGAAGGTACAACCTGCATTTTGCCAAAGACGGTACCTACCACTGCGGGGCCTGTGATGCCAAGCTTTTTGAGGCAAACAGCAAATTTGAGAGCGGTTGCGGTTGGCCCAGTTTTGACGAGTCTATTGACGGCGCGGTCGAGAATGTCAGGGATACTACTTTCGGGATGGTACGCACCGAAATTCTATGTGCCAACTGCGGCAGTCATCTGGGTCATGTTTTCGACGACGGCCCTACAGACACCGGTCAGCGATACTGCGTAAATAGTGCGTCTATAGATTATGAAAAGGAAGATTGATTTTTTTTGGAACGACTTTTGGTTAGGTCTATTCAAACAATCAAAAACCGGTTTCTTTTCCTAATCCTTAAAACTCAAAAAAATGAAAAAAGCACTATCCCTTATAGCAATATTGGCAATCATATTAACCTCTTGTGAAGGTCCTCAAGGACCAATGGGAGCTCCTGGTTTTGATGGCGAGGCACTTGTCGGAGAAACTTATGAGACTCAACCAATAAACTTTACGGAAGCTAATGATTCTTTTCGATTTAATTTTCCGAGTACAATTATTAATGGCGATGCCGTTCTGGTCTATCGATTAGAAAATATACTCACTGCCGGTGATGATGGTTTTGACATTTGGGAGCCTCTACCCACAGCTACAATTTTCTTTGATGATGGTGGTTTTCTGCAGTATAGGTTCAATTATACTCTTGACTATGTAGATATAATTTTGGAAAGCGATGATATTGCTTTTTCTGGTCCAGAGTTTAATAGTAACCAGATATTCAGGATCATCGTGATGCCTTCTGATCTGGTCTCACAATTTGAGGGTGATCTGTCTGACATCAATCAAGTAATGGGAGCTTTGGACATTCAAACTTCAGACATACACAAAATTCAATAACATTTCTTCAACAGAAAATATAAAAGGCCTGCTCACGGAAATACGACAATGTTCCGTTTGTAGGCCTTTTTTGCCTTTGGGTCCCAACCCGATTATTTCCGCTACTGCGAAAACAAAAATCCTTTTGATCAGTCAGGCTCCGGGAAGGATCGCGCACGAAAAGACGAAAGCTTGGGACGACCCGAGTGGCAAACGCTTAAAAGCTTGGCTGGGAGTTAATGATGATTCGTTTTATAATCCAGACAATTTTGGCATTCTCCCGTTGGGATTTTGCTTTCCGGGTAAGGCCAAAACCGGAGACCTCCCACCTCGACCGGAATGCGCTCCGCTTTGGCACCATCAGGTTTTTAACAAATTAGAAAGCGAACCACTAAAAATATTGATAGGTGGTTACGCACAGACCTATTATTTAAGGGATAAGAAAAAACTTACAGAGCGCATCAAGAACTACAAGTCCTACCTGCCCAAGGCATTCGTGCTGCCACATCCGTCTCCTGTTAATCGCTTTTGGACATTAAAAAATCCTTGGTTTGAGGAGGAGGTCGTTCCAGAACTTCAAGAGCTGGTAAAATCGGTGCTTCGGCCGGGCTAGGTTTTTCGGTTCAGGCGAGAAGTCGTAAATTCGCGACCTAAATCTTACCGAATAATCATGAGTAAATACGACATCATAGTTTTGGGAAGCGGCCCAGGAGGATACGTTACCGCAATACGTGCATCACAATTGGGTTTTAAGACCGCAATCGTAGAAAAAGAAAGCCTTGGTGGCGTCTGTCTCAATTGGGGATGTATCCCTACCAAAGCCCTTCTCAAAAGCGCCCAGGTCTTTGAATACCTCAAACACGCCGAAGATTACGGCCTTAAAGTAGAGGGTGCCGATAAGGATTTTGACGCTGTGGTAAAACGCAGCCGTGACGTGGCCAACGGGATGAGCAAAGGCGTTCAATTTCTGATGAAAAAGAACAAAATTGATGTCATTGATGGTTTCGGTAAACTGAAGCCCGGCAAGAAAGTAGAAGTTGACGGAAAAGAATATAGCGCCGACAATATCATCATTGCAACCGGTGCACGTTCCCGCGAGCTGCCTAGCTTGAAGCAGGATGGCGAAAAAATCATCGGTTACCGCAAGGCGATGACTTTAGAAAAGCAGCCCAAGAAAATGATCGTTGTGGGAAGTGGCGCGATAGGATGTGAATTTGGGAGTTTTTACAATGCTATGGGCACCGAGGTAACCATCGTAGAATATATGCCAAACATCGTCCCGGTCGAGGATGAGGAAATCTCAAAACAATTTGAGCGCAGCCTGAAAAAGGCAGGAATCAAAATTATGACCGGTTCTTCCGTGGAGTCTGTTGATACTTCTGGCGAAGGTGTCGTTGCTACGGTGAAGACCAAAAAAGGCGAAGAAAAGTTGGAGGCAGACATCGTACTTTCCGCCGTAGGCATAAAAACAAATATTGAGAACATAGGTCTCGAAGACGTGGGTGTTATCGTTGACAAGGACAAGATCATAGTAAACGACTGGTACCAGACCAATATGCCAGGATATTATGCCATAGGTGATGTGACTCCGGGACCAGCATTGGCGCATGTCGCTTCCGCGGAAGGAATCATTTGTGTCGAAAAAATCAAAGGCATGCACGTAGAAAAATTAGACTACGGAAATATTCCCGGTTGTACTTATGCTTCCCCTGAAATTGCTTCCGTAGGAATGACCGAAAAGCAGGCAAAAGAAGCGGGCTACGAACTCAAAATAGGCAAGTTCCCATTTTCAGCTTCTGGTAAAGCGAGTGCCTCTGGAAACAAAGACGGTTTTGTAAAAGTGATTTTTGATGCCAAATATGGCGAATGGTTAGGTTGCCACATGATTGGCGCCGGAGTAACCGATATGATCGCCGAAGCTGTTCTTGGCCGAAAACTCGAGACAACTGGGCACGAAGTGTTAAAAGCCGTTCACCCGCACCCCACAATGAGCGAGGCCGTGATGGAGGCAACCGCTGCCGCGTATGATGAGGTGATTCATTTATAGTCCCGATAGCTATCGGGATGAGATCTTAGACTGAAGTGAAAACCTCCGCAATTCAAATGAATTGCAGAGGTTTTTTATTTTGGAGGCTACCCTACTTTTCAAGGAGGGATATCACAACTTAGTTGTGATGGGGTGGTTAATAGGCTTCAAAAAAGATTGTATTCCCAGCTCATAACTTTTCAGCCCAAAACCAACGATAATTCCCTTGGCGTGCTTGGAAATATAGGATTGATGCCTAAATGCTTCCCTCGCAAAGGTGTTTGAGATATGCACTTCAATAACGGGTACCGAAACAGCAGCAATGGCATCGCCAAGACCTACCGAAGTATGTGTATAAGCCGCAGCGTTTAATACTACGCCATCAAATATCCCATCTGCTTTCTGGATTTTGGTAATCAAATCGCCCTCGCTGTTTGATTGAAAATAGGACAATTCGGTATCCTTAAATTGGAATTGCAGCTTGGAAAAATAGTCCTTAAAGGATTGGTTGCCGTAAACATCCGGTTCACGTTTTCCGAGCAGGTTGAGGTTGGGGCCGTTTAGGATCAATATTTTCAGTTGCTGTGCCATAATCTGGATTGAAAAGTAAAGATAACGTAAAATGATTCCTGCCAAATTCCCATTGGGTTTTAGCAGGAATTAGATCTTTAATTTTTATTCATCGATAGAAAATGATTTAATTTCCTCAAAAGGATCAAACTCCACCGCCTGCATTTTATCGCGATATGCCGGCCATTCTTCATCAAAGAAAGTGTTGGTTGCTTTTAGCACTTTTGCGAGTTCCTCTTTAGCTTGTTGTACCAATTGCTTTTCGGTGCCAGTCAGGCCGTTGGGGCGGGAACTGATATACCTGTTGGCTAGGCCTATTCGGTCTAAAGGAGTGGGTTCTGGATCACGTACAATCCCTTGCCTGTCGTCCTGCTTTCCAAAATAACGGTCAAGTTCCTTGTCTATCGCTTTAATGATTTCTCCGGAAGCTTTTATGGCGTCCTTATATTCTTTTTCATCTTCTTTTTTCAGCCGATTCTTATAATCTTCAGCGGTGGCTTTGCTTTCTGCCAATTGCTCTGTGGCTGCGGCTGCAACTTCATAAAGTTGCTCGAGTTCCTTTTGGGCGGAATACATTACGTCTATAGCATTTTGATCCAAATCCAATCTAGGATCAGAACTCACCGTAATGTTGTCCTCAGACGTCAGGTCTCCGTAGTGCAATACAAAACGATATCTGCCGGGTTTAACCTGTACGCCACGAGGTTCACTATTTCGCTCTCGATTGGATCGAGAAGGTCTGTCCACTCCCTTTTCACCTAGATACCAGTACACTTTATGTATCCCTGAAGAATCCGGGCTCTTCTGCTTCAACGTGCGGATCAAGCGGTCGCCATCATAAATCTTTGTAATTATAGAATCCCAAGTGATCGCATTTTCTTCCTTTTCAGAATCTTCCGTAGCGGTGGTGTCCACTTCTTTTTCAGCAGGTTTTTCCCTTTGGTTGATGTAATACGAAAGCGCTGCCCCGCCCCTTCTATTTTCACCAGAATAGGTTGCATCTGCTCCAAAGCGGCTTCCGGTAGGTTGCTGGGAAGCGTTGAGGTAGGCATCCGGTGCAGCAAATGCTTTTAGGTATGGCTGCTTGGATTCAGCCAAAGCAACCCGTAATTCTTGATTTTTGGCAATTTCACGCAGCGGGCGGATGTCATCCAGAACCCAAAGCGAGCGGCCAAACGTACCAATAACCAAATCCTGCTCCCGAGGGTGAATCACCAAATCCTTGACCGGAACGGTGGGAAAGCCGTTCGTCCATTTTTGCCAATTTTCGGCCTTGTTAAAAGAAACATAGAGTCCATCGTCCGTACCCAAAAATAGTAGGTTGGGTTCTTCTGGGTCTTCAACAATTGCCAAGCTGTAGCTTTGCACATCATCCTCATCAACGATCTGTTCCCATTTTTTGCCGTAATTGGTTGTACGGTACACATAAGGAGCGTAGTCGTAACGGCGGTAGTTGTTAGCGACCAACAGCGCTTCTCCCTTATTTTTTGGAGAGGCTTTTATTTGAGCGATCCAGCTGCCCTCTGGCAGACTTTTTAGATTGTCTGAAACATCTGTCCAGTTTTCACCGCCATCGGTTGTGTAATGAACCTTTCCGTCGTCAGAGCCGGTCCAGAGCATATTTTCTTCCACCGGTGAGGGTTCGATTACCAAAATAGTTGTGTGGTTTTCAGCTCCTGTTGCATCTAGCGTCAAGCCGCCGCTTTCGCTTTGCTTTTGCTTTTCGGGATCGTTTGTGGTAAGGTCTGGTGAAATCACCTCCCAGGTCAATCCTTTATCTTCAGATTTGTGCACATATTGACTTCCGAAGTAAATTACATTTGAATTAAAAGGATCTTTGTTTATGGCAGCATTCCAATTGAAGCGCAGCTGCACCTCAGGATCGGGATGCGTGGGCCGCACGGAATAATTGTTACCCGTAATGTGATCGTACCGGCTCACGTAGCCTTGTTGGCTCATCGACCAGCCGTACTGGCTGTCATCAAGATCTGGCACGACATCAAAGCCGTCGCCAAAAGAGATTTCCTGCCAGTAGGAGTTGCGAATGCCCTGGGCTTTCCAGACATAGGCCGGGCCACGCCAGCTTCCATTATCCTGCATTCCGCCATATACGTTATACGGATATTCATTGTCAACCGCCACGTGATAAAACTGGCCTACCGGGATGTTTTCTACAAAGCGCCAAGTCTCGCCACCATCGCGCGTGATGTTGAGACCGCCATCATTTCCGTCTATCATAAAGTCACCGTTCTCGGGATGGATGTACCAAGCGTGATGGTCTGGGTGTACACCATTGTCTGCACCGTAAGCGGGCATCAATTCTTCAAAGCTTTTTCCGCCATCTTCGGAAACATTGACGTAAGTAAATATGGTGTATAACCTATTTTTATTATCAGGAGCTACATAAATTTCGGAATAATAAAAAGGGCGATTGCCTATCTCGCTCAAATCTTCATTTACAACTTTCCAGCTTTCGCCACCATCATTCGATTTATACAATCCGTTTTTTTTGGCTTCCACCAAAGCATAGACCGTATTGGGATCGCTGGGTGCAATAGCGAGGCCTATCCGCCCGAGGTCGCCTTTTGGCAAGCCGTTTTTGGCGGTTATTTCTTTCCAGTTTTCTCCACCGTCATAGGTAATAAACATTCCAGAACCAGGCCCGCCAGATTTAAAGAACCAAGGATCGCGCTTGTGCTCCCACATTGCCGCGATAAGTTTATTGGGGTTACTGGGATCCATCACCAGTTCTGCGGCACCGGTGCGGTTGTTGGCAAAAAGGATTTTGCTCCAGGTTTTTCCACCATCGGTCGTTTTATAGACACCACGCTCCGGGTGTTCGCCCCAAGGGGAACCAATGGCAGCGGCATAAACGATATTAGGATCGGTAGGGTCGATGATTACACGATGGATGTGCCGCGTTTCTTTGAGCCCCATATTTTTCCAGGACTTTCCACCGTCAAGGGATTTATAGATTCCGAAGCCGCCGTTTAGACTGTTTCTGGGATTGCCTTCACCGGTTCCCACCCAAATTACCGAAGGGTTGGATTGCTGAATCGCCACCGAACCAACGGATGCCGTCAGTTCGTTTTCAAAAACAGGCTCCCATGTAATTCCTGCGGAAGTCGATTTCCAAAGTCCACCGGATGCCGAACCGGCATAGATGATTTCCGGTTGATCAGCAACCACGTCTATTGCCGTGATTCTGCCGCTCATACCGGCGGGACCGATATTGCGAGGTTTCAGATTTTCTAATTGATTGAGGTTGACCTGCTGCGCTAAGAGTTCGCAAGTGGCCATCACTAGGAGGAGGCAAAGTCTTTTAGTCATTGTGTGTTGGTGTGTTTCTCGCTAAATTTAGTGATTCTGTCTGTATCTTTAAGGGCAAACTTCTAACCAGTTCAAAGAGCAACAATTAACGTAAGCTTACCACCGGATTTAAATTTGTTTAACGATTTCATCTTAAATTTGTACAAAACTAATAAACAGGAAAAATTATGAAAAAGTTATTTTTAAGTTTGGCAACTGTGGGATTGATACTTACTGGTTGTGGAGACACTGAAAAAAAAGAGAATACCGAGGCTGATATGGACGATCAAGAAACCATGGCTTACGAAAGCGAAAACAGTACGACCATGGAGGATGCTGAGATGGACAGTCCCGGAACTGTAGTCGAAGTTGCCGTTGGGAATGAGAACTTCAGCACTCTAGTAACCGCTGTCAAAGCCGCAGGACTGGTCGAAACATTGAATGGTGATGGTCCCTATACCGTATTTGCTCCTACCAATGCAGCTTTTGATAAGCTACCGGAGGGAACAGTAGGTGAACTGGTCAAAGAGGAGAATAAAGATAAACTGAGTGGAATATTAACTTATCACGTTGTTGCCGGCAAGTTTATGGCAGCAGATGTTGTAAAGGCCATTCAAGATAACAATGGAAGTTTTGAAATCACCACTGTTGAAGGTGGGGTTATTACCGCAACCCTAGAGGGTGATTCTGTAATCTTAACCGATGAAAATAATAACAAGTCAACAATTATAATGACTGATGTTGATGCTTCCAATGGTGTGATACACGCGATTGATACCGTAGTAATGCCAGGATAATATTTGATTGGGAAAAATGAATGCACAAAAAAATCCCGCGAATCGCGGGATTTTTTATGTTCGAACATTATGTCAAGCTTTCTCTTTTCTACGTTTAATGATTTTTGAAATGGCGATATAAGCAATTAAAAGAACCAAGAAAATTACGAAATAACTCTTGGGCTGACCGCTTCCGCCAACGGTGGTGAAAAGACGTTCCCAGCGTATTTTATTCCAGATTCCCTTGGCATTGCTGTCCCAGCTCATCCATATAAAGACCGGTTTACCAACCACGTGATTTTCGGGAACAAAGCCCCAGAATCGGCTGTCTTCAGAATTGTGGCGGTTGTCACCCATCATCCAATAGTAATCCTGCTTAAAGGTATATTCTCTTAACGGGGAGCCGTTCATTAGGATTTCGGTACCGTTTTGGGTGATGTTTTGTTCCACGCCCATTTCAGATCCTTCATAAACTTCAAGGATATACCGGTATAACGGAAGGTTTTCAGCCGTTATCGCAATACTATTGCCTGCTTCCGGAATGTAAAGGGTATCCAACTGATCCCTGTTACCCAGACTGTTGGCGCCTCCCGGAAAAACCGAAGCATCAATTTCATCTTTAGACTGAATAATAGGTTCTACGGAAGCGACGTTGGGATGGTTCCGTAGGTTTTCGATTTTAAACTCTGGAGCGATGGTGACAAATTTATTCCCCGGAATAGGCCTAAATGTCAGGATTTCATAGTTGTCATAAAGATTTTGAGCATTAAAAGAGCTCCCTTTTCCTGTAACAATATAGCTGTACTGCGCCTTTGCCCTATCGGGCAATTCCAACTGTTTGTTATTAATAAAGACCTTGCCGTCGCGCAGTGCAAGACTGTCGCCGGGCAGACCCACAGCACGCTTTACATAATTGGACTTTTTATCGATGGGTTTATAATGATATTGCCCGTCGCCATAGGGTTTAAAGGCATTGACCGTATCGACCGGCCAATTGAACACCACAATATCATTACGTTCTATATCTTCAAAACCGGGAAACCTAAAATAAGGTAACTGCGGCCAGGTGGTGTACGATTTAGTACGCACCACTGGGATGGTATCGTGAACCATAGGTAAACTGACCGCCGTAATTGGGGTACGTGCCCCATAATGAAATTTACTCACAAAAAGAAAATCCCCAATGAGCAGGGTACGTTCCAGCGAGCCGGTAGGTATGGTAAATGGCTGGATTATATACGTATGAACAATTGTTGCGGCCACCACGGCAAACAGGATCGAACTCGTCCACTCTCCAGAAGCGCTTTTTGGGTTGAGATCACGATCGGGTCTATAGGTGACCGGCTGGGTATAATTGACGTAACCAATGTAAAGCCCTAAAGTAAGAACACCCAGTGCGGTATCTGCTGTGCTGGTCTTATTAAAACTTCTCAGGGTTTCCACCCAGATTACAGGAAACATAATGAGGTTGACAATAGGCACAAACAGCAGGATGACCCACCATTTGGGCCGCCGGATGATTTTCATCAAGACGATTGCGTTGTAAATGGGAACGATTGCTTCCCAGGGGTGTCTTCCGGCTTTTTGATAAAGTTTCCAAGTGCAGATAAAGTGAGTGACCTGAACGGCCAAAAACAAAAGGAACCACTGTAATAAAGTCATAAGCTGAATTAAATTGTAATATTAGTTGCCAGACGGGGCGTTTTGTTACTTTTTATTAAGGCCCAAAACATCCTGCATGGAATAAACCCCGGTTTTATCGACCAGCCATTCTGCGGCGATCACCGCACCTAGGGCAAATCCTTGACGGCTATGGGCTTTATGCTCAATGGTAATGGTATCTACCTCACTGTCGTATTTGATCGTATGTGTTCCGGGAACTTCCGCTTCGCGATAGGCATTGATGGTCAAGCTATTTTCTTCTTTTTTATCTAAAATCCATTTCTGTTTCCTGGAGTGGGGGAGGATGTCCTCAGCCAAGGTGATCGCCGTACCACTGGGCGCATCAAGTTTATGGATGTGGTGTGTTTCTGCCATTGAGACGTCATAACCTGAAATCGTTTTCATCATTTGAGCAAGCTTTCGGTTAAGTTCAAAGAAAATATTGACGCCTACACTAAAATTGGAAGCATACAAAAAAGCACCTTTATTTTTTTCGCAAAGCGAAATCATTTCATCATAACGTTCCAGCCATCCCGTCGTTCCCGATACCACGGGAATATTATTGTTCAAACAGGCAGAAATATTATCTACAGCCGCTAAGGGCACACTAAAGTCAATGGCAACATCCACACCATCCAAGTCGATTTCCTGATCCTGATCTATTTTTTTTGCGATGCTATGTCCGCGGTCAATTGCGATTTTCTCTATGGTTTTCCCCATTCGGCCGTAGCCGAGTAATGCGATTTTCATTTCTAAAAAGTATAGGTAAGCCGTAAACCGACCGTGTTGTTAAAGTCAAATGTATTCTGATCTATGAAAGGGGTCAAGCTCAGCCGCTCGTCAACATCGTATTGAGAAAGGTGCGCCCGCACGTTGGCCTCCACAATCTGAAGGATATAAAGTCCTGCCGTTATCAATATAGAAAGGTCCTTATTCCTGCGGAAAAGCTCCTGGGCGTCCAGCAAATTGGTCTCTGTAAAGGTAAAGTTGAGCACGTTTCCATTTTCGTCAAGATTGGTAAATTCATCAATCCGCCCGGCGATGCGCAGTTTGTAAGCTGTACGATACCGTTGAAATTCATTTTGGTTCCAGATGGCGATTCCTACGCCTGTGCCCAGCGCGCCATAAACAATGGGGATCTTCCAATAGTCGCCATTGGCTGCTTGTCCCAGACCGGGCAATACGGCGGCGTAGAAAGCAACCTTGGCGGGTTTGAGTGGTTTATAGTCAAATATAGGCAAGGTAGTATCTTGCGCTTTGACCACTGGTGTTTGGGTAGGTTCTTCTTGCGCTGTTGCGAAAAGACAACAGAAAGACAAAAAAAGGAATGATGCAATCTTACTTCGCACTCTCGATCAATTTTTGAATACGCTTAAAATCCTCTTCGGAAGAAAACGGAATGATCAACCGTCCATTACCTTTTTTGGCGACCTTGATATCCACCTTGGCGCCAAAGTATTCTGAAATTTCTTTTCTTCCCTGTTTGATAAATTTTGGGGTAGGCGCGAAGACCGCTGTTGTTTCAGTGGTTCCCTGCTCTTTGTATTGTTTTACCAATGCTTCGGTAGCCCGGACTGATAGCGATTTCTCAATCACTTTTTCATAAATGTCAAGTTGGTCAGAAGTGTTTTCGATATTGATCAAAGCCCTACCGTGGCCCATACTGAGAAAACCGTCCCGCATTCCCGTTTGAATGATAGGGTCTAATTTTAAAAGCCGCAGGTAATTGGTGATGGTCGAGCGGTTTTTGCCGACCCGGTCACTCATCTGTTCTTGGGTAAGGTTGATTTCGTCAATTAGTCTTTGGTACGAAAGCGCAATCTCTATGGGATCAAGGTCTTCCCGCTGAATGTTTTCGACCAAAGCCATTTCCAGTGATTCCTGATCGTTGGCAAGACGTATATAGGCAGGAATAGTCTGCAGTCCCACAATTTTTGACGCCCGATAACGTCGTTCTCCAGAAACCAGTTGGTACTGTCCAAAACTAATCTTTCTGACGGTAATGGGCTGAATTACACCTAGCTCGCGAATGGAGCTAGCCAAATCACGCAATGCATCCTCGTTAAAACTGCTTCGCGGCTGGAAAGGGTTGACCTCAATCGCATCAAGGTCAAGCTCTACAATATTGCCAACCACCTTGTCAGCGCCTTTGTCCCCAGAGCTTTTAATATCATTGTCAGGGTCTTTCAGCAGTGCAGAAAGTCCTCGTCCCAACGCTTGTTTTTTTGTTGCTTTGGCCATTATTCCTCGTTTTTCTTGATGATCTCGTGGGCCAAACTCAGATAGTTTGCTGCTCCTTTACTGCCTGCATCATAATTGATGATACTCTCGCCATAACTGGGGGCTTCACTTAAACGCACGTTGCGTTGTATAATTGTTTTAAAAACCATTTCGGCAAAGTGCTTTTGAACTTCATCGACCACCTGGTTGGAAAGCCTTAGTCGCGAATCAAACATAGTGAGCAGAAGCCCCTCAATATCCAGGTTTGTATTATGTATTTTTTGAATGCTCTTTATGGTGTTCAAAAGTTTTCCCAATCCTTCCAGGGCAAAGTATTCACATTGTATGGGAATGATCACAGCATCAGCGGCTGTAAGTGCGTTAAGTGTCAAAAGGCCCAGTGAGGGAGCACAATCTATGATGATGTAGTCGTATTTGTCCTTGAGATGCCTAATGGCCTTACGCATCATATACTCGCGCTCATCCTTATCCACCAGCTCAATCTCAATGGCGACCAAGTCTATATGTGCCGGAATGATATCCAAATTAGGCGAGTCTGTGGCAACGGTAGTTTCTTCGGCCGTGGCACTATGTTCGAGCAATTGGTAGGTGCCCATTTCTACTTGCTCCACTTCAATGCCAAGCCCAGAAGTGGCATTGGCCTGTGGGTCTGCATCGATCAAAAGGACTTTTTTCTCGAGAACCCCAAGCGAAGCGGCAAGGTTGACCGATGTTGTGGTCTTTCCCACACCTCCTTTTTGATTTGCAACAGCGATAATTTTGCCCATAGAAACGTTTCCTCTTTCAGCTTGCTAAAATACGATTAATAGCTAGCCTGCTAAAGTGTTTTTGTTAACAGAGGTTTTAACAATTTATAGCCGAAAGCTTTGGTGTTCCAAATACTTTTCAACTTTTATTAAGTAATGGGAACAAGATAATTTTCTTCCACAGTTAGTGGAGTCTATCATTAACAAAATTCAACATAATATCGCTGTATGATTTTCTGTTTTTTTTAAATGATGAAGTAGATTTCATTCTTAATAAAAAAAGACCTCACATATCCCAAAAAATTGTGAGGTCTAAATTTTAAATTGAAAATCAATCCGCTAGAATGGGTACGTATTCTCTGATGTTACTTTCTCCGCAATTGTATTACGAAGTGCCACAATGTTGGGCTGATTTTGATATTTGGTAAACCGTTTAAGTCCCATCAACATCATACGTTGCTCGTCACCTTCAGCGAAAGAAACGATGCCTTCTTTTGCCTTTTGGTTGATTTTATCTACGGCGTGATATAAATACAGCTGCGCCATCGCGATCTGCTCTTTTTGGGCGTCTTCCCCAAAACGCTTTGCGTTTTTCTCGGTACGCAAAATGGTGCTTTCGGCCATATAGATTTCGATAAGAATATCAGATGCTGCCAATAGGAGTTGCTGATGTTGTTCCAGTTCGGGACCGTATTTTTGGATGGCGCTACCGGCAACCATAAGAAAAACTTTCTTCAATTTGGCAACCATCGCCTTTTCTTCGGAAAGCGTTTCAGAATAATCCGGAGTGTCAAAAGAAGGGATTCCGGTGAGCTCTTCGCCAACGGCCATTGCTGGGTTCAATAAGTCCACGTGACCTTTCATTGCTTTTTTTACGAGCATTCCTACAGCAAGCATCCGGTTAATTTCGTTGGTGCCCTCGTAAATTCTGGAAATACGGGCATCACGCCAGGCAGCTTCCATCGGGGCATCAGCGCTAAAGCCCATACCACCAAAAATCTGTATGCCTTCATCGGCGCAGGTCTGCATATCTTCGGAGGCTGCGACTTTTAGGATCGAGCATTCAATAGCATATTCTTCAACACCTTTTAATTCGGCTTCCTGATGGCTGTTGCCCTCGCTCATTCGGATCGCGATACGGTCTTCGATGTTTCTCGCGGCGCGATAAGAGGCGCTTTCGCTGGCATAGGCAGAAGTTGCCATTTCGGCCAATTTTGATTTGATCGCACCAAATTTGGCAATAGGCGTTTTAAACTGAACCCTGTCATTGGCATATTTTGCGCTCAAGTCGATCACTCTACGCTGCGCATCAAGACAGGCTGCGGCCAATTTGATCCGGCCAATGTTCAATGCGTTCATCGCGATTTTGAAACCTTCGCTTCGCCCAGCGAGCATATTTTCGACGGGGACAACGGTGTCGTTAAAAAATACCTGGCGGGTAGAGGAAGCGTGGATGCCCAGTTTCTTTTCTTCCTCGCCCATAGTAATTCCGTTCAATGGATCGTTTTCCACAATGAAACCTGTGATATTCTTGTCGTCTTCAATTCTGGCGAAAACAATAAAGAGGTTACAGAATCCCGCATTTGAAATCCACATTTTTTGACCGTTGATCTTGTAGGATTTGCCATCTTCGGAAACTTCTGCTTTGGTCTTACCGCTGTTGGCATCAGAGCCAGCACCGGGTTCGGTAAGACAGTAAGCGCCAAACCATTCGCCGGTCGCCAATTTTGGAACGTATTTTTTCTTTTGTTCTTCGGTGCCGTAAAGCGTGATGGGCATCGTACCGATCCCGGTATGCGCACCAAAGGCGGTTGCAATACTTCCCGTCGCGCCAGAAATGTAGTCGCAAACGAGCATGGTCGAGACAAAGCCCATACCGAGCCCATCGTATTCCTCAGGAACGGCTACGCCAAGAAAACCGAGCTCGCCGGCCTTTCTCATAATTTCTTCCGTGAAGGCGTAATCCTTTTTTTCAAAGCGCTCGCGATGGGGAACAATCTCCCGATCCACGAACTCCTTAACGGATTCCTTCATCATATTTTGCTCTTCCGTAAAATCTTCCGGAGTAAAGACGTCATCGCTGGCGGTTTCTTTTACCAAAAATTGTCCACCGCGTAATAAGGTCGTTTTGTTTTGATTTATTGTTTTTGTATTCATTGGTGTTATTTTTTTACTTTTTGATTTTGGAAAAGAGAAAAAAGAGAATAGAAAAAAGAGCAAAGATTTTTGTCCGGCCTATTTACCGAGACCATTTTGAAAACCCATTGTCATTTTTTGCCATTCACTAATTTGAGATTCAAAATATTTTAATTTTTCGTTTGATATATATTTTTTGTGTTCAGCGATTATTAATTGAGTACCTAATTCAAATGAAGAGCCAAGGGCAATATTTAAGAAATGTTTGAATTCACGGTCAGTTCTAGATGAACCTTCAGAAACATTGCTAGGAATAGAAATTGAACATCGACTGATCTGAGAGGTAAGGTCATATCTTTCGTGCCGCGGAAAATCTTCCAAGGAATCCGAAACCTCTAATGCAATTTGCAAACCCAGTTTCCAGATTTTAAGATTTTTAAAATTGTGCCTCTTCCCAGACATTATTTTGTCTCTTTTCTTTTTTCTATATTCTTTTCTCTAATTAATTGAGAAACTCATAAACCCCCGCAGCTCCTTGACCGGTACCTACGCACATCGTGACAAGGCCATATTTCCCCTTCATTTTTCGTTTACGCATTTCATCAAAAAGTTGCACCGAAAGTTTTGCTCCCGTACATCCCAGTGGATGACCTAATGCGATGGCGCCACCATTGGGATTGACGATCTCAGGATCGAGGTCGAGTTCGCGGATCACTGCCAAAGACTGTGAGGCGAAGGCTTCGTTCAGTTCAATGAGTTCGATGTCTTTGAGTTCTTTTCCGGCTTGCTTCAATGCTTTCGGGATCGCTTTTACCGGACCGATTCCCATGATTCGGGGTTCAACACCTACGGCAGCAAAATTGACGAGGCGGGCGATGGGTTCCAAATTCAGTTCCTTGACCATTTTCTCACTCATCACCAAAACGAATGCTGCACCGTCGCTCATTTGGGAAGAGTTTCCGGCAGTGACACTTCCGCCTTCGGCGAAAACGGGACGTAATTTCCCGAGTACTTCCAGACTGGTATCTGCGCGAGGCCCCTCATCTTTGGCGACTGTGTAACTTTTGGTTTCCTTTTTTCCGGAATTGTTGACGAAAGTCTGCTCCACTATTATAGGAACAATCTGCTCCTGAAAGCGATCTTCTTTTTGAGCTTTCAAGGCTTTTTGATGCGAATTGAAAGCAAACTCATCCTGATCTTCACGGGAAACATTAAACTGATTCGCTACAGCTTCTGCCGTGAGGCCCATTCCCCAGTAGTAATCTTCGTTTCCGGCTTTTGCGACTTTATAATCCGGTACGGGTTTGTAACCGCCCATCGGGATGTAGCTCATACTTTCGGCACCACCGGCGATGATACAATCTGCCATACCGGCTTGTATTTTAGCCGAAGCCATTGCAATGGTTTCAATCCCAGAAGCGCAGTACCGATTTACGGTCACACCTGGCACGTCTTCGATTTTGAGTCCCATTAAAGAAATCAATCGACCTACGTTGAGCCCTTGTTCCGCCTCTGGCATGGCGTTGCCCACCATCACATCATCAATGCGGGTTTTATCGAAGTTGGGCAGCTCGTTCATCATATGTTCGATGGTTTCAGCGGCCAACTCATCGGGCCGCTTGAATCGAAACAATCCGCGGGGTGCTTTACCGACTGCGGTTCTGTATGCTTTGACTATGTATGCTGTTTTCATTTTATAGATATTAGATTGGAGATGTGAGATTTTAGATTTTGATCTTCACATCTATTTAGAAAACTTCTTTATTAATGTGTAATTCATTTTTTGAACCTCAATCAGTTCTTTAATCAACGGATCAACTTGTGCTTCTTCAACGAGTCTAAGGCGTTGTGATAGAATGAGCTGAGTGCATAATTCATTTGAAGAACCGCTCGCAATGCCTAAAAATTGTCTAAACTCACCATTCGTATTCCTTCCCGCTCCTTCAGCAATATTTGATGGAATTGACACCGCACTTCTCCGAATCTGACTGGTCAAACCGTATTTTTCTTCCTTGGGAAAATTGGCGGAAAGCAGGTAAGTATCTTCGGCAATATCCATTGCTCGTTGCCAGATTTTGAGATTTTGAAAGTTGTGCATTTTGTCAAATTTTTAATTCAATTTGTAATAGATGAGAAATTTTTGATTTTTAGAAGTTAAAAAAATGCTGTGATTTTCAACAATCTATAATCCCGAACTCAGCAGTCTGAAATCTCATATCTCACGTCTAAAGTGCAGCGATCTAATTCTCACATCTAATTTCTCAACGGTTTCCCCTTCTTGATCATATGCTCAAGTCTTTCCAAAGTTTTGCGTTCTCCGCACAGGCTCAGGAATGCTTCCCGTTCTAGGTCGAGTAAATATTGCTCGCTGACATAAGATGCTTCGGAAAGGTCACCACCGGCCATCACGTAGGCCAGTTTGTTGGCTATTTTTTTGTCGTGGTCGCTGATGTATTTTCCGGCGTTCATCTGGTCGGTTCCGACGAGGAATGCTCCCAGGGCTTGTTTGCCCAAAACTTTAATATCGGTACGTTCTATGGGTTTGGTGTAGCCTTGATCGGCCATCAATTTGGCTACTTCTTTAGCGGCAGCGATCTGTCGTTTCTTGTTGACAACAACTATGTCTTTGCCGGGTTTCAATATTCCGGTGTCAAAGGCTTCGTATGCCGAAGTGGACACTTTCGCCATCCCGATCGCAAGGAAATATTCCCGCAGTCGGTTGAGTTCAACATCGTCTTTTTTATAGGTTTCCGCGGCGCGCAGGGTCATCTCTTTGCTTCCGCCACCACCGGGAATCACACCTACGCCAAATTCTACAAGACCGATGTAGCTTTCGGCGGCAGCCACAACCCGATCCGCGTGCAAGGTCATTTCACAGCCACCGCCCAAAGTCATATCGTGTGGGGCAACAACTGTTGGGATCGAGGAGTAGCGCAGGCGCATACAGCTGTCCTGAAAGTATTTTACCGCAGCGTTAAGTTCGTCGTATTCCTGCTCGACGGCCATCATAAAGATCATCCCGATGTTGGCACCTACGGAAAAATTCTTTCCCTGATTGGCAACAACCAAACCGGCAAAATCTTTTTCGGCAATATCAATCGCACGGTTCAGACCGGACAGTACATCACCACCAATGGAATTCATCTTGGAGCGAAACTCTACATTTAGGATTCCGTCGCCGAGATCTTCTACGACCACGCCGCTATTTTTGAATACTTCTTTGGTCTTACGAATGTTGTCTAAAATGATAAACGCATCCTGACCCGGTTTTTTGACGTACTCCTTTTCTGGGATATCGTAATAATAGGTATTCCCTTCTTTGACCGTGTAAAAGGATTTTTTGTCTTTCGAAAGCATTTCGGTGACCCAGTCTGCTACGTCATAACCTTCGGCCTTCATCAACGCTACGCCTTTCTCAACGCCCACGGCATCCCAAATCTCAAACGGACCGTGACCCCAGCCGTACCCAGCGCGCATCGCATCATCAATTTTATAAAGCTCATCTGTAATTTCAGGAATGCGGTTTTGCACGTAGGCGAAAAGTCCCGCGAAATTCTTTCGAAAAAAATCCCCGGCTTTGTCCTTGCCATTGACGAGGATAGGGAAGCGGTCAGCAACATTTTCCACACCTTTGGTTTTTTCCAGAGTCGGGAAGGAGGCGCGTTTGCTTTGGCGGTAATCCATCTTATCGAGGTCGAGCGTCAGAATTTCACTTGAGCCATCTTCTTTTTTGATCTTTTTATAAAAGCCCTGACCGGTTTTACTTCCGTGCCATTTCTTTTCATTCATCGTGTCGATATACTCCGGAAGCTTAAAAAGTTCGCGGCGCTCGTCATCGGGGCAGTTTTCGTAAATACCGTTGGCAACGTGTACCAGCGTGTCCAGTCCAACCACATCAACCGTACGAAAGGTTGCCGACTTGGGCCTGCCGATTACGGGTCCGGTAAGTTTGTCAACTTCTTCCACGGTCATCCCGAGTTCTTTCACCGTGTGGAAAAGGCTCATTATGCTGAACGTACCGATGCGGTTTCCGATAAAGGCAGGCGTATCTTTAGCGATTACCGAAGTTTTACCAAGAAATTTTTCGCCGTAGGCATTTAAGAAATCAAGAATTGCAGGATCTGTTTTTGGGCCCGGAATGATCTCAAAAAGCTCTAAATACCGTGCGGGATTAAAAAAGTGCGTTCCGCAGAAATGCTTCTGAAAATCTTCACTTCTCCCGTCACTCATATATTGAATGGGAATCCCGGAGGTATTTGATGAAATTAAGGTGCCTGGTGTGCGGTGCTTGTCGAGTTTTTCAAAGACCTGTTTTTTAATGTCAAGCCGCTCGATGACCACCTCAATGATCCAGTCGTAATCCTTAACCTTGGCGATGTCATCCTCCATATTACCTGTGGTGATTCGCTTGGCGAAATCCTTGTGGTAAATTGGCGATGGTTTTGATTTGAGCGCGTTCTGTAAATGGTCGTTCACCAAACGGTTGCGCACGGCTTTGTCCTCAAGACTCAGGCCTTTGGCCTTTTCCTTATCGGTCAGTTCGCGTGGAACGATATCCAGCAGCAACACTTCGACACCGATATTGGCGAAATGGCAGGCGATGCCACTTCCCATAATTCCGGAGCCAATTACTGCAACTTTATTAATTCTTCGTTTACTCATTGGGATGGTTATTTGTCCTGTTCGTTGTAAATCTTTTTATTCTGAATGAGGTCGTTAATGGTATGCATCACCTCAAAATAGTGTTCTATTTTTTCTTCGGAAAGGTTACTGCGCACCGCATCGTTGAACTTGATTACGCGATCCTTACTGTAATTCCTTTTTTCCTTTCCATAATCAGTCAGGAAAATCAGTACGCCGCGGCCGTCATCGGGATTGGGTTTCCTTTCTATAAGGCCACGGGCTTCCATACTTTTTAGCGTACGCGATAGACTGGTGGCTTCCATTCCCATTTTGGGCCCCAACGCTGTGGAAGGCGTCCCACCAACCGCATCAAGGCTTAAAAGAGCAAATCCAACTGCCATTGAACTATCAAACTTCGAGGCTTCCTCGTTATACATTTTGGTCACCGCCTGCCAGGTGGCGCGAAGGGCATAGTCAATGGTCAAATCTTTCATACGCTAACGTTGTCGTAAAAGTAAATAAAAATACTATGCGCGCATAGTAAATTAAACTTAATCTATGGTTAAATCTGCGCACCGTGCAGTAAAATAGATGGTAGACTGCATCTATCGATTGGTAACGAAAAGAAAATGCTAGGCGACTTTGGTCAGTTGCCTCAAGCTTTGTAAGTATATCTCCGCTTCCGGAGTGCCTTCTTCTGGGGACCAAACAGCGAAATCTTTATCGATTGCTGGGTCGTAAGGACCAGGTTTTACCTCGAAAACTACGGTATCTTCTTCCAAAGCATAAAAGGAGTGAATGATATGCGGCTCGCTATCCACGCCAAATATGGGGGAGCCAGCAGTCAATTTCTGAAAATTCTGAATTTTTCCGTATTCTGAAAAGCTGAGATAGCAAATGCTTCCGCGCAGCACAATGATCGATTCACACTTGTTTGCTTTTTTATGGTGGTGTGGGCGGATGTAGCTTCCCGGCTGTACTACATTGAACATGCGGTGTAGCGTGTTGCCGTCTTCTTTATGAAAGGGCAGGATGATACGTTTGCGTGGGCTTTTCCGCGATAGCGCGATTGCCTCTGCCATCATTTTCTCAGTGATAAAAGTGAGGTCTGTGCCCGGTGGCGGCATCGCTGCTGGAAAGGGTTTCATTTTACGGATTTGAAGGGTATTTCAAACTAATTTACCTTTAGTGCTCGTAAATCCTGTTGTATAAATCCATGTAACGATCTTTGACGACACGGCGTTTCAATTTCATCGTAGGCGTAAGGTGACCGTCCTCAATGGTCCATTCTTCTGGAGTAAGTTCGAATCGCTTGATCTGTTCCCATTTTCCAAACTTCATATTATAGGTGTCAATGTCTTCTTGAATCCTGGAAATGACTTGCTTGTTAATGACCATTTCTTCCTTGGTTCCGCCAAGGTTGATATTTTTCATTTTGGCCCAGTCGGTGACAAATTCAAAATTGGGTTGAATCAAAGCGGCTGGCATTTTTTCACCTTCGCCAACGACCATAATATGCTCAATAAAGCGTGATTGTTTCATCGCATTTTCTATAAGCTGTGGGGCGACATATTTCCCCCCACTGGTTTTGAACATTTCTTTTTTACGGTCTGTGATTTTGAGAAAACCGTCGCTGTCAATCTCACCGATGTCGCCCGTGTGAAAGTACCCGTCTTTGATGACTTCGTCGGTTTTTTCCTGATCCTTATAGGAACCTAGCATCACTTGGGGACCTTTAATCAATATTTCACCATCACTAGCGATCTTAACTTCAGTTTCAGGAATTGGCCGGCCCACGGTGCCGATTCTAAAGCCACCGTTACGCATATCGTTTACCGAAATTACCGGTGACGTTTCCGTTAGGCCATATCCTTCCATCACACCCATTCCGGCGGCGTTAAAAACACGTGCCAAACGAGGTTGCAAAGCAGCACTTCCAGAAGCAATGACCTTAAGGTTTCCGCCAAGTCCTTCCTGCCATTTGCTAAAGATCAATTTTCTGGCGAGTCCCAGTTTCTTTTCGTACCACCACCCATTTTCGCCGTATGGCTCATAATCGAGACCGACTTCGACCGCCCAGAAAAACAGTTTTCGTTTGATAGCGGTCAGGTCGGCACCCTTTGCGATGATCTTGTCGTAAACTTTTTCCAACAGTCTGGGTACGGCAGTCATCACGTGCGGCTTGACCTCTTTCAGGTTGTCGCTGATGGTTTCCAGCGATTCGGCAAAGTAGATGGTAACGCCGGTATATTGATAGAGGTAGAGCAACATCCGTTCATAGATATGGCAAATGGGCAAAAAGCTCAACGCGATACTCTCACCATTGTCAATAGGAAAGCGGCTTTCTGAATTGATCGCATTTGATGCAATATTTTTATGACTGAGCATAACACCTTTAGGCCTTCCAGTGGTGCCTGAAGTATAAATTAGGGTTGCAAGGTCGTCTTCGGTTACTGCGGACTTGCGGGCTTCTACTTCATCTTGATTGCTTTTATCTGCACCCAATTCCTTGACTTCCTCCCAGTTCTTACAACCGTTTAAAGGCACAAAGGAATAGATATCCTTTAAGCTGGGAACATTGTTTTTAATTGCGTTGACCTTGTCCAGCACTTCCTGATCTGAAACAAAACAATAGATTGACCCGCTATGATTGAGTACGTATTCATATTCTTCCTCAGAGATGGTGGGGTATATGGGTACATTTTGGGCGCCCAATTGTAGTATTCCAACATCCATTATGTTCCACTCGGTGCGGTTGTTTGAGGAAATGACTGCGATCTTGTCGTCGGGCTGAACGCCAAGTTTAAGCAGACCACGACTTATGGCATTGGCCTGATCCAGATATTCTTGGGTGGAAACAGCTTTCCATTCACCGTTGTATTTGGTCACCAAAGACTCTTTCAGGTTGTATTGTTCCAACTGATGGTAAGGGAAGTCGAAGAGGCGTTTAATTTCCATGAAAGGGGTCGTTGTTTTGTGTCAAGGCAAAATAGGAAATATTACTTCTATTTATTGTGAATTTATCAAAAGATTACAACGATGTAGAAGTCATTTTGATGATATCGTTTTAATTACTAGAATTTGCTACAGCTGTATTATAAAAATCGCCGGCCTTTTATGTAAATCCACCTTTTCTTTCTGCCACTGTGAAATGGATAAAGTCCTTATAAACTCAGTAGTAAGGGTGATATCACAAGCGATGCAAAGTTGAGTGCTGCCGGAAAGTGTTGCGCAAAGCTCTTCAAACATTTTTGTGTTTCGGTAAGGAGTCTCGATGAAAATCTGGGATTGATTTTGGTCTGAAGACAGCCGTTCCAGACGTTTGATTTCAGTGCGCCTTTCTTTTTGTTGTATTGGCAAATACCCGTTGAACGCAAAATTCTGACCGTTCAGGCCACTACTCATCATCGCCAACACGATTGATGAAGGTCCAACCAAAGGAATTATCCGTAAATTTTTTTCGTGAGCAATCTTGACCACGCCAGCACCTGGATCGGCGATGCCGGGAACACCAGCCTCTGATAGCAAACCCACATTTATTCCGTCGAGGCAGGGACTCAAAAAGGTGGGAAGTTCGCTGGCTTCGGTATGTTTGTTTAAAAGGAAAATCTTAAGGTCAGGTTGGGATTTATTGGGCGAAATCTTTTTGATGAAACGGCGCGCGGTTTTTTCATTTTCAACAATGAAAACATCAGTTTGATCGATCACATTTTTAACTCGAACAGGCAACACTTCCAGCGGATCATTGTCCCCAAGTGTTGTGGGGATCAAGTACAATAATCCTTTTTCTACTGAAGTTGTCATCGTTAGGATTGGGTGAGTCGTGCAGCCAGTCGATCTGTGGCCGTGTCCAGCAAGGCATACACCTTATCAAAACCCTTAAGGCCACCACTGTATGGATCGGGTACGTGCTTTTGGTGCAGTTCTGGTGCTTCATCCAGGATCAAGCTGACCTTTTGCTTTTCGGCTTCTGTTCTGGCCAACCGGCGTACGTCGCTGAGGTTACTGCTGTCCATCACAAATATGTGGTCGTATTCCTGAAAAAATTCCGATTTAAACAGCATACCCCGCTGGTCTGATATGTCGAGACCGTTTTTTGCAGCTACATCCACACTTCGGGAATCTGGTGAATTACCGATGTGCCAGCTACCTGTTCCAGCTGAATCAACGGTGAATTTTTGCGGATCTAGTTTGGATTTAAGAAGGCCTTCTGCCAGGGGCGAGCGGCATATGTTGCCCAGGCAGACCATGAGTATTTTGGTTTTCATAGCATTTATTTTTCGCGGAAGCGAAATCCAACCATTTTGACTACATGGTCAATTTCTTATTCAGGTCTTCAACATACTTGCGGAACTGTTTGTCTGTTGACGAAAGATTGTCTACCGTCTTACAGGCGTGCAGTACGGTGGCGTGGTCGCGTTTACCAATCTGCGAACCAATACTTGCCAAAGATGCCTTGGTTAAACGTTTGGCAAAAAACATGGCCAATTGCCTAGCCTGCACAATGTGCCGTTTTCGGGTTTTTGACTGGAGCGTATCAACATCCATTTGAAAATAATCGCTTACCACTTTCTGAATATAATCTATGGAAACCTCGCGCTTGGTGTGTTTTACGTAGTTGTCAACAATCTTTTTGGCGAGCTCCAGATTGATTTCCTTGCGGTTGAACGAACTG
>JBATUQ010000017.1:0-154007 GCA_049671285.1 Leeuwenhoekiella sp. | reverse complement strand
GGCATTATCAGTGGCTTTATGCATCGCCGTCATACGGGCGCCGTGCTCGCTGGCTACGGAATCACGTAGTGCCTTGAACAACTGCATCTTTAACGCTTTTGGAATGAGCTCTTTGACGATTTCAGCTTTAGAAGGCTCAAAGATATAATCTGCCGTTTCTTTGCGTACTTCAGAGGCGTTCTGTTCTACCTGTTTCAGGGGTAAGAACTGTTCTTTTGTAACGAGCTGTGTCGCCGCATTTTTGAAGCTGTTGTAAACTACATCAACCCTGTCATATTTACCGTTGGCAAACATCTCCATAATATTTTCGGCGATAGCCTCCACCTCTTCAAAGTGTAGGTTATCGTAGATCGCCGTATTCTTTTCAGTAATGCTATGTGTCTTTTTTAAAATGTCATTGACCTTTTTACCGATTGTAATGAAATCAATTTCTTTGCCCGCATATACATTATCGGCCATATTTTTGGACTCCTTGACAATGTTTGAGTTGAACGCTCCTGCCAAACCTCGGTTAGAAGAAATAGCTACAATCAAAACCTTTTTAACCTCGCGCTGTTCTGCATAAACGCTTCCGCTATCTCCTTCTAGGGTCGCGCTAAGGTTCTGCAACAGTTCTGTCAACTTATCAGAATAAGGACGCATAGCTGTAATGGCATCTTGGGCCTTCTTCAATTTTGCAGCAGACACCATTTTCATGGCACTGGTAATCTGCATGGTTGAAGAGACAGATGATATTCTATTACGTATTTCCTTTAGGTTTGCCATCTTCTTAAGTTATGACTGCGGAGTGCTGAATTAGAAGTTTTTTGTAATTGCTACAAGAATTCTAATCAACCCTTCACATTTATCAATTAATTCATCAGGAACTTCCCTCCCAGTTGCTTTTAGTACTTCCAACCAAAATTTAGTTTCCTCAGCTTCCTTGAGCGAAATTCCAAACTTATTTTTAAAATCTTTTCGGCTTACCCCTCATTGCGCTTCTCGGGTATTTGCTCCTATACTCGTGCCACTCTTTAAAAGTTGTGATGCAATCTCGAAGTCCTTCTTCGATTTTAAATAATCGCAATATCTGACTATGTCACAGGCAAAATCAAAACTTTTCTTCCGAATAGGACTTTCGCCAAATGCCATTTTTAATTTCTATGCAAAGTTTTCAGACTTACTCAAAATTTTATACTCCAGACTCTGCACTCAACACTCCAACCTTACTTCTGGTATTTTGCAGAAAGATCTTTCGCGACAGCGGTAAGTGTATCGGTTACTTCATCAGTCAATTTTCCTGATTTTAAAGTATCAAGTACGTCACGGTGCTTGGCATTCAAATACTCCAAATAGTCACGCTCAAATTCTTTTACTTTATCAATTGGCACACTTCGCAAAAGGTTTTTAGAACCTGCATAAATAATGGCAATCTGATCTTCTACCGTAAACGGAGTGTTTTCTGGTTGTTTGAGGATCTCTACGTTACGGCGACCTTTTTCGATCACACCCAGAGTAGCAGCATCAAGGTCTGAACCAAATTTGGCAAACGCTTCGAGTTCACGGAAAGCTGCCTGATCCAGTTTTAAAGTACCGGCCACCTTTTTCATCGATTTGATCTGAGCCGAGCCACCCACACGTGATACCGAAATACCCACGTTAATCGCCGGACGAACCCCAGAGTTGAACAAATCCCCATCTAGGAAAATTTGTCCGTCTGTAATCGAGATTACGTTTGTCGGAATATAAGCTGATACGTCACCCGCTTGTGTTTCGATAATTGGCAATGCTGTCAAAGATCCGCCACCTTTTACGATTGGTTTTAACACATCTGGCAGGTCATTCATTTCCTTGGCGATATCGTCATCTGCAATCACTTTTGCAGAACGCTCCAACAATCTGGAGTGTAGATAAAAAACGTCACCGGGATAAGCTTCACGGCCCGGTGGACGACGAAGCAACAAAGATACCTCACGGTAAGCAACTGCCTGCTTGGAAAGATCATCATAAACGATCAATGCAGGGCGGCCTGTATCCCGGAAATATTCCCCTATCGCAGCACCGGCAAAGGGAGCATACACCTGCATAGGTGCTGGATCTGATGCGTTTGCCGCAACGATAGTGGTATATGCCAAAGCACCTTTTTCTTCTAACACTTTTGCGATATTAGCTACAGTAGAAGCTTTCTGACCAATGGCTACATAGATACAATATACCGTTTTGCCGGCATCGTAGAATTCTTTCTGATTAAGGATGGTGTCGATACAAACCGTGGTTTTACCCGTTTGACGGTCACCAATAACAAGCTCCCGTTGGCCACGTCCCACTGGGATCATCGCATCTATAGACTTGATACCCGTTTGTAATGGTTCATTAACCGGTTGACGATAAATTACACCCGGTGCTTTACGCTCCAAGGGCATTTCATAGGTTTCCCCTTCAATTCCGCCTTTACCGTCGATAGGCTGACCCAGTGTATTAACAACACGACCTACGATACCTTCTCCGACTTTAATTGAAGCTATACGCTGCGTACGCTTTACGGTATCGCCTTCCTTGACTTGTTTGGATGGTCCCAAAAGAACCACACCGACGTTATCTTCCTCCAGGTTAAGCACAATACCTTCCAGACCGCCATCAAAGGAAACCAATTCCCCGTACTGCGCGTTAGAAAGTCCATAAACGCGAGCGATACCATCCCCCACGGTAAGGACGGTACCCACCTCATTAAGTGAAGCGGATGCTTCAAAACCTGAAAGTTGCTTTTTTAAAATCGCTGAAACTTCTGCCGGATTTACTTCTGCCATTGTATTTTGATTTAGCTAGCGCAAATTGTATTGCTCTGCGCCCTACTTTTATTTATTCTTGGGCATTGCCCTATTATACTATTCGTGTACTGAATTCTTCTCTTATACGGTCCAGCTGATTGGCTGCACTGGCATCGTACTGGGTATCTCCAATCCTAAGGATAAAGCCCCCTATGATATCCTCATCGATTTTATGCTCGAGATTTACCTTTTGGCTTCCGGTGAGTTCCTTGACCTTAGCCAGAATTTCTGCTTCCAGCTTGGCATCTAGAGGTACTGCCGTGGTGACTTTTGCAACCACGACTCCATGTGCTTTATTGTAAACCGAAATGTATGCCTCTGAAATATCATCCAGGATACCCGTACGGTTTCTATCGATGAGCACATCAAAAAGGTTTTTGACCACCTGCTGGCTGTCGCTGAATATTTCCCGTAAGATATCACGCTTCTTATCGGCCTTGATGACCGGGCTGTTCAACACGTCACGCAGCTCCTTGCTTGAACTTAAAGTTTGCGCTATGGATTTCATATTGCCATAGATCAACTCCTCGTTCTTCTCTTCAGAAGCTTGTGCTAAAACTGCTTTTGCGTATCTTGAGGCTGCTCTTGAAGCCATGAATTCTTAGTTAAGCGTTGCGTCCTGCAACATTTTTTCTACGTAAGCTGCTTGTTTTTCCTTATCGGAAAGCTCTCTTTTAACCACTTTTTCCGCAATTTCCAAAGATAGGGTAGCTACTTGGCTTTTTATCTCGGCGATAGCTGCGCGCTTTTCTGAAGCGATGGCCTCCTGTGCCTGTAAAATCATTTTATCAGCTTTTTCTTGGGCATCTTCTTCCGCATCAGCAATCATTTTGGCACGGATTTCACGACCTTCTTTAATTGTAGCGTCGCGCTCGGCACGGGCTTGCTGCAAGGCTTTTTTATTATCGGCCTGAAGATTCTGCATCTCCAGTTTTGCCTTTTCGGCGGCTGCCAAAGCATCTTCAATACCGCGTTCCCTATCGTTCAGGGAATTTAGTATCGGTCTCCAAGCGTATTTGGCCATCAAGAAAATGATGATCAAAAAAACTACTACCTGCCAAAAAACGAGGCCAACCGAAAAATCATCTAATAACTGATCCATTTCTGAAAATTGTGGTATTCTGTTTTAATTCTGTTTAATTAAAACGAAAACCGATAACCAACCGTTACCGGTGTTCGTTTTGTTGTTTTGCTTCTTAACCCAACAAAAGGGCAGCAAATGCAAAACCTTCTAAAAGTGCAGCGATAATAATCATCGCTGTTTGGATCTTACCAGCAGCTTCGGGCTGACGGGCAATAGCTTCCATAGCCTTGCTACCAATCATACCTAAACCAATACCTGCACCAATCGCGATTAAACCTGCTCCTACCAAAGGGATTTCCATAATATAAATATATAATTAAACAAATTCTTCTCTTACATCTTCAGCATCTGCTTCCTCCCCGTGGTGGTCGTGATCGTGATCTGCCACGGCCATACCAATAAACAAGGCAGACAGAATGGTAAAAATATAAGCTTGCAAAAACGCAACTAAAAGTTCTATAACTGTAATAAAGAGAGACATGATAAAGAAAAATACTCCGTAACCAGTAGCAGCACCGCCACCCATAGTGGTTTTCATCACCGTGATCAAACCAAATAGGGTGAAAAGTACCACGTGCCCAGCTGTGATGTTTGCGTACAAACGTATTAACAGCGCAAAAGGCTTGGTCAATGTTCCCAAAATCTCTATTGGGATAAAGAATATCTTCATTACCGGATGCACTCCCGGCATCCAAAAAATGTGTTTCCAGTAATCTTTATTTCCGCTAAATTGAGTAATCAAATACGTAAAAGCAGCCAAAGTAAAGGTCACTGAAATGCTTCCGGTCAAGTTCGTGCCCAGCGGTGTCAACCCTAGCATATTTGCAATCCAGATAAAAAAGAATACGGAAAGCAAATACCCCATAAACCGGCGGTATTTTTTTTCACCTATGTTTGGAATGGCGATTTCGTCACGTACATAAACGACCAAAGGCTCCAAAACCCTACCGATACCCTTAGGAATAGATCGTTTCTTATAATTATTTGCCAAGGAGCGAAACAACAAAAACATAATGAAACCCACGATAAACATGGTTACTACATTCTTGGTAATGGAAAAATCCAAAGGTTTGAGCTGCGTGGGATGACCGTGCTCGTCTATGGTAACATCGCCATCGGCATTGGTCCTGTAAATTTTATTGTGATATAATGAATAGTAATTTCCGTTGACCTCAGCGACTTCACTTCCGTGGTGAAATTGAGAAGCAGAAAAAACCTGAAGACCTTCGTCCCATAGGATTACAGGCAAGGGCAAGCTGAGGTGGTAACCACTCTCCACATCTTCAAAAAGCGTGAAATAGTGAGAATCTTTGAGGTGATGGCCTATAAACTGTTTGACCTCCTCACGGGTATTAACGGCATCACCCTCTCCGTAATGGGCGTCCTCTTCACCGGTATGAACTGCGTGCTCCTGAGCGGTTGCAGTCATTGAAAAAGCGCATAAAAAAGTAAATAATGCAGCCCTTACGTATGCCTTTACCATAAGAAATTACTTAGTAAATTCGTTCTCTTATTTCGCGTGCAAATGTAAACAAAAAAACTGTTTCGTTAACCTAAATCCCAATATTATCAGAATTCGGTTACCCGCTTGATTGCGCCCTGTTTATGGAGCTTCTGAGAGGGTTTTGTAAATCACTACTACTTCTACCAAGAGAAACAGGAGATAGGGAACAAGAAAACCTAAAATTTCGGCCTTGGGAGTTTCTTTGGCGAGCAGCTGTGGAAAAAGCAGTACAGCAAAACCCATCTTGACAAAGATGCCCATGAGGAAAACGTATCCTACTTGTGCGGGCATAATACCTTTAAGATAATGCATCGCCAAAACAATCCCCAAGGTAAGCAAGTACAAATAGATATAACAAGTAACGAGTGAAATCCCGGAGGTCATCACGAGATTACCGCCAATGATGAAATAATGGCAAAAAAACAGAATTAAGGCCAGCAAGGTCAAACCAGCTACCGTTTTGGTAAGAAAATTCACTTTTGGTCTTTTTTGTTGATCCTTTTCAGCTGTACGATTACTAGATACGTTGATCCCGCAACCGCCAGAATCACCCCTAAGGCTGTAAAAAGTTTATCTGTGTGGTATTTTTCGTCCAGAATTCCGCCGAGCCAAGACATACCATAAATGGTTGCTCCCATCTGTATGCCCAAGGTCGAAAAAATCGCCCAGGTCTTAAGCGGATTTTCCTTTTTCTTGTTTTCTTTGCTCACCTCCCAAATTTTTGACCATCCCTTTCATTTCACAGGTAGCGTTGAAGTTTGCGCCCGGCTCAATGGCAAGTTTGCCCGTAATCACTTCTCCGTCGATGGATGCGCTTGACTTGAGGGAAAGCAGTTCAGACACAGAAAGTTTACCTTTCAGGGTTCCCTCGATGTCGGCATCCGTGCAGGTCAAGTCCCCGGTGATCTTGCCAGATTTCCCAAGAACTACCTTGCCCGGGGCCTCGATCGTCCCCTCGATATGACCATCAATGCGCAGCCCGCCCTGTGCAATGATCTGGCCCACGATCTTTGTTCCTTCGCTGATACGGTTCTGTTTGTTTCCGGGTTCTCCTATGATGTTGCGGTCTTTTCTCATAAGCATATCAATTGCTCTTATTTTCTAAATATAGCTGTAGGTTTTTGTGCAGCTGCACTATCCTGTAATTGGCCGAAGTTATGGTATTTGCTTCATATTCCCAGTCGAACTCCTTGTCTGTACTCAGTTTTTTAGCGAATGCCAAAGCTTCTCCTTCTGACCTAAACCCATGAACGACCAATAAATTCAAATCTGGGCCATAGACATCCTGAGAACCGTTGTAACCACTATACCCATATTCCTCAAGGCCCAAGTCCAAGATTTCTTTGGCGACGTCAAAATCTTCGGCTGGCGCCGGAAAGACATAAAGCAATTTCCAATTGTCCTTAACATCCGTGGGTTTGAACGCGGCATCCTCCATCTGCGGAAGCGTTTCATCAATCAATCGCTGTGCTTCCTTGCCCTCATCTGTATTGGGATACGTCAACGCGATCTCATTCAGGCTTTGCTTGTAAGCCTCAAACCCGTAAAAACGGCCAAGCGCCGCGGCACGCAGCAGTTCAAACTTGGGCATCAGTTTTTCACCGGTGTTTTTAGCGATAAATGTATTGGTTCCTGCTATGACCCGTTCAAATTCCTGACGGCGCAAGGCGTTGGTCAACGAATCAAAAAGCACTTCAGGACTACCGGCCAAGGCTTCCACCTTGACTCCTGGGTTTCTTAAAAGCTCGGCATATCTCGAGTCAGAATACGCTTGCAGAATGGTATTTTTATAGGTTTCCGCAGTCGCATCATTTAAGGCATTATAAATCTGGTATAGGTTGTAATTCGCCGGAAGGATCAAACGCTCATTGGGATCATTGTTTAAAAGTCCTTCAAGCTTGGAAGCTGCAAGTTCATACTCCCTAAACTTTTCCTTGTAAATGACGCCCAGTTGAAAATAAGCATCATTACGTTCAAGGTTTAAGGTGTCAATAACACCAGGGTCAGACGGGATCTGCTCCAGATAATCTTCAATTCGGTAAACAATCCCGCCATCTCCTTCGTCAAGAAGCAGATCGAGATCATCATCAAGTGCCCCATCTCCGCCAGAAGCTACAGAAGAAACCCGCCAGTTATCAGTAAGATCACGGTCTCCCCATCGGGACTCAAATGCAAGCTTTCCCTGGGCCACAGCTGTGGAATTGTAAAAATAGAATTCTCCTGAACTATTCTGGTTGATTGGGTTTTCAGTGAAAAATTCGTTGTTCTTCACATTGTTTTTTTTCTGTTCTTTCCTTATCGCCTCATCGCGGGCGACCAAGCTATCGATGTATTTCTGAAAATAACTTTCGCGCTCCTCCTCAGTAAAATTCACCAATCTTAAAATACTGTCGTTGGTACTGGCGATCTCCTCATACATAATGACATCATCCAGGTTGTCCCTTTTTTTTGTAATGCGCCTGTACTCGCGGGTTTTCTCATTGCTTGTGGTCAGCGTACTGTCATAGTAAGCAGCTGCCAAGGCATATTCTGTGTTTTCAAAAGCGATCTCGGCCAGGTTCAGGTAATTGCGGGAAACCAGATACTCATCGCGTGAACCTTGCCGCAACGAATAATTGTAGTAGTTAATGGCTGAATCCTCTATGCCCTGTTGCAAATAATATTCAGCAAACTGATTGTAGATCATATCGAGAAAGGGACGGTTCTCGCGGTTTTCGGCCAGATCGGTAAGCTGTTCAAACTGAAACAGGTCGTCGTCCCCGTTTTCATTATCAAAATTTCGAGCTTTGGCCATATAGGCATTGATCATATACCGGCGTGGTATTCTTCGGTTGAGATTGATGACGCTGTCGTAATACGCATTGGCGATGTAGGTTTGATCCAGCCTATCACTGATCTGACCCAGAATAAAATAGTAGCGGCCGCGTTCTTCGTTTTTTCGCGTAAGCGTTACCGCTTTTTGAAGATAAACTGCGGCGCTGTCCAGTTCTTCTAAGTTTATATACCCCTGCGCGAGCATAGCCGAAGCATCGGCATAATCCTGATCGCTAAGTTGGGTCTCGTACTTTACCAGGTTCTTGAGCCGTCGTATCGCAACTTGCTCGTTGCTCAACCTTATGTTTGTTTTGGCCTTCCAGATTTTGGCCTGGGCAATGTTGTTGCTTGCGGGATAGGTCGCCAAAATAAAATTAAACGCTTCAATGGCCCGCAAGAAACGGCTGCTGTAATACCGTGATTTGCCCAAGAGCATATACGCCTCATCG
Source organism: Leeuwenhoekiella sp. (assembly GCA_049671285.1). GTDB lineage: Bacteria > Bacteroidota > Bacteroidia > Flavobacteriales > Flavobacteriaceae > Leeuwenhoekiella. Next base: position 145,349 of record JBATUQ010000017.1, on the reverse strand, counting down.
ATCTGCGGATTGCGCTCCTTGCCGTCGATGATCATGCTGTGCTTCTGTATGGCCTTGATCGCTTTTTCTTCTGCCCGGTCAAAGTTGGGGTTCTCATCCTCTCCGGGAAGATTCATAAAATCTTGTTGTTCCAGCCGCTCGACTGGCAGGATTTCCCAATAATTGTCAAGGTAACTATCTTCAAGTCCCCGTTGACCTTCCGTCAACGCAAGATCTCCATTGTACAAGGTATTGTACTCTGCGGTAACCGCGTGAAAGCTGCGGCTGACGAAATTATTTCGTTTTCGTGAACACGAAATAACCACTGCGGTAAGAAGAAAAAGTAAAAGCGTTCTTTTCAAAATCAAGCCTGCATTAACTGCCTTTCCTAAAAACTGCATTCCCTGCCGTTTAGTATGGAAAGGTCGTAAAAATACAAGGTTTTTTTCAGTTGGGAATTATTTGGGACGTAATACGCACATCAAAGCTTTCAAAAACAGATAGCAGCAATCTCAAAAACCATTTCTCAAAGATTTTAAAGCGGCTTATCTTCTTCGCCTTCAATTACCAAAGGTTCTTCCGCTTTACCGAAAAAGGCTTCCAGCTCGCGTAATGTTGCCGGAGAGGTTACGATGTCCTTGACCAAAACGCCTTTTTCGAGCACTACAATGCGTTTACAGACTTCGGTAACGTGAATGAGGTCGTGGCTGGACACCAAAACCGTGCGATCAGGATCAGCTGCCAGGTTTTTGATAATTCCCTTTAAGCGGATCTGTGTCGTAGGGTCAAGGTTGGCAAAAGGTTCATCGAGAATAATAACTGCAGGATCACCTATCAAGGTGGCGACAATACCCACTTTCTTTTGGTTCCCTTTGGAAAGATCGCGCAGGTATTTTTTTCCGTTTAGGATTTCACCATTAAAGAAATCTTCAAACCCTGCCAACAGCTTATCTACATCCGCCTTGTTTGCACCGCGCAGCTCGCCAATAAAATAAAAGTATTCTTCTGGCGTCAGGTAACCGATCAGGAAATTCTCGTCGATAAAGGCCGCGGTGTGGCTTTTCCAAGCTTCGTCCTCATCCACCCGGATGTCGCCGTTCTTGATAAAACCGGTGCTAGGACGGATCAAGTCAAGCAGGCAGCTAAAAAGCGTGGTCTTCCCGGCACCGTTGTTTCCCACCAAGCCGAAAGCCTCGCCCTTTGGGATTTCGAGCGATTCAATATTTAGCACCGTGGTTCCTTTATAACTTTTGGTGAGGTTTTCTATTTGAATCATATGACATTGTTTTTGAAGTCTTGAATTGAAGACCTACAAGGTTTTACAAACCTTACAGGTCAGCATCTATATTTTAATTTTTTTGTTTGTAAGCGGCCAGGGTCTCGTATTTTTCGGCCTTATAGATTTTGATGATTTTGTCGAAAACAAGATCTTTTAGTGCAAATCCTGCTACACCGGCAAGTGCGACCAGACTAAAGCCAAGCACCGGACCTGAAATAAAATGGCCTGCAGCATAAAGCGCGATGGGCAGTAATAATTTGGGCAGGGTAATCAAAAGTGTTTTCACATTAAAAGCAGATTTATCGCCAAAAGCTTTTTTGTTACTGGTCAGATCAATGGGCGTTTTAATGAAAGCGCCGCCCAACAGCACCACGTGCCCGTTGACACCTATATTATAAATGCCTCCCACCACTATGGCAGCATAGGCTTCCCAGCCAAAAAAGAGGTAAAACGCGCCTATCACTGTAGAAAGTGCCGTTGCAATGACAATAAGCCACCATTTGGAGTTGAGATACTCTTTATAGCTTATATTCTGCGTCATCATCAATGGATAGTACGAACTGTCCCAACTCGGTACAAATTGCCCAAAGCTGAACAGAAAACCGCCGGTTACAAAAATCCCGGCAAAAACTTTAAAAAACGGATTGTCATAGACCTCGACTGCACCGGTAAAAAACAGCAGGCCATAAAATAAAAATCCAATGCTCATATAGATGGTCGTCTTGCTACGTTTATTGCGCTTTAAGAGTTTGATGTCGCTTTTTAGAAAGGTTGAGATTCTTCCGAAGCGTTCCAGCCAGTCCAGATTTTCGGTAGTGGCAACATCCTGTTTTTTCGCCAGACCGGCATCCAAATACAAACGGTTCAAGAAATACGAATGAGCCATCTTTAGCATCGCCAGCATTACCACCAGCGGTATGAGCCACATCCAGTAGGTCTCATAAAGCGCCTGAAAGAACGGCTGGGTATATTCGGTCACATCAAAATACCCGTAGTACTGTGCGGCCCCAAGAACACCAATGATCCCACCAACGACTAGCACCACACTTAAGAGGTCGTTGAGAAAAACATTGACAAAATTGTTTATGTAAATGAGGCAGAGGATTCCAAGGTGCCAACAGATCACACCTAGCACGCTGTATCCTTCAATCAACAAAATCACAGAAAACGGAATGAAGAAAAATGCATGCAGCAAGTTAAAATAGGAAACAGCGGTCTTGCCCAGCGCAAAATTCACAATCTTATTCTTTTTAATGGGAAGCGTTAGCAATGGCTGGATGTTCATCACCGGCATCTTCTGAAAGAAATACCTAAAAAGCAGATCAACGACCAAGACGTAAATCAGGTATTTATTTAGGGTGGCCAACGGTTCCATTCCGTTTTTTTTCAGGCCGTAGAACAGGATAAAGCCGGCACCCAGAAAAAGCGCGATAAAGTAAAGCGCCCCAAACACCATCAGGATTTTCAAAATCAAATTGGTCTTAAACGAAGCAGACCGGACAAAACTTTTCCATTGTAGGGAAATGAAGTGTTTTAGCATAAAAGAAGGTTTGGTATGTTGAGGCTCACAATAGGTAGGAAAATTATGAAAATGTTACACGAGAGCGTGATGAGGTTTGTATTTTTGCCAAAATTTTTTTCAATGGCCCAATTTCACGAGCTCACAATTTCAGAAGTAAACCGCGAAACGCAACAGGCGGTTAGCATCGCATTTAATGTTCCTGCCAACTTAGCGGAAACTTTTTCATTTGCAGCAGGTCAGTACATCACCCTTAAGAAGGAGATCAATGGCAAAGAGGTACGCCGTGCCTATTCGCTGTGTTCGACGCCCAGTAGCGGCAAGCTCCGGGTTGCTGTCAAAGAAGTGAAGGACGGCACGTTTTCGGTATTGGCAAACAACAAACTGCAAGTTGGTGAATCCCTACAGGTGCATCCGCCCGAAGGAAAATTTGTATTTGAGCCTAGCGGCGAAAACCAGAAGGATTATATCGCATTTGCTGCCGGAAGCGGGATCACCCCAATTCTTTCCATAGTTAAGACGGCACTGGAAGGGGAACCTAAAAGCCGTTTTGTGCTGGTTTATGGGAATAGAAGCGTGGAAGAAACCATTTTTCACAAACAACTGCTTAAACTCCAGCTGAAATATCCCGAAAGGTTTTTTATCGAATTCATCTACAGCCGAAAGCAAGAAGAAGGCGCAAAATTTGGTCGTATTGAGCGGTCGTCAATAAATTATGTGCTTCGCAATAAATTTGAAGCCCACGACTTCAGCAAGTGCTATCTCTGCGGCCCAGAAGCAATGATCAACACCGTCACCGAAATCCTTCAAGAAAACGGCATCGCCAAGGAAAACATTCTATTCGAACTTTTTTCCAGCGATGAAACCGGCGAAGTTGACGACAAACTGGAAGGGCAGAGCCAGATGAAAATCCTGGTCGATGACGAGGAATTTGATTTTATCATGCCCCAGGACACCATTATACTCGACGCCTGTCTGGACCGCGATATCGATGCACCGCATTCTTGCCAGGGCGGTATCTGCAGTAGCTGTATTGCCCGGGTCACCAGCGGCAGTGCCAAGATGCGCAAAAACCAAATTCTGACCGATGATGAGATAGAAGAGGGATTGATACTGACCTGTCAAGCGCATCCCACTTCGGCGAGTGTGACAGTCAATTATGATGAGGTTTGATGGTGAACTGGGCGATGGTAAATTGGTTAAGCGGCAAAATGGTATATCAGCTATTGTCGTGAGTCTTTACCACTAAAACATCATTCCTGTCATTTCTTAAACCAGAATCTCCTTAACCTTTTCAATCACCCTTTCCGGGGAAATGGTTTGCATCACCCGCTCATAATCTACAGGAAGCTTATTACCATAGACCGAAGTTGGGATCATTGGGAAAAGTTCCCGGTCTGAGGTGATCTGATTTATTTTGGGTTGATTGAAAGGTGCAAAACCCAAACAGGGGTGGGTCACGCCCCAAAGCGTAATCACCGGTACGCCGTACATCGCGGCCAAGTGGCCGTTGCCACTGTCCATAGCGAGCATCAGGTCGAGGTTTGAAATGACAGCCAGCTCATCTTTAAAATCAAGTTCACCAGCAAGGTTGTGCACATTTGGGTAAGCATCAGCCCAAGTGGACAATTTTTCACTTTCAGAACCCGGCGCTCCAAAAAGCAGGAGGGTAAGATTTTCATTGACCAGTAAATCCAGGCATTGCAGCAATAAATCTTCGGGATATTCTTTGCCGGGATGTGTCGCGAAAGGTGCCATGCCCAACCATTTTCCTGTCAATTTATGCAGTTGTTTCAGTGATGGTAGTTGCTTTTTCTGAAGTAGCGCTTCCGGCGAAAGAGCAAACGCAAAACCCAGTTTCCTAAAAACATCGGCATAACGCTCGTGGGTGCTTTTAAGGTCGTGCAGGGTCTTGGGCTGTAGCTGGGTCAAATGCTTTTTTTCGGCACGGCCTTTATCAATAATTGCAATTTTAATTCCGCGTAAGCGAAAAAAATTACGAAGCACTTTAGATCGAATGACATTGTGCAAGTCTGCCACTGCGTGAAAATCTTCGGTTTTTAACGAACGGTACAACTTGTAAATTCCAAAAATCCCGGAATGCTGCCCCTTTACCTCAGCCGCTTGAAACGTGACCTGGGGGATTTCAGTAAAAATGGGTTTGAACTGCGATTTGGAAACCACGGTGATTTCCAGTTGGGGATATTTCGCCGTTAGGCTCAACAGTACAGGCACGGTCATCGCAACATCACCCATCGCAGACAAGCGGATGCAAAGAATACGTTTGGGCAGGTTTTGGGTCAAAACAAGGGATTATCGCTGCTTGCGCAGAATGGGATTGAGCTCGTCGTCGTTGTACATTTTCATCTGCTTATAGACTTTCATGTATTTATCGCCTTGCTCAATGTCCCGCAATAACTGGTCTATCGCAGTAGAAAGGTCCACCCGCTGCTCAAGCAAAATATCAAGTTTGGCCTGGCAGGCTTCCTTATGCGCCGCCGAAGCATCCTCCCGCAGCACCTCTTCTCGCATGTGATAAATCTTGAGTGCCAAAATGGAAAGACGATCTACCGCCCACGCAGGGCTTTCTGTATTGATCACAGCTTCGGGAGTGGGCTCGACGTCCTTGTACTCATCCAGAAAGTGACCGTCAATATCCTCGACTATATCAGTCCGTTCCTGATTGCTCGTGTCTATTTTTCGTTTGAGTTCGAGAGCAGCTTCGGGCTGAATTTCAGGATCGCGGATGAGGTCTTCATAATGCCATTGCACGGTATCTATCCAGCATTTGCGGTATAGCAGGTGCTCTACATTATAAACATCCTTGTCATACGGGTTCTCAAAAGGTTGATCGACCTCATCCTTCTCGTGATAGGTCTCAATAACTTCTTTAAAAATGCGGTTTGCGGTATGCGAAAACATAACTTATACTTTTTCTAAAATATGTAAATATTCCTGTGTGGCCGTGGCCTTGTGGTTTCGGTTTTCTGTTTTGTCTGCCTTAAAACGCTGATAATCCTTGGTGACCAAATCGTATCTTCCATACTTTTGCAGAATTTCACTGACCTGCTGTTTGGGCATCAGCCCCTCGTTGTTATAGCTTAAAAATACGTACTTAAATTTCGCGGAAGCGATAAGTTTTTCAAAAACTTTGGCCACCTCAACCTTGCTGCAATAAGCACTTTTACCATAGTCGCGCAGCCCGGTCTTTCCCTTGGGTACAAAGGTATCCTTTTTTGCAATAGTGTTCAGCAAATGATAGTTTGCCCCGTACTGCCGGGCGTTGTAAGGCGGGTCGAGGTAGAGGATATCGCCCGAAATATTCTCAATCAACTGGTTGCTGTCTGCGTTATAGACTTGATGCGGATTTTGAGTTATATCAAATTTTGCCGGTAAAATTTTTAGCGTTTTTTGAGCAGATTTTTTGATCTTCTTCAAATAAGCACCATACACCGAAGCCGTATTGGCCACTTTATCTGCGGCTTCCAGCAGGCTTGCCAAAAGGTGAAAATAAAGCGTATCATCCATTTTGCCGGATTCCTTCCAGCGGGCGATCTGCTGGCGTGCGGCATCGATCTTTAAACCGTTTTCTTTGGAAAAGTAGAGTCGGCCTGCATTTCCTCCTTCGGAATAATTTTGAAAAACAAATCCGCGACGGGAGGGAAGCCGGTTGAGCTTTTCAAAATAAGCAGATGCATTAATAGGCTTGTGGTTGCCGATGTAATTTTGGTTCAAAACGTAACTGTAATATTCCAGATCGTTGGCGATTACTTCTTTTACCAAAGGTTTGAAGGTTCTGCCCACCGCACCGGTACCGGCAAAAAGATCGCAGAACACGTTATCGGAAAGATCCCTTCCGCAAACCGACTGAACATTCTCAAGCAGCCAGCCGGAGAGTTTGTGTTTTGATCCTATATAATTCATCGTGTTGCCCAGATTACGGCCGAAAATGAACGGGGCCGGTCAGTAAATTGATTGATTATCAAATTTTCCTTTTTAAAGTTTTTGACTAAATCTTCCACCAGCGTGGCCAACCAGGAAATTTCTGCTTTCAATTTGTAATGATTGCCATTCTGATCGTGTACCACGACAAAAAGCCGGCTGGCGTAATGCTGCCGCTGGCCGGTACTTTGGTTGTTGTACAACCATTGCGTCAATTGCTGCGGATTATTTTTGGCGTATGCCAAATCCTTACCGAAACCTTTTGGGAAACGTGTGGTCTTGTGGTCAAAGGTAATCCCATGAATGCTGAAATCCTCCAGACGGTTGCGCGCATTCAGACTTGCGGTCACGCCGGGCTGATTTACAAACACCTGCTCCACGGCCACCGCGCTCCAGAAGTTGTACCAGCGATTGATGGAATAATAGAAAAATTCCTTTTTGTCCAAATTTTTTTCGGAAACGGTCCTTGCAATATTTTCGACCAGCCCTTCAAAAGGCAGCACCGAATAAATAAAACGGGAATGGCGGTCCCACAGGTCGTTCTGCTTCCGGAACCATTGGTATTTGTAGCGCCAGCGTTTTTTTAATTCGGTCTCTATTTGCTCGATGGAATGACTCAAAACAGCAATTGGATTAGCGGAAGGGCGAGGAGCAGGGCAAGCATGATCTCGCGGACCCAAAAGTTGGCCTGTGATTCGAGCAGTCGCGAAAACATCACCACAAACGGAAACCCGAGGAACAAGAGTTCACGGCCATCGTGCACCGGCGCCAGCACAAAAACGATGGTCAATGCGATCATAGCGGTAATTATGATAAGCCGGTAGCTGCTCTTAAAACGTTGCTGGGTATCTCTCAGAAACCCGGTGTAGGTGACCATAACTATTTGTAGCAGCAGTCCAAAAATCACGTATGGCACGATCCTATGGATAGAAAAGGATGTAAAATTTACCAGTTGGGGACTTTGATAATATGCCGAAAGAAAAGCCTTGATGCCATTTGAATACAGCGCATAAGTCACGACCAAAAGGACGAAGACCAACATGCTGACAAAGGGCAACATCCAGTTTTTGTAGTCGGTGCGGGCGTAAAACAAAATACCGATATAGACCAATACCAAGAACGCAATAGACCAGAAATAGAAGAGGCTGGCCACAAGGACAAATAGGGTAGCGTCAAAGATTTTCTTTTTGGTGTCCATTTGCGAGCCCAGACTATATATGCGCCGCAGCCCCAACAGCAAGAACAATGCAGCAAGGCAAAGGTCCCAGTGGGAAAAAGTTTGTGGAAAAGCAATCAGGAACAGCATCAGCAACAGTACCACATTGCTGGTTTCGTAGGCCATTTTATTTCGCTTGACGATAAAATTATAAAGCCAAAACAAAAAAAGAAACAGTAAGAAAATACCGATGCTGATGCTCGTGTATTGAAGGAAATCTGCATCATTGAAGGAATAATACCGTGACAATGCAAAGCCTATTGCAAACACCACGAGCGTAAACACATAGTTTATAGGTTTTGTGGTGCTAAAAAAACTTGTCAGCATTGCCTGATTTACTATTTTTGCAGCGCAAGGGAAGTTATCGATACTCCCGCAGCAATTAATTTGCGAAATTATGGAATTGAAAGACCTTTTTTACGGCATAGAAGACTTTTTTGTAAATGTGGCTTTTGCTCCGTTTGACTGGTTGCGCGAACTGGAACTTGACAGTTGGTTTGCCGCGAACGCCCTGAATTGGGTATTTATGTTGATAGGTTTTGCCGCTTTTCTATTTTGGATGAAGCAGCTGAAAACCTTCAACGATCATAACGAGGAAAACCGTACCGTGATGGCGCACCCTTTCTTAGGTAAAGGTCCGGAGCATTTTAAAAAGCATTAAGCACTTTAAAATAAATTGAATTTGAAAATCCTACCGGTTGGTGGGATTTTTTAAGTTATGCTTATATAAAATATGATTTTTGGTGATAATTTAACCTTTACTTAACAATCAAGGATTTGTTTGGCTTACATTTACCCTATAACTAAGCAAACACATTATGATTTACAAAAATTACCCCCCCCGCAGGATTTTATACCAATTAAATGCATTCGCACATTCTTTTGGATCTTTTCTCTACTTATTTTGGCATCCTGTTCAGAAGATCCAATAGTAGATAACTCCTTGGGCCAAGAACAGGATTTATCTCAACAGATAACCGAAGATTCAAAATTCAGTACGCTCGGGAAGAAGAATAGTATACCCTGCTCTGTGCAGAATATGCAAGCAGCTTATCAAAACCTTGTGAATAACCCAACATCAAAAACCTATAAAAGCAAATTTGACAAGAGAAATCGACTGAACGAGTTTCCTACCACCCATTATTATTACCGCTTTTTGCCCAAGGATAGTACCGAGTATAACCTTCTCGTCAACGACACCTTACTAGCGGTTTCTGATACACCCTTTGAGTATGAGGTACAAACGGAGGGAGCCATCTATCAAGACCCCGGTATGGCCGGTACAGATTTTACTTGGTACTATAGCACTGTGCCTGCCGATTATAATTTAAGTGCTGCGGTAGGCAGCGTGCAACGGGAAAAATTGGAAGACCTCTATTTTACCCGTGAAGATGAAATACAGGAATATCCTACTCCCTATGAAGAAGAACTTCTGGATATTTATTATGAACTCAATACCACTGCCTTGTTGATTTCCGATAACTTGGGCCCTGAGGTAGAAACCTACAATTACCTCATACCACAGGTTGATGGCTCTGCTGGTGCGATCTCTTACAGTTATGAAGAACTGCAACCTATGGGCGTGCAGCCCAGAAACGCGTATATCGATTTTGCACCATTGTATGAAGAACAGGCACAACAGGCACAACAAAAAGGATTTTGGAGAAGTAAGTGGCGGCCAAGTGGTACTGTTAAGGTGGAAGAAGATGCCCTTCCGGGTGACCCTATGGTAGGCGTTATGGGAGCTGAAATTCGGGTTCGCAAATGGGGCTGGCTCGTGATTACCCGAGGATGGACTGATAGAAATGGCAATTTCAGTACAGGCAGGACCAGGACTGCAAGGGTAAAATATGCCTGTTACTTTAATACTTTCCCTTATTTTACGGTAAAGGCAGGAACCTACTTCTGGAATGCGCGCCACCGTGGCCATCGCACGTACAAGAAGCAACGCTGGGACACCCAAAATTTTATGGAGGGTACCCGATCTCATTTTTATGCCCTTGTACAAAATGCCGCTTACGACTACTATACCAGAATAGCCAGTGAATATGGTATAAAACGGCCAAGCAACTTTATTAAAATAAGTGCTAAATTTAGTAGATGTGTAGGCTCACAACATAGACCTGATATCGTTACGGGCTTTTGGCCAATCTCAGAGATACGTATTTCCAGAAAGACCAGCAGTTGTTCTTATAGAAACAGTGATGGTGTTTATGCAACAACAGTACATGAACTTACGCACAGGGGACATAGGGATCTTGATCCTGGGATGTTTTCCATTTTTTCAGCTTCTAGCTGTAACAGAGCCTTTTTAACGGAAAGCTGGGCTGAAGGAGTGGAGACGATCGTCACAAATGATCGGTATTTTGGATTGAGTCCACTTTACCAATCATCGAATCCAGACGATATAACTAGATGGAATTCTTTTAGACAAAGAGTAACTGCTGCAAATATGAACGAATACACACCAATCGTAGAGGATCTAATTGACAACTTTAATCAGAACACGGTCAATAGTACTTTACCAGTAGACAATGTAAGTGGATTTAGTTTACAATTAATAGAAGATGCTCTGGACAATTCAAGAGATTTGGTAAGTTGGAGAGTAGGCCTACAATATCCCAAACCAAGAGGCGTGACCTCTGAACAAATTCGAGAACTTTTTGATTATACTCAAGAAGCGAGATTCAATAATAATCCAGACAGATGCGATTGATAAAATTTCTCTTTGTTGTAGCTTTTGGCCTAATATCCTGTACTGTTGAGCCAGAGCTGGAAGAGTATACCTCAGTAATTTTAAATCGGTCACAAAATAATCTGGAAATTCTGGGATTTGATAGTCGTGGCTCACTAGTATTTGAAGACGTTTTACAGGTTAATCAATCAAGTAAAAAATGTTCATCTCAATCAGAAACTTTCTTGGGCATAGGCTACGGCATTGACTCCATAGTCATTAAATTTTCAAATGAATTTGGCTATAGTTGTAGTTTTCAATCAGAACAAACACAACTTTGTATTCCAAGTAAAAGTCCATTCGTTCGAGCCTCCTTTGAAGAAATTGAAAAAAATACCTTTCAGTTTACCATTAACCAAGAAGACTTTGAAAACGCTTTCGAGCTTCCAGATTGATCCTAGAATAAATCAACAAGGAGGTCATTGTGTGGCCTCCTGTTTTATAAAGCCGTGCAACTTTTTGAGAGTGGGCCAATCTCAGAGATACATATCTCCAGAAGGACCAGCAGTTGTTCTTATAGAAACAGTGATGGTGTTTATGCAACAACAGTACATGAACTTGCACACAGGGGACATAGGGATCTAGATCCTGGGATGTTCTCAATATTTGAGTCGGGAAGTTGTACCCGTAAAATTTTAAAAGAAAGCTGGGCAGAAGGTGTTGAAAATGTGGTCACTACAGATAGATATCTGGGACTTGACCCTGGCTATCAAGCTACGCGAAGGTTGAATAATACAAGACCTACTGATTTGTATAATTCTAATAAACAGGATGAAATTATAAATGCGGGAGATAAAGAGCAATATACTCCCATAGTGATCGACTTAGTTGACAATTATAATCAAAATTTTAGGATAGGAACTACAAGACCTCGCGACAATGTAAACGGTTATAACTTGCGTCAAATTCAAACTTCTTTAAACAATGCGCGCGGCCCCCATACTTGGAAGGAAAATTTAATCCGTGATCATTTCAATATGACTGAAGGTTTTGTTGAAGAGCTTTTTGATGAATATATGTACGACAACTGTAATTAAAAATTCAATTATGAAATACTTTCTTGTTTTTTTAATTATGATCTTCTACTCTTGTGGTATTATTGATGATGGAGAAGAAGTTCAAAGCGCCAGATATATTATTCAAAATGAAACGGGTACAGCCCTTGAAATAACCGGAGATTTTCAAGAAAGAACAGTACGAGTTGAGAATGGTGAAGCCTTTGAATGTTCGATAATAATTTCCAGAACTCAAGCAACAGCATTGTGCGGGGGATTTATTGAAATTAAGATTGTTGGAACATCAAAAGGCTACCGTTGTTATGGCTCAACTGATCAAATTGAAGGACTGTGCTTTACGGAAGATTTTCGTTTGTTTACGAGATTTGAAGGATCTGTTTTTACAGAAATCGATACGCGTGTTTATCAATATATAATTCTTCCCGATTTGCTAGAAAACGCCTTTGAGCTTCCAGATTAAATCACAAAAATGATAATACTGATTACCTACTTATTTGTAATGATTTATACCTGCGGCCCATTTCTAGATGATGGTGGTGATCTTGATTATGATCACGCCTATACCGTTCAAAACAGCAGCGCTGAAACATTTACGCTCCAACTGTTTGCAATAGAGGAGCAAGGATTTTTCAGCCTTGATACTTTAAGGTCCAATTCAAAAACCATGATTTGTTTTAGCCCCGAGGAAATTAACTTATCAGGTTGCGGTATTGATTCCGCAGTAGTCCGGTTTTCTAACGGAAAAGGATTTATTTGTAGTTTAAATCCCTCAAGTAGCCCATTATGCTTTCAGACTAAAGATTTTTGGCAGGGCCCTTTTTCTCGTGATGACTCTTCGCCCTAAGCCCAAGTTTTTACAATTACCCAACAGGATTTTGAAACCGCCTTTGAGCTGCCAGATTGATAAACAACATATTTTTTAATATCAAAGCCCCGCCAAATACAGCGGGGCTTTTTTTAGTAATTTTACCGATTCATTTTAACCTGATATGGCAGAAACACATACTCCACTTAATTTTTTGGAACAAATCGTTGAAGAAGATCTCAAAAACGGTTATCAACAGGAGGAACTACGCTTTCGCTTTCCGCCCGAACCTAACGGGTATTTGCACATAGGCCATTGCAAGGCAATCTGTATTAGTTTTGGGCTGGGTGAGAAATACAATGCCCCGGTCAACCTGCGTTTTGACGATACCAATCCTTCCAAAGAAGAACAGGAATATGTGGATGCCATACAGCAAGACATCGCTTGGTTAGGTTATGAGTGGGACAAGGTCTGTTATTCTTCAGATTATTTTGAGCAGCTTTATACCTGGGCCGTTCAACTGATCAAAGAAGGGAAGGCTTACGTGGATTCCCAATCCAGCGCCGTCATGGCCGATCAAAAAGGAACTCCTACGGAACCGGGCCGCAACAGTCCTTACCGGGGTCGTACTGTTGAGGAGAACCTGGAACTTTTCGACAAAATGAAAAACGGGGAATTTGGCGAAGGCCAGCACGTGCTGCGGGCAAAAATCGATATGACGGCACCCAATATGCTGCTGCGCGACCCGCTGATGTACCGCGTTATCAACAAAGCACATCACCGCACCGGCAATGACTGGCACATCTACCCGATGTACGACTGGGCACACGGCGAAAGCGATTATGTAGAGCAGGTAAGCCACAGTCTGTGCTCGTTGGAATTTAAGCCACACCGGCCATTGTACGAGTGGTTTGTGAACAACGTCTACACCGATGGCATCAAACCCAAACAACGCGAATTTGCAAGGCTCAACCTGAGTTATACCATTATGAGCAAGCGAAAACTGCTCAAACTGGTGGAAGAGAAAATCGTTTCCGGCTGGGACGATCCGCGTATGCCTACCATTTCTGGATTGCGCAGAAGAGGGTACACGCCACGCGCCATCCGTAATTTTATTGACGCTGTGGGTGTTGCCAAAAGGGATAATGTAATCGATGTTTCGCTGTTGGAATTTCACATTCGCGAAGACCTTAACGCCATTGCACCACGGGTTATGGCGGTACTCGATCCTATTAAACTGATTATCGACAATTATCCGGAAGGTAAAGAGGAATGGCTTGACGCCGAAAACAATCCGGAGGATGATGCAGCTGGATATAGAAAAGTACCTTTTAGTAAGGAATTGTATATCGAAAGGGAGGATTTTAGAGAGCAGGCCAATCGAAAATATTTTCGATTGACCTTGGGCAAGGAGGTGCGCCTGAAAAACGCATACATCATCAAAGGGGAATCAGTCGTTAAAGATTCTAACGGAAACATTACGGAAGTACACGGCTCCTACGATCCCGATTCCCAAAGTGGTAGTGGTACCGAAGCCAGCAAACGCAAGGTTAAGGGTACATTGCACTGGGTTTCGGTCGCTCACGCCATCCCGGCAGAAGTGCGCTTATATGACCGTTTGTTCCTGGATGAATCCCCGGACGGTCACAAGGACAAAGATTTTATGGAATTTTTGAACCCTGATTCCCTGAACAAAATTACAGGATATGTTGAACCTTCTTTGGCTGACGCCGAGGTGGGTACGATCTATCAATTTCAGCGAATGGGGTATTTTAATGTAGATCGTGATAGTTCTTCCGAAAAACTTATTTTCAACAGAACGGTAGGTTTGCGTGACAGTTGGGCGAAAGTCAAAGAAACGACCAAGCCCAATCAATCTCAAAAACAAGCGCCGGCCAAAAAGCAAATGCCCAAGCTTCAGCCGCTGAACGAGATTAAAAAAATAGGAAAAAAACTGGCACAGGTCTCCGATGAGAAGAGGATTGCTTCCATCGCTGCAATCAGACAATTGGCCGCTGAAATAAGTTATGAAGAACTCGAACCGCTTTTCAACACCTCTGCCAAAAAAGTAGGTACCAGACTTGCAGTTCTTGAAACCCTTAAGGTCTTAATGGCCAAAGATGCAGAACTAAAAAACAAGGAAGTAGTAAAGGAATTTTGCAGTGATCTTCGTGAGAGCGATAATGACCTGTTGATCAATAGTTGGAAAACATTACCCGTAAGCTAGAGCTCAATTCTAAATACTAAATCTTGAGAAGTCCCTATGCATATGGAAAACGCACTTACCAAAGAACGGAACCAACGTTTGGTTTGGGTAGATCAAGCAAGGGGGCTCGCTATTTTCTTAGTGGTTTACGGGCATAATTATCCAGATATTGAACCTTACATTTATAGTTTTCACGTTCCGCTTTTCTTTTTGATATCAGGGATGTTTCACCCCAAAAATGTTACTTTCGGTACCGCAAGGAAGAGGGTCAAACTTATACTGACCCCTTATTTCATTTGGGCTTCCATACTATTCCTATTCTGGTTGTTAATTGGAAGATTCTATGGACAGAGCGCTTTAAAGGATCTTTCCCCCTTGAAGAATTTATTTGGTATTTTTTATGCTCAGGGCGGTCAGGAATTTATGGATTGGGGCATCCCCATGTGGTTCCTTCCCTGCATATTTGTGGTGTTTTTGCTATTTTCGGCGATAAATGAGATACGTTCCCCATTGCTTTTGGGAATTGCCCTTATAGCTACAGTGTTTTTAGGCTTTACTTGGAACAGGGTCGTTGGTGTCTCCCTTCCGTGGAGCTTAAATTTGGCACCAGTTGCTGTAGGCTTTTACGCCTTAGGCAATTTGATTAAGCCATTTCTAATGAAACTTTCCAAATTACATACAGTCTTCATTGCTTTGGCGTTTTTGACCGTACACCTGTTTGCATTCAGTCAAAATAGGGCGGTTAAAATTGACTTTTATCGCGCTGTTTTTGGAAATGAATTCTGGTTTTTTCTCAGCGGCCTGATGGGCGCCCTATTTTATGTTATGTTCTTTAAGTTGGTCCCTGTCTTTTCACTGTTGAGCTATATCGGCAAGCATACCATAGTCATACTGGCAACGCATCTTAAAATGCTCACTGTCATTAAAATGGCTATTTTATTATTAAGCGGAAGTGCGATCTTTGCTTTCACCGAGATCGAAAGGTTAGGTATTGCGGTTCTACAGATCATTTTGGCAATGCCTATTATCTGGGCAATAAACAAGTACACTCCCATTTTAAATGGAAAGACTAAGACCATATAGGCCACCGGTTATCTTCCATCTGTTCCTAAACATCCTTTGGGTGTTCTTTATTACCGGATCCTCATATTACCATACTCCACTCGACGGTATAAAGGATACAGCGATGTATCTCCTGCACCTTATGATGCTTGAGACCACTCTTGCCGGGCTGTTTTATCTGCTAAGCCTGTACCGGCCCGTTTTCCTAATTGTTTTCCCAATATCTTTTTTTATAGGTAGCGGTTTTGCGTTCTGGAGCTATACGCAGGATATAACCGTGACCACCCCGTTGTTGCAGGCTATTTTGGAATCAAAGCCGGACATTGCCATCGACCTGATTACCCTTCCCTTTGTAATGTATATGGCTGTGGTCTGTGCAGTAATCTATTTGGTAATTAAGTTTTATCAAAAGATAAACCCTAAAAAAGGATGGTTTTTTTTCCTACCCCTGGCCATCCTCTGCTTTTCTATCTTCCATATTGTCGAAGGCAACCGCCACGGAACCTTAAAAAACAGACTTCCCTATTCCATTTACTATGGCTTAAAAGAATATTATGAAATACCCAATCTTGTGCTGAATGAGGAGGTGGCTCCCATTACCTTTAAAGAGGACAGTTTACAGGTAGTTTTTGTTCTTGGTGAAACAGTGCGTGCAGATCATCTGGGTATAAACGGTTATCACCGCAATACCACACCGTTACTTGGTCAGGCTACCAACTTGATTTCGCTAAATAAACTATACACAGCGCACACCTACACCGCGGCCAGCGTCCCCCAGTTATTGACCGATGCCAAATTTGACGAAAAACCACGGCCCTACACCTCGCTGTACTCAGTTGCCAAAAAAGCCCATTTTAAAACAGTATGGATCGGTAATCAGGTTTTGGAAAAAGCCTATGAGCCAGTGGTCAAAACCAACGATACCATTTTGATTGTAGATCAATACCGATCTGTTTTCAGCTTCGCCAAGAAAAGGGACGAGGTTATGCTACCCATTCTCGACTCTGTACTTCAACAGGGCCACAGAAGTTTAACGACGGTACACATGATAGGCAGCCATTGGTATTATGAGAATAGATATGAGGATGCACACCGTAAATATTTACCGGTAGTTTCCAGCAAGTATATACCTTCCGTTACCAAAGAAGAAATGATAAACTCCTATGATAATACCTTGCTCTATTTGGATTCATTTTTGGATCAAGTGATCAAGACCCTGCAAAAACCGGAAAGACCAGCAGTAATGATCTATATTTCCGATCACGGTGAACTCTTGGGGGAATCGGGTACCTTTTTACATGCCCAAGAGGGCGGAGCCTTACACTATCCTGCGGGCCTGATCTGGTTCTCGGATGACTATGCTAGAAAGTACCCCAAAACGGTAGAACACTTTGAACATTTAGAGGTTCACAACGACCTGACCACGGAAATAGTTTTTCCGAGCCTCATGCAATTGTTGCAGATACTGGTTCACGACCCGGCCAACGTGCGTAAAGATTAGAAGGTTTTTAAGACTATTTTGGGAATACATTGGCTTAACGCAATGTTTATTAACCGGTTATTAACGGTGGTCGAATGTTAATTCCTTTACTTTTGTAAGCAAACAATTTAATTAAACACATACGAGCAATGTCAAAATCAGGAAACACTTTTCTAGCATTAATAACTGGTGCTGCACTTGGTGCGGGATTGGGCTTACTTTATGCACCCGATAGTGGTGAGAATACCCGTGATAAGTTATCTAAAGGTGCCAAGGATGCGCAGAAGAAATTAAACAAGCAGATCAAGGAAACTTCAGATCAACTAAGTGCGTCTGCAACCAAGGCAAAGGCTAATTTTGAAACCAAACTTTCAGAAACCTTGAATACAGCCAGCGAAAAGGCAGATGATATACTAGTTGCAATGGAGCATAAACTAGAAGAGCTTAGGAAGAAAAACGCAAAGGCGACTAAGGATGCGATCGATGAAGTAGAACCCACTACACCAACACCGCGTCCAACTACCACAACTTCAGTAAAAGTATAAACAACTAGATGTCGATATTCAATATTAAAGAAAATGTTGGTACTATTTCAGATGACTTTAGGGCCTATTTGGAGAGTACAAAAGAGTACTACAAATTAACCTTACTTAAAAAGTCTGCGAAAAGTACTGTCAATGCGATCTATTTCTTTCTTGTTGGACTTCTTTTTCTAATTTTATTGATGTTTGCTTCGGTGGGCGTAGCCATAGATCTTGGTGATGCCTTAGGTAATCCCGGCGTCGGGTTTTATATAGTTGCAGGGTTTTATTTTATTTTGCTGCTGATTGTACTGGCAGTAGCCCGGAAGGTTCTTACCAAAGTAATTATCAAAGCATTTTCCAATAAAATGTACAAGGAAGCACCTCAAGAAAACACTGCTGTAGCTACAGAACACACTGAACCTACAATTGAAAATGCCTCAACCTTATGAGCAAATACTCATCATTTGACGAGATCAATCAGGATTTGAAAGTTTTAAAGCTTCAAAATCAAATTGATATGGAACAGTTAAAGCTTGATTTTAAAGATACTAAATCTTCATTTTCCCCTTTAAGTGTAATCGGAAACACGGCTGGTGCCATTATCAAAAAGGCTTTGGTGGTTAAAACCGTTAATAAGTTATTTGGACTTAAAAAAGTGAAAGTAAAAAATATGGAAGACAAGTAAGTTGCATTCCATAAATACAAATTAGACGCCCGTGAATTTATTTTCACGGGCGTTTTGCATAATGTGTTAAAGACAAATTTTTAAAAATCCCTATCTCCGCTTGAATCTTTATTCCTGGATTTGTTTTCCAAGCCTTTTTTCAAATTCTGCTTTTTCATTTCCTCACCTATTTGATTGGAGGCCACAAAACTTGCGATCATATTGTTAAGCATATCGCTTCCTGCCTGAGGTGAGTTGGGCAACAGGATCAAATTACTATTGGTTTCCTCTCCTATGGATTGCAACGTATCATAATGCTGCGTGACCACAATAAGCGCAGAGGCCTCCTGCGAGTTGATCCCAACGTTGTTCAATACTTCAACAGATTCTTCCAGACCGCGTGCGATCTCCCGGCGCTGATCTGCAATGCCCTGACCTTGTAAACGCTTGCTTTCTGCCTCTGCCCGTGCTTTGGCAACGATCTTGATACGTTCAGCTTCAGCTTCATACTCAGCAGCTACCTTTTCGCGTTCAGCGGCATTGATACGGTTCATGGCTATTTTCACCTGTTGATCGGGGTCTATGTCGGTGACCAATGTTTTGATGATGTCATAGCCATAATCGGTCATCGATTGGTTGAGTTCGCTTTTAACAGCGATTGCGATGTCGTCCTTTCGTTCAAAAACGTCATCGAGTTTCATCTTGGGCACTTCAGACCGAACTACATCAAAAACATAACTTGTAATTTGATTTTGAGGATCTTCCAGTTTGTAGAAAGCGTCATAAACATTGGTCTTTACTACCTGAAACTGCACAGAAATCTTCAACCGAACGAACACGTCATCCTTGGTTTTGGTCTCCACAATAACATCCAACTGCTGAATGCGAAGATTGATTCGGCCGGCAATGCGGTCAATAAATGGGATTTTTAACTGTATGCCCGAATTGCGAACACTGGTAAAACGGCCAAACCGTTCCACCACCGCAGCCGTTTGCTGTTTCACAATAAATATCGCTGAAATAAGCAAGAGGACGCCAATGACCAGCAGCACATATAGAACTATCAACATAACTTTAAATTTTTAGACCTTAAAGTTACAATGTTTGTAAGGATATAGCCGGTTTATAATTCATCGAGGGCAAAGCGCAGTCGTTCCAAGGTTTTCTCTTTACCGATCATCACCATAATATCAAACACGTCTGGACCCTGCATAGACCCAACCAGACTCAAGCGCAAAGGCTGCATCACCTTACCAAAGCCCAAGCCGGAATCTTTCACCCAACCTTTGACATTCGTCTGTAAATTTTCTTTGGTAAACGGAGTAGTATCGTTGACTATTTTGGTAAGATGAATGATGATTTCCGGGGTGTCTTCCTTCCAGACTTTTTTGACAGCTTTGGCGTCATATGATTCTGGGCGTTCAAATAAGAAAGCTCCCAGATCCCACAGGTCTGAAACAAATACCGCACGCTCTTTGATCAAATCCACTACTTGAGCTACGTACTCCTGTGAAGTGGCAACTTCTTTCTTACGAAGCAGTTTAAAAAACAAATCGGTGACGCGGTCATTATCGGCCTGTTGTAAATGTTGCTGTTGAAACCACTTGGTTTTGTCCGGGTCAAATTTGGCACCGGATTTATGTACCTTTTCCAATTCAAAACTTTCCTCAAGTTCTTTCAGGGAAAAAATTTCCTGCTCCGTTCCCGGATTCCAACCTAAAAATGCGAGCATATTAATTACCGCTTCCGCGAAATAACCATCTTCCCGATAGCCAGCAGAAACGCTGCCGTCTTTGGGATCCTTCCATTGCAACAGAAAGACCGGGAATCCCATTTTCTCTCCGTCCCGTTTGCTCAATTTTCCTTTTCCTTCTGGCTTTAAGATCAGTGGAAGGTGAGCAAATTTAGGCGCTTCCCAACCAAAAGCACGATAGAGCAACACGTGCAGCGCCAGTGAGGGCAACCATTCTTCACCACGTATTACATGTGTGATTTCCATCAAATGGTCATCTACAATATTGGCGAGGTGGTACGTTGGCATCCCGTCTGATTTGAATAGCACTTTGTCATCCAAGATGTTGGTATCAATGGTCATATCGCCACGCACCGTATCATAAAGTTCCAGTTCTTCGTCCTGAGGTGACTTAAACCGAATTACATAATCCGCACCACTATCAAGTTTTTCCTGTACTTCCGCTTCCGAAAGGCTCAGGCTATTTTTCAGTTTTAAGCGGTTGTGCCAATTGTAAATGAAAGTTTTTCCCTTTTTCTCGTGCTCCTTCCGCAAATGATCCAATTCTTCCGGGGTATCAAATGCATAGTAAGCATTTCCTGTGGCCACCAATTTTTCGGCGAATGCCTTATACTTATCCTTGCGCTCACTCTGGCGGTACGGCCCGTAGCCACCTTCTTTGCCGGGGCCTTCGTCATAAGGGATTCCGCACCAGTTTAATGCATTAATGATGTATTGCTCCGCGCCGGGAACATAGCGGTTCTGATCAGTATCCTCAATGCGCACGATAAACTGGCCGCCGTGTTTCTTGGAAAACAGATAATTGTAAAGGGCGGTGCGTACTCCGCCTATATGAAGTGGTCCCGTGGGACTGGGGGCAAATCGCACCCGGACTTGTGTATTCATTTTCAGCTTTTGGGCAAAGGTAGGGCTTTGGTCAAAAAGGCAGTTTTAAAGCCGTATTAATTGTAAGGGTTGGGCAGAGCGCCGTTTAATGCGAATGAGGGCGAATGGACTAAATTTACACCCTGTTAATAGACTATTTTATCGTAGTTTTAGTTATAACCCAAACCTTAACACGCGATCTTGAGCGCCATACAACACATAGAGCGGAAAATCACTGCGTTTATCAGCAAGTACTATAAAAACGAACTGATACGCGGAACCCTACTTTTTGTGGCCATTGGCGGCGCATATCTTCTGCTGAACCTCGCTATCGAGTATTTTCTTTGGCTCAATCCACTGGGCAGAACACTTATGTTCTGGTCGTTTGTAGCGGTGCTTCTGGTAGTTTTTGTCCGTTTGATCGGGCTACCATTGCTTCGGCTTTTAAAATTATCCAAAGGGCTGGGACTCGAGGATGCTTCCAAAATGATCGGCGAACATTTCCCGGAGGTCAGCGATAAATTGGTCAATGTGCTTCAACTGTACAGCTCAAATACCGATTCTGAACTCGTTCTGGCAAGCATTACCCAAAAGCAGAAAGAACTGGAACCGGTTCCTTTTTCCAAGGCGGTTGATTATCGAAAGAATTTCAAATATCTAAAGTTTGCCCTGCTGCCCGTGCTGCTGTTTGTAATTCTTGGGTTGACTTCTGGCGAAAGCTTTTTTGGCGGAAGCTACAGCCGTTTTGTCAATTACGACAAAGCTTACCAACCACCGGCGCCTTTTGAGTTTTTGATTTCGGCGGAAGATTTACGGGCGATCGAGCAGCAACCATTTACGATTAACGTGACCACCTCTGGCGAGCAGCGTCCGGAAATGGTGACAATCAAACTGGATGATCAAGAATATTTGATGAAAGGCAGGGGCGACGGAAGCTTTTCGTTCGTCATACAGCAACCTACGGAAGATTTGGAATTTTATGTGGAAGCTAATGGGGTACGCTCGCGGGATTTTACATTGGAAGTCATACCAACGCCATTGATCACTAAATTTGAAATGCAGCTCAATTATCCGGCCTATACCGGATTACGGGATGAAATTTTGCAGAATACCGGTTCGGCAAATGTTCCCGAAGGCACTGAAGTCACTTGGAAACTCGAAGCCCTCGCCACCGACAATATTGATATTGTCACGCGGGATACCACAGAAAATTTCAAAAGAAATGAAACTAAATCTTTTGATTTTCAGTACAATAAGAAATTATTTCGGGATTTTGCATACGGTATAGTAACCAGCAATTCAGATTTAAAGGACTACGAACGTTTAAACTATCAACTTGCAGTTACTCAAGACCGCCGACCCACCATTGACGTTGCCCTGCGCAAGGACACCGTGAGCGGCGAGCAGCATTACCATCAGGGAAGTGTAAGTGACGATTATGGTGTGAGCAGGCTGGAAATGGTTTATGAATTGGGTGAAAAACCTTCGGAAGCTACTGTTGTAAAACTGGCTATTGGCCGGGGTACGGCAGATGAATTTTTTGCGGTATTTCCGGGCAATCTTCCGCTGGAGGCGGGCAAATCGTACCGCTACTATTTTCAGGTGTTTGATAATGATGGGGTGAATGGAGCCAAGAGGAGCCGTTCTGAAACCTTTGAATACCGAAAGCGAACTACGGAAGAACTTCAGCAAGAACAGATCACGCAACAGAAGGAATCCATTGAAAAAATAGACCGCACTTTACAACGGCAAAAGGAGGCAAAAACGGAGTTCCGGGAACTGCGCAACACCCAGCTGGAAAAGGAAAAACTCAATTTTACAGATCAGCAACAATTGAAGAATTTCTTGGAAAAACAACGTCAGCAAGATGCTATGATGCAACAGTTTTCCAAGCAAATGCAGGAAAATCTGGAACGCTTTCAGGATACTAAAAATGAAAACGACCCCCAGAATGAAGCTTTGCAGGAACGTTTAAAAAGAAACGAAGAACGGCTTAAACGTCAAGAAAAACTTTTGGAAGAACTTGCCAAGGTTCAGGACAAATTGCTTAAGGAAGAACTCACCGAAAAGCTGGATCAACTCGCCAAGCAAAGTAAGAACAGTACGCGTAATCTGGAACAATTGCTGGAGCTCACCAAGCGCTATTATGTGCAGCAAAAGATAAACCAAGCTTCTGAAAAACTCACAGATCTTGGTAAGAAGCAAGAAGAACTTTCCGAGAAATCGGAAGAAAATACCAGTAAAAAACAAGAAGAACTTTCGAAGGAATTCGATGCTTTGAAAAAGGAACTGGAGGATTTAAATGAAGAAAATGAGCAGCTCAAAGATCCTATGAAACTTCCTGGATCGGAAGATGAAACAGATCAGATTGATGCCCTTCAAAAGGAAGCTGAAGACTTGCTGAAAGAGGGGGAGCAGGAAAAATCAAATTCCGGCGATCAGGAAGAAAAGCAGGAGCAAGACCAATCTCCACAATCGCAGAAAAATAAAAAGTCCGCACAGAAAAAGCAGAAAAGCGCTGGAAACAAGTTGCAACAGATGGGCCAAAAAATGAAATCCTCCATGATGCAGGGCGGCTCACAAATGGAACAACTCGAAGAAGATGTTAAAATGCTTCGGCAGGTGCTGGATAATCTTATTACCTTCTCGTTTGAAGAAGAGGATTTGATGGAAGATTTTAGGGATATAGATAATAGCAGTCCGCTTTATTCCAAAAAACTGATCAAACAACAAGTGCTTAAAGAGAACTTTCAGCATATTGATGACAGTCTTTTTGCGCTTTCGCTTCGTAACGTACAAATGGGCGAGAAGATCAACGAAGAACTGACCAATGCAGATTATAGTATGAATCAAGCGCTAGAGCGTTTTGCCAACAATGATGTCAATCAAGGCGTATCCAGCCAGCAGTATGTGATCACAGCGGCAAATACCTTGGCAGATATGCTTTCGGAAGTATTGGACAATATGCAGCAACAACTCTCGATGTCACAAGGAAGCAGCGGAGGTGGTCCGCCCATGCCCAGTCCTGGTAATAGTCCCGGTCAAGGCGATCAACTACAGGATATTATTATGAACCAGGAGCAACTAGCACAACAAGGACAGTCCGGCGGAAAAGAGGGAGAAGGGCAAGAAGGCAAAGGTGCTCAAAATGGCCAACAGGAAGGTGGTGACCAAGGCGAAAAGGGTCAGGGCCAAAGTCAACAGCAAGGTGAAGGAGAGCAACAAGGATCAGAAGGCGCTACTCAAAACGGAGAGAAAGGTTCTGATGGGAAACAAGGAGGCGATGGTCAATATGGCGAAGCCGGTGGAAATGAAGGAATGTCTGAAGCAGAACTTGCCGAACAATACGAAATTTACAAACGCCAGCAGCAACTGCGCAACCAATTGGAAGACCTATTGCGGCAAAATGGGGAAACTGAAAAACAACAAGCCTTGTTAAAGGAATTGGAAATCATTGAGGACAACCTTTTAGAAAATGGCATTACCAAACGTTCCCGGCAGCGTATGCTGAATGTGGTACACGAACTTATTAAAATGAAAGAAGCTGCCCAAGAGCAGGGACAAAAACAAGAGCGGGAAAGCCAGACCAACCTAGAAGATTTTGGAAACGAAGTGAATTCTATCGAGCTCAAAGCGAAGGAGTATTTCAGCAATAAAGAAATCCTTTCTCGGGAAATGCTTCCACTGGATGGACATTATAGAAAGAAAGCCCAAGCCTATTTTAATGATACCGATAATTAGTTTTAGCGACCAATACGATTGGGATAATTTTCTTTCGGAAAGTGAAAAGATATGGCTGATTGACATCGCTGAAGAAGAGGGTAAGGAAATCGCTGAATTGGATTTTGTTTTTTGTTCGGACGCGTATTTACTTAAAATCAATCAGGACTTTCTCGATCACGATACGTACACAGATATCATCACTTTTGATTACAGTTCGGGCAATTTGATCGCTGGGGAAATTTTCATCAGTATTGAGCGAGTGGCCGAAAACGCAGAGACCTTTCGGGTTGCTTTCAACAATGAATTGTACCGGGTTATGGCTCACGGCATATTGCACCTATGTGGCTATGAAGACAAGACAAAAGCATTAAAAAACATAATGCGGGCTAAAGAGGATTTTTATCTGACGAAGTCTTCCGCTTTAAAATAGCGCATGCCATTGATTTTGACTAAATTTGCACCCATTTTTTACAAACCAAGGTTAATGTTCCACGTGAAACAATGAGTTTATTTGATTCGACATATGATGTGATCGTAGTTGGTGGAGGACACGCCGGGTGTGAAGCGGCTGCGGCTGCGGCTAATCTTGGCAGTAAGACACTCCTCGTCACTATGAATCTTCAGAACATTGCGCAGATGTCCTGCAATCCTGCTATGGGTGGTATCGCTAAAGGTCAGATCGTCCGTGAGATTGATGCGATGGGCGGATACAGTGGTATTGTTTCTGATAAAACGGCCATTCAATTTAAGATGCTCAATAAATCCAAGGGACCGGCGATGTGGTCCCCAAGAGTTCAAAGCGATCGTATGCGCTTCGCTGAGCAGTGGCGTTTGATGCTGGAAAACACCAAAAACCTTGACTTTTATCAGGAAATGGTCAACGGTCTTTTGGTCGAAAAGGATCAGGTGGTCGGCGTACGCACTTCACTGGGCATAGAAATCAAAAGCAAATCTGTCGTCCTAACGAATGGTACGTTCTTAAATGGATTGATTCATATAGGTGATAAGCAGTTTGGTGGCGGTCGGGCAGGAGAGCGAGCGGCCACTGGCATCACAGAACAGTTGATGGAGTTTGGTTTTGATTCTGGAAGAATGAAAACCGGAACGCCGCCACGTGTGGATGGAAGATCTTTGGACTTTTCTAAAATGGTTGAACAACCTGGTGATGAAGTTCCGGCGAAATTCAGTTATTCTAACGTAACGCAACCCTTGACCCATCAGCGCTCTTGCCAGATGACGTACACCAGTCCAGAGGTTCACGATTTGCTTCGCGAAGGCTTTGATCGTTCACCAATGTTCAATGGCAGAATAAAAAGCTTGGGACCGCGATACTGCCCCAGTATTGAAGATAAGATTAACCGTTTTGCCGATAAGGATAGGCATCAGCTTTTTGTCGAGCCGGAAGGTTGGGACACTATAGAATATTATGTAAATGGCTTTAGCACATCGCTCCCGGAGGAAGTTCAATACAAAGCCTTAAAATCTGTAGCTGGCTTCGAAGATGTTAAATTCTTCAGACCGGGTTATGCCATCGAGTACGACTACTTTCCGCCTACGCAATTAAAGCACACTTTAGAAACAAAATTGGTTAGTGGCCTTTACTTCGCGGGCCAGATCAATGGAACAACAGGTTACGAAGAAGCAGCTTCGCAAGGAATGATGGCAGGTATCAACGCCGCATTGAAAATACAGGAAAAGCCTCCTTTTATCTTAAAGAGAAACGAGGCGTATATCGGCGTCCTTATCGATGACTTGATAACAAAAGGCACGGAAGAACCTTACCGCATGTTTACCTCAAGAGCCGAATACCGCACGCTACTGCGTCAAGATAATGCAGACTTGAGATTGACTCCACGAGCTTACGAAATAGGTTTGGCCTCACAAAATCGAATGGACACCATGGAACGTAAGGAAAAGGAATCCCAAAATTTTGTGGACTTTTTCAAAGAAACCAGCGTTACTCCCGAAGAGATTAACCCCATCCTACAAAACAAAAAATCTGCTTTGGTTAAACAATCTGATAAAATGTTTAAAATTTTCAGCCGCCCTCAAATCGATCTTGAGGATATGATGAAAGTTACCGCAGTCAAAAATTATGTAGCGGCAAGCAATCTTTCAAAGGAAGTTCTTGAGCAAACAGAAGTACGGGTAAAATACTCGGGATACATCGCCAAGGAAAAAGTAAATGCCGATAAGCTGAACCGGCTGGAAAATATTTCGATTCCAGAGCAGTTTGACTACACTAAACTTAAATCACTTTCTTACGAGGCACGGGAGAAGCTAACGAAAATCCAACCAGCTACCATATCTCAGGCTTCAAGGATCAGTGGAGTAAGTCCTAGTGACATTTCTGTGATGCTCGTGTATATGGGCCGATAACGTTCCACGTGAAACATCTGTTATTTGATATGGAAGACCCACCCACACATTTTCCGAAATACATCATAGATCACGCGGTCACTACTGAAGAATTTGCACTGAGACGCAATTCTCAATTTGGTTACTTAGAAACCATTCCTATTCCTGAAAATCTAGATCGGTATTACCAGAGTGACGATTACATTTCGCATACCGATTCTAAAAAAGGTTTGGTGAATACTTTTTATCAGCAGGCTAAAAATGTGATGTTACGCAGAAAGTTAAAAATTGTAGGGCAGTTTGTTTCTGGAAAAAACCTTCTTGACATTGGGGCAGGTACAGGTGATTTTCTAGCTTATGCAAAATCAAAGAGCTGGCGTATTACAGGAGTAGAGCCCAATACGAAAGCTAGGGACTTAGCCAAAGATAAAGGGCTAAACTTAATTGAAAGTTTTAGTGGGCTTCCAAAGGGGCATTACAATTGCATAACGCTCTGGCATGTATTGGAACACATACCTAATCCAAAAGAAACACTGCAAACCCTTCACAACTTACTTTCTAAAAACGGCGTAACATTTGTTGCGGTTCCTAATTACAAATCAAAGGATAGTCAAATTTACAAGTCTTTTTGGGCAGCTTATGACGTTCCCCGGCATTTATATCATTTTGATAAAGCTTCTATTGAGAAACTGGCAAAGGCTACTGATTTTGAACTAATAAAAATTATTCCTATGCCACTTGATGCTTGCTATGTCAGCATTCTTTCCGAAAAATATAAAAGTTCTAAAATTTCATTTGCTAAAGGAATAATTAACGGTCTCTATTCTAATTTGAGCGCATTACGAACTAAGGAGTTTTCGTCTCAAATCTATGTATTGAAAAAGCAATAAAATGTATCTGAGGCTTTTTGAACGACTTTATCATTATATCCATCCCACAACCGATATTGAATAAGTTATCGCGTCATATCGCTTAGAATCGACTCATCTTCAATTTTTAAAATCTATTGAACAGCATCTCCCAATAGCTATCGTTTATGGATTAGAAAAACAGATCAAACAGCAAAAATTCATCTTAAGAACCTTAGTTTTGGCTTTTACTAAAATCACATTATGAAAAAACTTTTTATAGTAGCATTAATTGCGATGGCTACAGCGAGCTGTGAAAAAGAA
This sequence comes from Leeuwenhoekiella sp., assembly GCA_049671285.1. Classification (GTDB taxonomy): domain Bacteria; phylum Bacteroidota; class Bacteroidia; order Flavobacteriales; family Flavobacteriaceae; genus Leeuwenhoekiella. The sequence goes on along the minus strand of JBATUQ010000017.1, from coordinate 117,053 downwards.
AAAACGGCTTATGTCAACACAGAAAAAATTCTAGAAGAATATCAGGAAATGGTAGATGCACGGGATGAATATCAAACCCAATCCACCCAGATGCAGATGAGCATGCAACAACAGGTACAAACCTATCAAGAGGAAGTTCAAGCTTATCAAGAGGGAATGGCCAGAATGTCTGCGAGTGAACGCGAAGTAACGGAGCAGGACCTTATGAGCCAAAGGCAGCAATTGCAGCAAATGCAACAAATGTCTGGAATGCAGTTGCAACAGCAAAGTCAGGCCCGTATGGATTCTGTAATGAAAAAGATCAAGGACTACGTCAAGAAATATGGTGAAAGCAATGGTTATGACTACATCTACAGCCAAACCGAAGCCGGTGGTGTACTCTACGCTAAGGAAGGTTATGAGATTACCGAGGAAGTCCTTAAAAGCCTTAATGACTCCTACGGAAGCAACTCAAAAACGGAAGATCAGGATGAAACTGATGAAGCCGTCGAGGATACGCTTGCCACTGAATAACCTTTTTGGGATACTAAACAAACTTAAGCCGCGAAGTGTCGCGGCTTTTTTATTGCTTTTGATGGAGCAAGCGTGTCAATTTTATTGACAGGTCTGAGAATACGATCTTGCCGCTTGCATTACGTTCCACGTGATACGCCGCATCCTGAATCGCGTTACTGATCCCCTCAATATTGTTTCCGTGAATGAAAGGCGCAAATTTAGACAGCTCAAACCCCTTTTGAGTTTTCAAATAAACAAGACTGCTTGCCTTGTAATTGAGCAGCAAAGCCTGTCTGAAAAAATCGTCACAAAACACCAAGAAGTTTTTTTGAGTTTCCCGCCCCTTGGATGCAATCGTTTCGCTCCAAGCCAATAAATCAAGAATGGCTTTTTTGTTGCCTTTTGCTCTAAAAGCAGTACGGACCCAATCCACAAACCAAGCTTCAAACTCATCTTCTTGACCGTCGTGATGCAACAAGTGCAATGCCCTATCATAGCTTCCTTGTGATTGATGGGCAATCTTTTGTGCTATCGCCTCCGTGCATCCTTCCTGTTTAATCAGGGCATTGCGTATAGGATCCTCACCTAGCACTGGGATGTGCAGTGTCTGACAGCGCGAACGGATGGTATCAATAATCTGTTCCTCACTTTCGGTGAGCAAAAGCATAACGGTTTTCTCAGGCGGCTCCTCAATGAGTTTTAGCAACTTATTAGACGCTTCCTGATTGAGTTTCTCGGCCATCCAGACGATAATCACTTTTCTTCCACCTTCGTATGATTTTAGAGACAGCTTTCTAAGTACATCCTGCGCCTCATCAACCCCAATTTTAGCCTGTTTTTTCTCAATGCCCAGATGCCTGTGCCAAGCAAGAAGATCAGCATAGGGATTGATTTTGAGAAAGGACCGCCACTCGGTGGCAAAATGATCTGAAACCGCGTGTTTTTTCACCTCTGCAGTGTTAGACACCGGATACACAAAATGAAGATCGGGATGGCTAAGGTGATCAAATTTGATATTACAGGCAGACTGTTTTCCCGAATCTTCAAGGTCGCACACCAGGTTTCGGGCATAAGCAATAGCTAGAGGAAGAATACCACTACCACACTTGCCCACAAACAGTTGTGCATGCGCCACCCGTTGATTGGCAACCCCGTTCTTGAGGTGACTTATGACAAAATCCTGACCGATACAGCTCTCAAATCTCACGGTTCAAATATACTTGATTTGCCAAGCAATCTCCGTCATTACCTGTATATTTGTTACTCGGCTCAAACCAAAAAAATACTGAAAAATCCATTTTACCTATGAAAACCATCGACGATTTTAACTTTGAAAATAAAAGGGCATTGATCCGGGTTGACTTTAACGTACCGCTCAATGACAATCACGAAGTCACGGATGCCACCCGTATTGAAGCGGCAAAACCAACCATCCTCAAAATTCTTGAAGACGGCGGTTCGGCAGTGCTGATGTCTCATTTGGGACGGCCAAAAAACAGGGAGGAGGAATTTTCACTCAAACACATTGTGGACAAGGTAACCAACGTTCTTGGCGTTCAGGTAAAATTTGTAAATGATTGCGTTGGCCCCGAAGCTAAAACAGCCGCAGACAATCTCGAACCTGGCACGCTTTTGTTATTGGAAAATCTTCGCTATCATAAAGAGGAAACGGCAGGTGATAAGGATTTTGCCAAGCAGCTTGCAGATCTGGGCGACATTTATGTTAACGATGCCTTTGGAACTGCGCACCGGGCGCATGCTTCGACTACAATCGTGGCTAATTATTTTCCGGAAAAGAAATGTTTTGGGTATCTCTTGGCGAAAGAAATAGAAAGCCTCAACAAAGCCCTTAACGCAGATGACAAACCGGTGCTCGCAATTCTGGGCGGGGCCAAGGTTTCCTCAAAAATCACAGTCATCGAGAACATTCTTGATAAAGTAGATGATCTGATAATCGGCGGGGGAATGGCATACACTTTCATCAAAGCCCAAGGTGGTCAGGTAGGAAGCTCCATCTGTGAAGATGATAAAATGGATCTTGCGCTGGACATTCTTAGCAAAGCGAAAGAAAAAGGGGTCAACGTCCATCTCCCCGTTGATGTAGTGGCCGCAGACAGTTTTTCAGCAATGGCAAGCACCCAAGTGAACGATATCGACAAAATCGCGGATGGCTGGCAAGGCCTGGACGCCGGCCCAAAATCACTGGAGCATTTTGCACAGGTAGTGTCAAAAAGCAAAACCATTCTATGGAATGGACCTCTGGGAGTTTTTGAAATGGAACCCTTTGCCAAAGGAACAATTGCCCTGGGCAACGCTATTGCAGATGCAACCAAAAATGGAGCCTTTTCCCTAGTGGGCGGTGGCGACAGTGTTGCGGCTGTGAAGCAATTTGGCTTTGAGAATAAAGTAAGTTACGTATCGACCGGTGGTGGAGCCATGCTCGAAATGCTGGAAGGGAAAACCTTACCCGGTATTGCCGCCATCAAGGATTGAACATAATTGACAACACGCATAACAAACGGCCCTGTGGGGTCGTTTGGCTTTTCAACAAATACCTTAACTTTAATACCACCTTTTGACCATTATGAATAAAACGGTTTTCCTTATATGTCTCCTTTCTTTGCAAGTGCTTGTCGCTTGGGCGCAAAATGGTAACACTGCAGGCCAAAATAACGCAGAAAATGTGCTGTATTTGGAAAAAGATACCATCCAGATAGTCGATACCATCTATCCTTCTTCGGCAGACCGCGACTTACCATTGACATTCAGGACCGTGCTCAAGGATACCTTGATGTATGTAATCAAGGATGATCCCTACAACGCTAAAATAGATTCCCTGTGGATGGACGAACTGGTCAATACTATGCTATACGACTCCATTGCAGCTGTATTGAACAGACATAATTACAGCGACCCCTATACACTGGCAGAGCTGCCTACCGATACCTTAAAATCGAGATTGGCAAAACTTAACGCTAAGACGCCTTTTGATGTTTCCTATAACCCTTCACTGGAAAGTGTGATCAAAATGTACCTGGGCCGCAACCGTCCACTAATGAACCGGCTGGTTGGCCTCAGCGCATTTTACTTCCCCACGTTTGAGGAAACCCTTGACCGGACCAATTTACCTCTCGAACTGAAATACCTGCCCCTCGTAGAATCGGCATTGCAGCCACGGGCACGCTCTTGGGCGGGAGCCACGGGCATGTGGCAGTTTATGTACAGTACGGGAAAAATGTACGACCTAAACGTAAGTTCCTATGTGGACGAAAGGATGGACGTGTCAAAAGCTACTGATGCGGCAGCAGCCTATCTCAGCAGGCTTCATGCCATGTTCGGCGATTGGAACCTTGCCCTTGCTGCTTACAATAGCGGTCCTGGCAATGTTAATAAAGCAATCAGGCGTAGTGGCGGAAACACTGATTACTGGAGCTTGCGCAGGCATCTTCCGAGGGAAACGGCCGGCTATGTACCTGCTTTTCTAGCTGTTCTCTACCTATCGGAATATTCCGAGGAACACGGCATTAATCCAGAAAAGCCCCCTTTCAACTATTTCATGACTGATACCGTACAGGTAAAGCAGACGCTAACCTTTTCGCAGATATCCCAGTTCACAGGTATTCCGGTCAAACAGATACAATTTTTAAATCCTGCTTATAAATTGGACATAATCCCTTTCGTCGAAGACAAGAACTACGCGCTGCGCCTGCCCACCCAAGCCATTGGTAAATTTGTGACGGCAGAAAATGAGATTTACGCTACCGCGGAAAAACATCTGGCGGAAGCCAAGGAAGAACTTCCGCAATATGAGGAAATCCCGACGTCGATTACCTATCGCGTACGCAGCGGAGACTACCTCGGAAAAATTGCGGAAAAATACGGCGTAGGTGTTTCCCAGCTCAAGTCTTGGAACAACCTGCGGTCTAACAGCCTCAGGATAGGGCAACGGTTGACGGTCTATCCCAAACGTCCCGTAGCTACTTCAACCAGCACAAAAAAAACCGCTGTTGGAAAGACTTATGTAGTGCGGCGCGGCGATTCACTCTGGACGATTGCCAAGAAATATCCAGGCGTTAGTGCAGATAACATCAAAAAATGGAACGATATTAGCGGTACTGCGATCAGACCGGGAATGACCCTAATCGTTTCCGATTAAATGAAAATACGTGAAAATGCATAAATTTCTTTCCGCATTGGCTGCACTACTGGTTTTGCTACTTGTATCCTGCGATGATAAACCCTCACAACGGGTGATTCCCAATTCGTCGGGAGCGCTCAACTCGCTTACGGTCGTAATGAACAATGACCTTTGGAACGGGTCTATTGGTGAAACTATTCGTGAGCAGCTTGCAGGGCCGGTTAATGGTCTGCCTCAAGAAGAACCCCTTTTTGATATTAACCAGATGCCTTCGGAGGCATTTAGTGGATTCATGCAAAAGCAGCGCACATTCTTAAAAATCTCACAGGCTGAGGAGGCCAAAATGGAAATTGTACGCGACACCTTTGCCAAACCTCAGTTGGGCGTATTTGTTTCTGGCCCAGACAGCGAGGCAATCAACGAGATCATAAGGGAGGACAGTGCTAAACTGATCGACCTTTTTAAAAATACCGAAATCAAGGAGCGCATACGCCGCATCACGCTTTCCAAAAAGGAAGACGAGCCCCTAAAGGAACATTTTGGCATTACCTTTCAATTCCCCACTGCTTACCGCTACGCGAAAGTGGAAGAAGATTTTATTTGGATACGGAAGGACATTCCGCATGGCGATATGAACATTACGGTATATCAAGTTCCTCTTTCGACAATAAATGAAGACAGTACGACGGTAGCATCGCTAATTGCCATGCGCGACGAGATAGCTGGAGAAAATGTGACCACATCAGAAGGGACAAGATTTAGAACGGAACAAGCGTTTGCACCATACCTGAGGGAAACCACAATTGCGGGTAAGAAAACCTATGAGGCCAGAGGAATGTGGGATCTTGACGGCCGCTTTATGGCAGGGCCTTTTGTGAATTATGCCATAAAAGACGTGGAAAATGACCGCTGGCTTATTTTGGAGGGATTTGTGTTCAAGCCTTCTGCCGCCAAGCGGGACAATATGTTTGAACTGGAAGCTATCCTAAAATCAGTGCAGTTTGTGAATTAATCAGTAAAAAACCATTAAGACTTAAAAACCCGGAACAACTAGGTTCCGGGTTTGTTGTTTATAATAAACTGCTTTTAAAAAAAATTACTTCTAAGACTTTTTATCTTCTATTTTTTGGTCGCTTGGGTGCTCCTCATCCTTAGAAGCGTCTTTGAATTCCTTGATCCCGCTTCCCAGCCCACGCATTAACTCAGGGATTTTCTTTCCACCAAAGATTAGCAAGATAACCACCGCTATCAATACGATTTGTGGCCATCCGATCATTCCAAGAATAACTGATAATATATTCATGTTTTAAAATTTATATACAAATGTACGAAGAAAACGAAACAACGGTTGTGGTATTACATCAACTTTATAAATAAGGTGGGCTGGAATAATTTTATATTTGCGGGGAGTACTTTGTCATGGCTAAAAAAGTAGAAAGAAGATTAACAAGAAAACTGCTGCATAAGTATCGGCTGGTGGTACTCAACGATGACACTTTTGAAGAACGGGTGTCCTTCCGGCTTACGCGTCTCAATGTCTTTATAATCGCGGGATTTTCGGCTATCATCCTAATTGCATTTACCACGATACTCATCGCCTATACGCCTTTGCGTGAATATATTCCGGGATACTCTTCGGCTTCGCTAAACAAGCAGGCCACAGCGCTGATGTTTGAGACCGACTCCCTAAAACAAAAAATTGCGATCAACGAGCAGTATTACGCGAGCATTAAAAAAGTACTTACCGGTGATGTAAAGAGTATAAACCTTAACCGGGACTCCATCATTCAAGCTGCGGAACGTGATGTAGATGAAGCCATACTTGAGCCCAGCGAAGCAGATGCCATATTGAGGGAGCTGGTAGAGCGGGAGGATCGCTACAACCTGTTTGAGCCGGCCAAAGGAGGGATATCGGTTTCCCTTTTTCCGCCCGTGACCGGTACCGTGACACAGGGATACGACCTTGACGCCAGACATTATGCGGTAGATGTGGCCACGACTAAGGACACCCCTGTAAAAGCCGCCGCAGACGGTACGGTAATCTTCGCAGAATGGACTGCAGATACAGGTTTTGTGATAATTCTGGAGCACAGCAACAACCTCATAAGCGCTTATAAGCACAACAGCTCGTTGAACAAAGATCAAGGCGATCTTGTAAAGGCCGGTGAGGTTATTGCTACAGTGGGCTCCACGGGAACATTTACAACCGGACCTCACCTGCATTTTGAACTATGGAGCGCCGGCTATCCGGTTGATCCGGTTAACTATATTGACTTTCAATAGTTATGGGACTTAAATCTTTTGGTGCCTCGCTCTTTGCCAGATATACCGTTGCCCAAACTAAAAAATGGGCAAGCCGGCCTGTAAAAACACAGCAAAAGGTTTTTGACCACCTCATCAAGTCGGGTAGAAAAACCATTTTTGGAAAAGATCACCACTTTAAACGAATACAATCGCATCAAGATTTTGTCAGGCAGGTTCCGGTGCGGGATTATGAAGGGCTGAAAAGCTATGTGGACGAAATGGTTGCCGGTAAAGAAAGTATCCTCTGGCCGGGCATACCCTTGTATTTGGCAAAAACTTCCGGGACGACTTCTGGGTCAAAATACATTCCCATTACCAAAGAATCGATGCCCATACATATTGAGGCGGCCCGCAACGCCATCCTATGCTATATCCACGAGACGGGAAACACCCGCTTTGTCAACGGTAAGATGATCTTCCTGCAAGGCAGCCCCGAGCTCACTGAAAAAAACGGCATCAAAACCGGAAGGCTTTCCGGGATCGTGGCGCATTACGTACCGGGCTATTTGCAGAAAAACCGGATGCCCAGTTGGGAGACCAACCGTATCGAGGATTGGGAAACCAAAGTGGACGCCATTGTCGAGGAGACCAGAAACGAAAACATGACCGTGATCAGCGGGATACCGCCGTGGGTACAGATGTATTTTGAAAAGTTGACCGAAGCCTGCGGCGAAAAGGAGGTTGGCAAGATCTTTAAAGACTTTGAACTGTTTATATATGGCGGGGTCAATTATGAGCCCTACCGTCAAAAGTTTGAAAAACTCATCGGAAGAAAAATAGCTGGTATCGAGCTCTATCCAGCCAGTGAAGGGTTTTTTGCCTATCAGGATTCCCAAAATGAAAAGGGAATGCTCCTGCTTCTCGACAGCGGGATTTTTTATGAATTCATCAAAGCAGATGAATTTTTCACAGAAACCGCCAGACGGTTGACCATTGGCCAAGTGGAGCTGGACATAAATTACGTGATGATTGTTTCTACCACCGCCGGACTTTGGGGCTATAATCTGGGCGACACGGTAAAATTTACATCAATGTCACCCTACCGGGTGGTGGTGAGCGGAAGGATCAAGCATTTTATTTCGGCTTTTGGGGAGCACGTGATTGGTAAAGAAGTAGAAGAGGCCTTATCTTCTGCCGTTGCGGAATTTGAAGTGCAGATCAATGAGTTTACCGTAGCACCCCAAATCAATCCTGCAGAGGGTCTTCCTTATCATGAGTGGTTTATTGAGTTTGGCCAGTTGCCGGCGAACCTCGATCTTTTCGCGGAAGCGATAGACAAAAACCTGCAACAGCAAAACTCCTATTACAAAGACCTCATCACTGGAAAAGTTCTGAAAAGGCTTGAGATACGATCCCTAAAAACCGGTGCATTCAATAAATACATGAAATCAAAAGGCAAATTGGGCGGACAAAATAAGCTGCCCCGCCTGGCCAATGACAGGAAAATCGCGGATGCGCTGCGGGTGTATTTGGTGTAAAAGAATTTTGCTTTCAACTTCACTAGTTGAAGCATTTTTTAATTTTCAGAAAAATCTATGGCAGAAATGGCCATTCTTATAACCTGTCATAACCGCAAGGAACAAACCCTTGCTTGCCTGAGACGGGTTTATAACCAGCAAATAACCCTTGACGTCTATCTGGTTGACGACGGCAGTAAAGATGGAACCCTGGATGCTGTTGCAAATGAGTTTCCACAAACTATAATTCTATCGGGTGATGGAAACCTCTTTTGGAACCAGGGTATGCACAAAGCTTGGGCTCTTGCGGCCAAGAACAATTATGCATACTATATATGGCTGAACGATGACACCATTATCGAAGAATGTGCACTTAAAAAAATGCTGATCTATAGCCAAAAACTGAATGATGAGGCGATAATTTGTGCGGCAATTAAAGATCCGGAAAAAGAACAATTTACCTACGGGCCTAAGGATGAGAACAAAATTTCTATACTTCCCAATGGCAAACTTCAACCAGGCGTAACATTTATGAACGGTAATTTTGTCTTGGTACCAAAGAAAGTGTATGACGTAATTGGCAATTTAGACCCAATTTTTCATCACGATATTGGTGATTTTGATTATGGATTACGCGCATTAAAAGCCGGAATTATCATTTATGCCACTCCAGAATATATGGGAGTCTGCACCGCTAACGACCGGGCGGTGAACAAAGTTAGAATGCCGAAAAGTGATATTTTTGGCCGGTTTAAAAGACTGTACTCCCCGTTGGGTTACAATCCAAAACTACAATTTGCTTACATCAAACGCCATTGGGGTCTTCTGGCAGCCACAATTGATTTTATAAAAGTTCATCTTATCAATATTGTTGGTGATGACCTATTTTCATTGTATGAAAGGCTAAAAAATTAAAACCTTATTGGCCTAGCACGTTTTGTTTATGTCACAATTAAGAAATTCAGTACTTTCAGGGGTATTTTTTACGGCGGTTTCCAAATATAGCAACATTGTTCTGTCTATCGTTCTAACCGCTATCCTATCCCGCTTGCTCACGCCGGGCGAGTTTGGTATTGTAGCGATTGCCTTGGTTTTTATAAACTTTTTTCAATTGTTGAGTAATTTTGGTCTGGGACCTGCCATTGTTCAGAATAAGAATCTGACCGACTCAGACGTTCACACACTATTTGGGCTTACCTTCTTGTTGGGTATAGTCGCTGCTATACTATTTTTTTTTTCGGCATATTTTATTAGTGCCTACTACGAGGAACCAGAACTCTTGTCCATACTTAAACTCCTATCACTTTCTGTTTTCTTTTATACCCTAACTACTGTTCCACAAGCTTTGAACTTGAAAAAGCAAATTTTTAAAAAACTGGCTTTTTTAAATATTACCGTGCAGCTTATCTCTGGTACTGTCGCAGTGACATTGGCTTATCGTGGTTTTGGGTACTATGCCTTGGTGATCAAAGCTATTATAGATAGTATTTTGCTACTTATAGGTAATCTAGTATTGACACCCACACCAATCAGCTTTCGGGCTCAAAAAAGTTCAATCGAAAAAGTTTTCAGATTTTCTTCTTATCAGTTTCTGTTTAATATCATTAACTATTTTACAAGAAATGCGGATAATCTCCTAATTGGTAAATATTTCGGCGTTGCTCCGCTGGGCTTTTATGACAAGTCTTACCGTTTGATGTTGATGCCCGTGCAAAGCCTTACTCAAGTTATAACACCAGTACTGCATCCGGTTCTTTCAAATTATCAAGAGGATAAAGAACGTATTTACCAAGCTTATAAAAAAGTGGTATTGGTATTGGCCACTATAGGTTTTCCGCTAGCTGTGTTGTTGTTCTTCAGCAGCAGGGAGCTGGTATTGATCATTTACGGAGACCAGTGGAAGACGAGTATTCCCGTGTTTGAGATTTTAGCCTTGAGTGTGGGCCTACAAATGGTTTTGTCAAGCTCGGGTGCAATTTTTCAGGCGATAGACCGTACAGATTTGTTATTTCGGGCTGGATGGATAGGAGCCATTTTAATCCTAAGTGGAATATGTTATGGCGTCTTCTTTCAAAAAACCTTGATATCGGTTGCCCATGGTATTCTAACAGCATTTGCATTTAATTTCATTCAGTGTTTTTATTTGCTCATAATTAGAGGCTTAGATAAGAGTTTTAGTGATTTTTTGAAGTTGTTTATATATCCTATGATTTGCTCTCTACTTATGGCTGTTTGTCTTTTATTATTTAACGAAATTTATAAGGATCAAACCTTAATTCTTTCATTGATCTTTAAGATTGTTGTTTTTATGGTGGTTTTTACGGCGGTAAACTATTCCATTAGACAAAACAGGAAAATTCTTCTAGACTTTCTTAAAAAAAAGGATTCCAGTTTATAGATAGTCAAATCCCTTTCGCCGAAGCGATATTGCCAACTTGCAGAATCAGAATATCCAACCTAAATGTATACCGCAATAGATTCAAACTTTGCCTGAAGTCTAAAATAGGTATATTTGGCCCGATGAACATGCAAAAGACCGAAGAAAGAACACGGGCCCAGGAAAGCTCCAGCGCCATAGAGCGACTGTACATCACCATGCGCCACCTTTTTAACCGTGGTTTTTATAAGCCCATGGGTGTTTCCGGTGAAACGCTACGCGAGGCCTTGCTAACCTTGAGGCCTGAGATTTATGGCAGTATTGCTGACAGTAAAGTTGAACTCAACGGATTGCTTTACGTCATAGACCGCCTTCCCGAAGGTATTGCCGAGTGTAAATACATTAACCTCACCAGTGATGAGGGATATAAGGAATCTCACTTTAAACCCATAGTTCCCGCCAAAAGACGCCGCAACTGCTACCGCATTGACGAAGAACAAATGAATATTGAGATCACCCGGGGCCGCTCTGAGATCTATGACATTCTCACCCATCTAACTTTTATGTTTATCGAGTCCTCAAAGATCATGAAACGTGTGGTCGTTGATGAGAATGGTCACACTACCCGGGATTGGCAAAAGCTGGAAATTCTTATTAATCAAGAGGAGGAATTTGACCAAGAACAGCGGGAGGTAGCGATTACCCACGCTGCTGCGGTTTTGGGAAGGACATTTAAAGAAGTCAGTTCTATTTACGGAAAGTTCTCGACCGCCAATGATAACAGAAGGTTTCTACGGCTTATTTACTGGTTGGGCAAACGCGCCATTGAGGAATCCCTGGAGAATGACAAACGAATAGTTACGTTCTCGCCGGTGTTACGAGAGCGGCTGGGACAGCACATACACGGCGATGTCTGGGCATACACCATCAAGCAGGTGCTTGAGAAAAACAGACTGCTCCAGCGCCCCATACACATCATCAGTGCCAACATGCACAGCGTGATGAACACTCTTTTTACTCCCAAGGCCTTCACTCGCGAACTGGTGAAGAAAAAACCTTTGGATATATATGAGGACCTCAGCAATTCCCAAAATGGTAAAATGAGGGCTAAGGTCGAAAAGCTGGCTCTGGAAAGCGGAATGCTGTTCATTCCAGATAGTAGTGGTACCAACATTGATGTGCAAATATTTGACTGCGAAAAAATAGACGTCAAACAACTTTCCTTTTGTGATGTTGACAAGCTTCCCGATGACAACAAATGCGTTATCCTCGTAATGGATTATGCCTTTGGCGAGCAGGCCTACGAAACCATGGAGGAACTGCTGAAACCTTACGAAAAGGATCAAAACACGACCTATCTGGATGTAAGATCGATCTCGATTATGGGCAAAGCCGGAATACTGGAAGGGGGCAAGGGTGACATTATGATCCCCAGTGCACATCTTTTTGAAGGCACCGCAGACAATTATCCCTTTGAAAATGAGTTAAAGAAAAAGGACCTTAACAATCACGGGATTTCCGTGTGCGAGGGTGCGATGATCACTGTTCTTGGCACCTCATTGCAGAACCGGGATATATTAAGGTTTTTTTATGAAAGCACCTGGAACGTGATCGGGTTGGAGATGGAAGGGGCACATTACCAAAAAGCCATACAGGCAGCGTCAAAACTTCGCGGCAATATTAGCCCCGACGTGAAGGTGCGCTATGCCTATTATGCCTCAGACAACCCCTTGGAAACCGGAAGCACGCTTGCATCTGGCGGACTGGGAACCACCGGGGTGAAACCCACTTATTTAATTACTGAAAAAATTTTAGAACAGATAATAATTAGTTGATGGCGGAAATCAAAGACAAACAAGATGTTGACCTCACGCATTTCTTTAATAAAATCGGAAGCTTTTTTGCAAGGTCAAGGCAACTTTTTCTAAGAACCATTGCCTTTATATTACGTAATTTCATAGCCTTTGTCGTTTTGATTCTACTAGGTGCTATAATTGGTTACTTCTTGAATAAAAACATTTCCAAACCTCTATACTCTAAGATAATTATATATCCCAACGTCCAGAGTACAGATTATCTCTATGATGCCGTTGAGATGTTGAATTACAAAATAAAAAGTGATGATACTTCTTTTATAAAAAAATATGGGCTCGGAACACCTAACAATTTATCAATAAAAAAAATTGAAGTAGAACCTATAGTTGATATTAAAAACATATTATCCAGCTATCAGAATTACGATGAGGATCAAGTAGGTTTCATGTTAGAAAATATCGATCCGTCCTCTTCCTATTTTGAAAATGATGTATTTGTTAATAGTTATGACTATCACAGTCTAACAATAGAATTGAATGCCGACTCGTCAATTGAGATTTTGGAAAATGTAATCTATTTCCTGGAGGATAATAATTACCTACAACAGAAAATACAGATTCGTAAAAACAATTTAATAAAAAGGAAATTGGCCAATGACTATACCTTGCAGCAGCTCGACAGCTTGCTGCTCAACACAAACAAGTCCTTAAAAAATGAGGGCAATTCTATCGGTCAGATTTCTATACGAGGGACTAATCAGGCAAATTTTAACGAAGCACTTCAATCCAAATCATCCTTGCTGAAATCCAATGCAGAAATTGAAGAAGATCTTTTAAGGTTGGATCAATTGTTTCATATAACCAATAGGCCCGATTTATTTTTAAAACCCTCCTATTCTGATTATCTTATTTTAATCATGCCGGCCTTATTAATTTTAATTTTCATTGGGATTGTAATGACTAGGAAGCTTATTGCTAAAACCAAGAAATAACCTCCATCAAATTTCTTATAGTTAATTGTAAAGTATGGTGGGAAAGCTGGGAAATCTGCTAGGGAACGAAGAGTTAATAAAAAGCTTGAAAGCACTATCCCTAAGAATATCCGGGATTGCCGTTTTCTTTTTATGCACTCTTTTCCTAACGAATTATTTTGATCCTGTACTTGTAGGCCAGTATGAATTTACCCGTTCAATATTATCGGTACTGGGAGGCTTCGTCACCTTGGGAATGGAGCATTCGATTCTATATTTTGTAGGATACCTGGCCAGTGAAAAGAGAACGAATGAACTATACGACATCTATAGAAAAATGATGTTGGCGATTTTTTCAATATCTGCTATCTTGGTCATTATATTCCTTTGTCTGCCCAAGATTTGGTTTTACTCATTCTTCGAAGATGAAACCTCATATAATCTCATTATTAAATGTATATGTATTCTTTTTTTTTACTGCTGGACAATATTAAATACGGAATACTTTAGGGCTCACGATATGATATTCACCTCAGAGATTTTTCGTGGTCTTGCAAAATATGGCCTAATATTCCTTATTATCCTGATATTGTATTCTCAGGATTTGAACGAGCATCTGGTAGATGCATATTTGAGTTCGTTCGTCCTTCTCGCCATAATTACCTGGTACTTTTTATATAAAGTACAGCCCGTATCATCAACAAAAACAAATTTTCGGTTAAAAACAATCGTAAGAAAGTCAATACCTATGGCAATTAGTTCTTTGGGGTTTTTTCTATTGTTGACTATTGATATTATTTTTTTAAAACGGTTTCATAGTTATCAGGCCATAGCTTATTATGCTGTCGCCATAAAACTCATCCTGATCGTATCTATGGTTTTAAATACTATAAATTCCATTTATTCGCCACAATTGGCTGAATTCTTTGCAACTTCGGATAAGGTCGCACTCAATAAGATCATCAGAACAAGTTCACGCTTGATCTTTCTATTGACACTACCCGCATTGATTCTTTTATTCATCTTTTCGGGACAAATTTTATCTCTTTTTGGTCAAGATTATATTATGGCGCAAAATGCCCTTCTAATACTGATGGTGGGTCATTTCTTTAGCACTCTTTGTGGAATAAATGGTATTTACCTAAATATGACAGGTAGGCAAAGTATATTTAGAAATATAATGGTATTGACAATTTTGATAAATCTAATCCTCAATTTTATCCTTATACCTGAATTCGGAATTGAAGGTGCTGCCATAGCATCTTCAATTTGTGTTGTTTTCTGGAATGTTCTTGCATTGATTACTGCGTATAGATTGGATAAAATTATACTAGCAATACACTAGGCTGGTTCAGGGAACCCTTACCTGATCAATCTTTCGATTCAAGACATTCATTTTACAAATCCCTGAATAAGCTCTTTTCTTATAAAAATTCCATCTACTTCCTGTACCAAGCCTGACCATTTACTTGCACTTATTTCGCTAAGGCTGCCACATCCAAAACCATTTTGGTCAAAGAAATTAAAAATCTCCACTATTCCCCAATCAACCTCATTGTATATAAAGTGGAGTGGTATTTCAATTTTAATAGCAAGAGCTTTTTTTAAGAGGTCAGTTGCGCCCGTGAGTATTTCCTTTTCAAAACCTTGTGTATCTATTTTGAGAAAAATATTTTCTGAATCGTCGTAGTACTTATCCTTTAATGAATCCAATTTTGTAATTGAAACCTCTTCTTGACCTTCGACCTTTGACTGTTTGAACTGCTCTGTAAAATTGGGCCTTATTTTTTTAATTGAATTGAATTGACTGTCTTGAGATATGTTCAATTTAATACTTCCTTCCCTGTCGCCCAAAGCTGTTCTGTCTGCAATCTGCCAACTGTCGAATTTCACTGCTTTTTCTCTTAAAACATTATGGGATAATGATGCTGGCTCAAAGGACACTATACCCTTGGTATAACCATAATCAATTAAGGAAATGGCAAATTGGCCTTCGTTTGCACCGACGTCCAAAACTTTATTTATATTGAGGGTCTCAAGAATTTTTACTGTTCTGTAATTTTCTGATGATAGCGGAGTAAATCTTCTCGGTTTGATATAAAATCCCGTTATTTGGGCTAATTTCCTTAAAGAACTTTTGACCATGAAAAGCGTTATTATTTTAGATAATTTATTTAGATCGCTAATATATTTATTATCGATTTAAACAAGCGTATAGAATTAATACCTGGTCTCTAGTAAAAACAATCTTTGACCAAGTTTAAATAGTGATTGATGCTAATCGCCCAAGAACTTCATCTCAAACAATCCTTTGGCAAAAAAAATTCTAATTTTGTCCAATAATACACAAAAATATGTGTTAATAATACATCGGATTTTGACTATAATAGCGTGCTTTTTGACTAAATCTAAACAAGGAATCCCGGAGAGGTTCAATGAGCTACTTTCAATTTAAGTATAAACAGGTACTAGTCATTCAGCTGTGCAAAAAATTTATTAATTAATACCTCAATATTATAACACGGGCTATCCAATCATCATTTAGTCTGGGTACCAAAGCGTTTCAATTTAAAAATAGATGTGCTCTGATCAAAATATGAAAATTTTAATACTATCCTTAGGTAGAAAAAACAGTTTGCCCCTCTATGCAAGATCCATTGTAAAATATCTCAAATCGCCATATGATTTAATAGTTTCTAAGAACACAACTATAGAATATACCGGATGTTCTAATATAAAAAAATGGAAGACCTATAACGGTAATATAAGCTTCTTCTTAAACTCATTTTTTTACCTTCCATTTAAGATTACTTTACTAATAGGGGATGTACTATTCAGATATAGCATTTTATACATTCCCTATAGCCACAACTGGGATTTACCAATAATGTTATTATTCAAAATTTTCAACAAAAAAATAATATATACCGTTCACGATGGTAAACTTCATGAAGGGCAAGACCATTGGCTACTTCAGCAGATTGAGAATTGTAGAATAAAATTGGCCGACGAACTTGTATTTTTAACCCAGCATGTTAAAAATTCAGTAAGTGGTAACATATTGGCTACGAAAACCTATCACATTGTTCCACACGGGCTACTGGAGAATAGTTTTATTGACTTTTCAAGGAGAAAAACAAATAAGAATATTTTATTTTTCGGTAGGTTGACGCCTTATAAGGGTATAGAACTGCTTATGGAGGCTTTTGAAAACATCGCCGATACTGACCTCTCTTTAAAAATTGCAGGAAAATCGTATTTTCCCTTTAGAGAATCTTCTGATGAACGTATCGAAGTTATAGATAAATACTTGAGTGCGCAAGAGATAGGTGAGCTGTTCACCTGGGCAGATGTTCTGGTTCTACCATATACCAGCGCTACCCAGTCAGGTGTTTTGGCCCTTGGCATTTATGCAGAACTACCCATAATCTGTACTAGAAGAGGAGGAATGTTAGAACAATTAAAAGAGCCTGAAGCTATCTGGACAGAGCCAAACGTTGAAGACCTTTCTAAAGCTTTGATGATGATTAAGGACAAAAAGAAGATGAATATGCTAGCACTTAAAATGAAAGCAAAGAAGGATCAGCTCGACTGGAAATTCCTAGCGGATCAAATTGATTCAATCTTAGCTTGCCGGCCATATGCCAAAGTTGTCGATACCACGCGAAATTGACGGCAGACTATAAGGTTAAATTCACTTGGTATTGACGACTACAGAACCAAAAAAAGAGGTAAAAACCCTACCGAAAGAAATTACTGCCTTTCTATTGGTAGGATTATTTGCGCTTCTTGTAACGCTCATTTGTCCATTTATCCTACCCAACCGTTTTTTTAATGATGTCGTAACCATTATACACGACCCATACGGCGAGATAGGATGGTTTGGGAGTTATCCTTTTGCCATAAGCTTTTACAAATACACAGGACTGGGAAATTTACCTATGCCATTGGTCGGGGCTTTTCAAATGATAGTGGTATTGATATTTTTGTTCAAACTGGGTATTCCGTCCAATTTTAACAGATTAACCCTAAAAAACATTCTTGCGTATTTTACAATTGTTATTTGTGCGGTTTTCATGTGCATGCCCTCAAAAGAATTTATCACCTTCTTACCATTTGCTGCCATATCCTGGCTATTGATTAAAAACAAGTATCCGTACTTAAAAACTATAATTATCATTAGTCTGATATTAGGTTTGACCGGTATTTTTTTCCGCGAGTACTTTTTGATCGTTTTGGCAATTGCAATCGGGCTATCTATAACAAACCGCCTTATCCCCTATAAATCGGCAACGGTAAACCTTGTACTCTCAATTGTCCTGATGACAGGCATATCGGGCACCTATTTTGTATTTAACGGAAAGTATATAACCCAGGACACAAGAGAGGATTTAAACGAGTCTCGAAAATTTTCCCGTGAAGCAGATTCCCGAATTGTATCCCCTTTTTCAACCAATACCTATTATGGTGAAACCTTATCGATTATTTACGCTTATTTTTCCATAAACATACCTATCAACGGTCTCAAATTTATTTTAAAGCCGCAGATAATTGCTTTTGTGTTCTGGCAGCTCTTTTTGTTCTTGATGCTTTTGTGGTGCTATAACGACATCTTAAAAAATTCGTCAAAAGACAAATTGAGCGATTGGCCATTTCATATCCTATTTGCCTACCTGGTTGTCCAAGCAGCTTTTGAACCCGATCTGGGTTCAGCTATCCGCCATAAGATTGGAGTACTTCCTTTAATTTACCTATCTCTTTACAATGATATTCTCCAAAGAAAAGAAAAGCTCAATTTTTAATTACCTATTGACAATTCTCAGCGTTGTGCTACTGTTCAGAAAACCTGCTACCGTCTTTTTGTTTGTGGTCGTGATATTCTCTCTTTTCAACAGGGCAAATTTTGAATATTCGAAAAAAAAATGGTTCCACATTTTGGTTATTGCCTCACCATTTTTACTGGATATATTGTTTTTTTTTAATAACAATTCTGTTTGGAGTGCGATTAAAATATCGGAGAAACGTTTTTCCCTTCTCCTTCTTCCATTTTTGATCTTAGGATGGAAATATAAGATTCAAACAATACGTTTGATTAGATATTATGCCCGGGGCACAACAATTATTCTGATGGCGCTATGGGTACGATTTGCCATTTCATATTCTGAACTTTTTAATAAATACTTAAATGGCCAGGATTTATGGGAGATGGGTTATGAATTTGCAAAGACATTTGGCAATCACGCACCGGCCCTAAATATGCACGTCAGCTTTGTTTTTCTGGCACATATCCATTTATTTATTAAAAGCTTGGGCAGAAAAAATTCTTGGGCTGCACTCCTAAACGGCGGCTTTGCATTTTTGACCCTTATGTTGATGCTGTACATAAACACACGTATGGCCTTGATCAATTCCGTTTTGTTCATGGTTTTTATCGTATGCTATGAATCTTGGAGAAACAGAATATTTAAAAAATATTTGTCTATTCTGGGGTTGACCATTCTTACTTTCGTCCTCATTTTCACACTCTTCGACAATACCTTTCCGCTTATTAAAGACAAACTTACCAAAACTGCATTTTGGCACTTGGATAAGCGGGGAAAACTTGATGAGATCGAAAAACCCAATGAGAAAGTTCACGGTAGTTTGGTGACCCGTCTTTCCATTTGGGACGGTGCCTATGACGTGGCCGTACAATCCCTGCCCTTTGGAACAGGTGCGGACGATGGAAGGAAAACCTTAGTCAACTATTTTAGGCAGAAAAACCAAAATTATCTGGCAGAATATAGATTTCCCGTACACAATCAATATTTGGACGCCTTTATGAAATATGGGCCTCTTGGGCTGGGAGTAATACTACTTTTTTTGACCTATTCACTGATGCTGGGTTTTAAATTGAAAAACTCCCTAATATTGGCATTTGCGGGAATCTTCATCACCTCAAATATATTTGACGACTTTTTGATCCGTTTTGATGGTATTGTGTTTTCAGGGTTTTGGATAAGTATTTTTGCAAGTGATTACCTAAAGAGCTTAAAAAATCCAACACCTAGTTTGAGAATCCTTAAAAGTTAAAAGCTAATTTAGCCCCTTGACCGATCCCTATAACAAAAGTCTGGAAAATCTCGCGTTAGAACTTCTAAACCTTTGGTTAAGAACGCTTGTAATACTAAATCTCCAATGAGAAATTTACTGAAGAATATTATTGATAAAGAAAGGTTTAAGCCCGGTTTACTGGGTATTTTTATTAACCCATACTATTTTATCCGAAAAGGTCTCTATAAAGGGATTTCTGCCCATAAGGAACGTCTCAATGGTAAACTTTTGGATTTTGGGTGTGGAAGCAAACCCTACAAAAACATCATAGATGTGGACGAATATATTGGCTTGGACATTGAGCAAAGCGGTCACGATCACAGTAACGAAGAAATAGATGTGTACTGGGACGGAAAAAAAATTCCCTTTCCTGATGCTACCTTTGACAGCATCTTGAGCTCAGAGGTCTTGGAACACGTTTTTGAACCAACTAAAACTTTCAAAGAAATCAATCGGGTTTGCAAATTAAATGGGGTATTGCTGTTGACAGTGCCCTTTGTATGGAATGAACACGAAATCCCTTATGATTACGGGAGATATAGTTCTTATGGTTTGGAGTATTTTCTTAATAAATTGGGTTTTGAAATAATAAAAGCTGAGAAATCAACAAATTATATAGAAACCTTATTTCAATCGTGGAATACCTATCTCTTTCAGGTGATCTTAAAAAAAAACTTGCTTCAAATGATTTTCACTCCCATATTGATTGCTCCATTTACACTTATGGGTATTGTATTTTCTTTTATTCTACCAACTGACCACTCATTTTATCACAATAATATCGTACTTGCTAAAAAAGTAAGGTCATTGTGACAAAAATTATAAATCTTCCAAATATATTTTTTTCAGTTGTTCAATATTCGTTGACATACTAAAATACCTATAGCAACGATCCTGCCCTTTTTGTCCCATTTCCTGACGGATTTTTTGACATTCCAAACTCGCCAATAAACGGTTAAATTCCTCAGCGTTTTTAAACCAATATCCGTTTTCATTATGTATGACTGCGTCCTTATTCCCTATTATTGGGGTTACCAAAGCAGGTAAACCCAAAGCCATTGCTTCCAATAGGGCAATAGGTAAGCCTTCCCAAGAAGAGGGCTGTACATAAACATCTATCGTACTTAGGATCTTAAAAATGTCCTCATCGTTCATCATCCATCCTGTAATCGTTATATTGGGTGAAGTCAATTTGTCCCTATCTTCCCCGTCACCAATCCATAAAAAATTAATTTTTGGGTTGTTCTGTGCAAGAACATTAAATAAACTTGGGTTACGCTGCGCCGTAATTCGCCCCATGGTCCCAATGACACTGATTTTTTTGTTGGGCTCCCGTTTATATTTTTCTATGGTTGCAATATCTACCCAATTGGAAACAACAACTGATCTTCCAATTTTCTTGGCATAAACATATTCGGTAGAACCACAGGCAATGGTCACACCCCTAAACAGTTTTTTTAATGTGTATTCTATGCCATAAAACATGGCATTTGTAAGTTTTGAGGTGTCCTTTCTTAAGAAACTGTACCCGTGGGGGGTATAAAATACCGCAGCCTTGGTGCCCGAAAGAAAATTGGCAACCCGTCCAAGTGCCCCCGCTTTAGACGAATGGAGATGTATAATATTGGGTTTGTGCTGCTTAATTAAATTCTTCAATTGTATGGTGGCCCTCAAATCGTGGATAGGTTCTAATTCCCTTCTCATTTCAACCTCAATCAATCTTACATCTTTGGGCAGCTCATCAAGAAGTAATTCACTACTCATGGCTCCGCGGTTAGCGCTGTACACAACAGTGTTATTTATGTCCTTATCGTCACTAAAAAAACGGGTTATATCCTTGATATAGGTATATACTCCACCCTCAAGTGCTTCGATAATATGCATTATTTCTACCTTACCCATCAACACAGTATTGTCCTTGATCCAAAAATAGAATTATTATACGCAATCTACAGAATCCGGTCTAACTTATTTTAAATGGAAAGACGCCAACAAAGGTAGGCCCCCTGTACTATTCTCGGGAAAGATGTCCTGCAATTGCATTTCTGTTACCGTGATAATATTAAATAAATAGTATTGGAATAATAAAATTTTAATTTTCAAGTAACTGCAGTTAAGTTTTCCGTTTTTGTTTTTATATGCCAGCAATAAAAAGCCTCTACTATCTCTTTGAAAGATACCTGATAATCTTTATAATCTTTAAATTGAACTAAGTACCACTTGCGTTTATCTTAATATGTAAATATCAATGTAATCTGAATAGTTTACCTTGCGCACCCTGTTTTTTGATGTTTAGAATATTCTCAACTTTGTAAAGGATCGATTTTTTTAATGTCTAATTATGCGTACTGATTCGGGAAGCTACTCACCATTCATTCGTCCCATACTCTATACATTGGACGCGGCTGTAATTGTATTTTGGTTCATTCAACATTATGCCCTGAATATTGACATACTCCTTTTATTGATCTATGCTATCACCGTTTATTTTGTATCCACGATAGTGGTGGGTTATTATGAAGTTTACCGTTTTACGACCTTAATGACGATCCTCCAATTGTGGTTGAGACAGGTGTTTTTATACTGTCTGTTCATTTTTGCCTTTTTTGGATGGAATAGATATTATCCCATTACCTCAATCGATGTACTGATAATCTTAGCAAAAATCGCCTTAACCATAGCTTTTATTAAAATAAGTGCATTTAACTTGCTTAAAAAATACAGGATTTTAGCAAAGCGGAACTATCGGAAGGTGGTAATCGTAGGAAATAATTCACAAACAAAAAACCTAAAGGCCTTCTTCGAGGAAAATCCTGTATATGGCTATAGGCTTTCTTATATTTTTGATACCAAAAAAAAGTTTTGGAATACAAAAACCGTGACTGATTATGTTATCAAGGAAAAAATTGATGAAATATATTGTTCAATTGCTGAACTGAAAGATTCAGAAATAAATGCCCTGCTCAGATTTTCTGAAGACCATTTGAAACTGGTAAAGTTCATTCCTGATGTCAAGGAAATTTTTACGAAAAAACTGGAATATCAATATTACGGCCTGACGCCTATTTTATCCTTAGAGGTATTGGCTGTAGATCAAACGATCAACCGTATTCTCAAAAGAACTTTTGATATAGTCATCTCGTTGTTTGTTATAGTTTTGCTTCTATCTTGGATAGCGCCAATAGTTTCCGTTTTAATTCTTTTGGAAAGTAAAGGCCCGGTATTTTACAAACAAAAGCGCAATGGTCTTAGACATAACACCTTTTATTGTCTAAAATTCAGGTCAATGAAAAAAAATGATGATACTATCGCAAATCAAGTAGTTCTAAATGATAAAAGGGTTACAAAAATTGGTTATTTTCTTAGAAAGACCAGTATAGACGAATTACCTCAATTTATCAATGTCTTGATGGGCGATATGTCTGTAGTTGGACCAAGACCTCATCCTTTAAGCCAGACCAAATCATTCGCAAATTCAGTGAATAAATTTATGGTTCGCCACTTGGTCAAACCCGGCATAACCGGTCTTGCACAAGTCTCGGGATACCGTGGAGAAATCAGGACACCCAGAGATATCAAAAACCGCGTGCGCTTTGACATCTTCTATCTGGAAAACTGGTCGATCCTGATGGACTTACGCATCATTGCAAAAACAATAGTGCAGATTTTCAAAGGTGATCCCAAAGCCTATTGATAGCCTCAGACCAAAGAGCTCAATTTATCTTCTCAATAGGTAGTCTTTCGTGAATCAAACCTTAATTTTACAGCCAAGTTAAACCATTTATGAACATCCTGATCCTAGGCGCCGGAGGCCGCGAACACGCCATCGCAGAAAATATTGTAAAGAGCAACCGCTGCGAAAAACTTTACGTTGCGCCGGGCAATGCAGGCACCGCAAGCATAGCCGAAAACATCCCTCTTAGTGTAAACGATTTTGAAGCGATCAAAAAGCTTGTTGTGGATCACCAGATAGGTATGGTCATAGTGGGTCCTGAGGATCCCTTGGTGAATGGTGTTTATGATTTTTTTCAAAGAGATCAGGTCTTGAGTAAAGTAATGGTCATTGGTCCCTCTAAAAAAGGGGCGTTGCTGGAAGGCAGTAAAGAACGGGCTAAAGAGTTTATGGCACTTTACAATATTCCCACGGCTGCTTATGAAAGCTTTACGAAAGAAAGTCTTGAAGCAGGAAAAGCATTTCTGGAAACCCTAAACCCTCCATATGTTTTAAAAGCTGATGGCCTTGCTGCCGGAAAAGGCGTTCTTATCCTTCAGGATTTGGATGAGGCTAAAGCCGAACTGGAAGAAATGCTGACCAACGAGAAATTTGGTGCTGCAAGCAGAACGGTGGTTATCGAAGAATTTCTGGACGGCATCGAGCTCAGCGTATTTGTCCTGACCGATGGAAAAAATTACATCACCCTGCCCACTGCAAAAGATTACAAGCGCATCGGTGAAGGCGACACGGGGCTGAACACTGGTGGTATGGGAGCCATTTCACCGGTTCCGTTTGCAGATGATGCTTTGATGCAAAAAATAGAAAACCGGATTATAAAACCTACCATACAAGGCCTTCGGGAAGAAAGAATAGATTACAAAGGCTTTATTTTCATTGGCCTGATCAAAGTAGGTGACGATCCCAAGGTTATAGAATACAACGTGCGCATGGGCGATCCAGAAACCGAAGTCATTTTCCCCAGAATCAAAACCGATATGGTAGAGGTTTTTGAAAAAGTCAGCAAACAAGAACTTGATCAGGTCAAAATCCAAATTGACGATAGAGCAGCAGCGACCGTAATGCTTGTAAGTGGTGGCTATCCCGAAAGCTACGAAAAAGGCAAAGAGATTACCGGTTACGACAAAGTTGAGCAGACCACGGTTTTCCATGCAGGAACAACCTTAAAAGATGATAAGGTACTTACCTCGGGAGGACGTGTTATTGCGGTTACCGGATTGAGCGAAAACTATAAGGACGCGCTTAAAAAGGCTTACGCTGACGCGGAAAAAATAAAATTTGACGGGAAATACTTCCGGAAGGATATAGGATTTGATCTTTAATACCTAAATCGATGCCCACAATTATCAAATTGACGGATATTAAAGTCTACGCCTACCACGGCTGCCTGATTGAGGAAGGGCAGATTGGTTCTGACTATCGCGTGGATTTTAGGGTAGAAGCAAATCTGGATCAAGCCGCAATTTCTGATGCATTGTCAGATACGGTCGATTACGTCCATTTAAATAGAATAATTAAGGAAGAGATGGCGCAACGTGCAAAACTACTGGAAAACGTCTGTAAACGCATCCTAGATCGCACCTTTGAAGAACTTCCGCAAGTGGATCATGCCGAGGTAGAGGTTAGCAAGATCAATCCACCGATTGGTGGGGATGTGGCTTCGGTTAGTGTCACTTTATCTAAAAAACGTTAATCGCTTTGTTTCCCAAAGATTTTGCCTAAATTTGCCGACCATTAATTAGGTGTCGTGGCCGAGTGGCTAGGCAGAGCTCTGCAAAAGCTCGTACAGCGGTTCGAATCCGCTCGACACCTCAACAACCCTGCAGCTGCGCTGTGGGGTTTTTTATTGCACGGTTTTCCGAAAATAAAAGTTTTGAATCTGTTTACCCCGCTGATTCAGAACGACAATTTTCCGTAGTATCAAAATAGTTTCCGAAGGAATATTCAGGAACGATTTCTTCAACCTGCTCTTCGATCTCGTGAATTTTTTCGGGGAAGATTCCTTTAGCTACCAAAACGCATCCAAAAATTATCAACAGCCCGCTGATGCCCTTCTTCATCTTGGCCACAAGTTGCGGCGTCAATCGTTTCCGAAGTTTTTTGGCTAAAAGTATTTTAAAAATATCCACAACCAGATAAGTGATTAAAATAGAAGCAAAAAATACGGTGATCCGGTTGGGCATCATTTCTAGGGATGGCCCTGCGCTAATAAGTACGACCAACCAAAAACCCAAAACACCGATGTTTATAAAATTGAGCAGAAAACCCTTTGCAAACATACCAAATAGATTTTTCTTGCTCATCACCACCGTGGGATGGTGAGAGGTGTCCTCAATCGTTTTCCTTTTGATCTTTAGATAGGACATAACGCCGTAAGTAACCAAAAGCATACCGCCAAAAACATACAAACTGGGGTCATCCTTAAGTCGGTCAAGCAACCGGTTGGTACTAAAATAGGCTATAAGAATAAAGATTATATCTGCGGCAATTGCCCCAAGATCAAAAGTGATGGCCGCCCGAAATCCTTTTACGGCTGCGGTCTCAAGAAGTACAAAAAAAACAGGCCCTACCAGAAATGCCAATAGAAACCCTAATGGTATGGCTGCAGAAATATCTTGTAACATAGATTATCCTTGTCCTTGCCCACAAATGTAAAGAAACGCCGGCACTTAGTTCATTTCCCTGATCTTGCCGCCCACAAAGGTATTCTGTTTAATTTCTTTAGGGTTTCCGTAAATATCTACATTGCCTCCGGCCCTGATTTTTACGTCGGCCAGACGGGCTGCATTGATCTCAACCTCACCACCTGCCTGAACACGCACGGAAGTATCAAAGGTTTCCAGGTTCTTTCCGGAATAAACGCCGCCGGTATTGATCTCAATTTGCTGTTTGTCAGCCGTCCCATAAGTTTCTATGATACCACCGGTAACTGCTCGCATGCTTGCCTTTTTAACCTTAAGATCAGCTTTTATAACAGCTCCTTCCTGCGCCCGGAGTTCAATATTGCCCTGTTGCAAAGTTCCCTCGGTGCTGATTCGGGATCCTTCGTTACCATCAATGAGCTCCAGATTGGTATAATAAATTTTGACGAAAGTATCATCTCCATTAAAAATCTTATCAATTTCCATACGTACTTTTAAGAGTCCGTCTTTATTGATAATGTTAACATCTTCGGAATCTGCACCGGTTATAACAACCTTTGGACTTTCAGCCTTGATCAAACTGACCACGATCCTATCAAAAACCTTAATTTTTTGGAAATCCCCAACATCTTTGGTAATGGGTTCCTGTGCCAAAGCGATCTGACCCAAAAGGATCAGGGCCAATACAAGTACCTTTTTCATATTAAAAATTTTTATCCCTAATTTACTTCTTCAGCTTTAGTTCCTACCAAAGAAAAATCCAAGTGTTTCTTGACCAGATCTGCTTCCTTGACCTTTACATAAATTTCGTCTCCCAGAGTTATGGTCAATCCTTTACGCTTGCCAACGATGGAATAGGTGTCCTGGTCAAACTCATAATGATCCCCCGGAATGTCCCGTAATCGGATCATTCCTTCACATTTATTGTCAATCACCTCTACGTACATTCCCCATTCGGTCACACCGGAAACTACGCCCAAAAAGGTTTCGTCTTTGTGGTCCTGCATAAACTTAACCTGCATATACTTGATGGAATCCCGCTCTGAACTGGTGGCCAAATATTCCATATCACTACTGTGCTTGCACTTCTCGTTGTATTCTTCCTCACTGGCAGATTTTCCTCCGTCCAGATAATGCTGCAACAACCGGTGTACCATCACATCAGGATAACGCCTAATGGGCGAGGTGAAGTGGGTATAGTGATTAAACGCCAGACCATAGTGACCAATGTTATCGGTGCTGTACACCGCTTTGCTCATCGTGCGGATGGCCAGCGTGTCAATAAGGTTTTGTTCCTTTTTTCCAGCGACATCACTAAGCAGGTTATTAAGGGAGGAAGTAACGCCTTTACGGTCCTTCAGGTTCATTTTGTAACCAAACTTACCTGCGATTGTAGATAAGGCAGCGAGCTTCTCATCATTGGGCTCATCGTGAATACGATAAACAAATGTCTTTTTTGGACTTTGCTTCCCTATGTATTCTGCCACTTTTTTATTGGCCAAAAGCATAAATTCTTCAATAAGCTTGTTAGCATCTTTTGAAGTTTTGAAGAATACACCAACCGGCTCGTTGTTTTCATCCAGATCAAATTTCACTTCCACCTTATCAAAGGAAATCGCACCATTTTTCATACGCAACTTCCGAAGGATCTTTGCCATTCGGTCCAGTTCTAAAGTGGCTTCCACAATCGCAGGATCTGCCTCGTATTGTTTTCCGGTAATTGAAACTTCCGCAGGAATAGTTCCTTTTCGGGTTTCAATAATTTGCTGGGCTTCTTCGTAAGCAAAACGCGCATCACTATAGGTAACTGTCCTACCGAACCATTGGTTCTTTACTTTCGCGGAGGCTTTATCCAATTCAAAAACAGCGGAAAACGTATATTTTTCCTCATTGGGCCTTAACGAACAGGCCATATTCGACAGTACTTCCGGGAGCATGGGCACCACACGGTCCACCAAATATATGGATGTCGCACGTTCATACGCTTCGTCATCGAGCACCGTTCCCGGTTGTACATAATGGGAAACGTCTGCGATGTGGATCCCCACTTCATAATTGCCGTTTTCCAGCTGACGGAAGCTTAGTGCATCGTCATAATCCTTGGCATCCTTAGGGTCAATGGTAAACGTTAGTACATCACGCATATCCCGGCGCTTGGTGATTTCCGCTTCGGTAATTGAAGTATCCAGCTTGTCAGCATACTCCTCAACTTCCGCAGGAAAATCAGTGGGCAGGCCATATTGGGCAAGAATGGTATGAATTTCCGTATTGTGTTCGCCAGGAATTCCCAGCACTTTTATGACTTTGCCAATTGGACTGTCTGCACTTTCCGGCCATTCTTCAAGTTTGACCAGTACCATCTCGCCATCTTTGGCTTCTCCCAAATTTTTCTTCGGAACAAAAATATCGGTATGCATTTTACCGCTTGCCGAACTGTTGACAAAGGCAAACTTCTTTTGAATCTGAATAACTCCGACGAATTCATCGGTTTTACGTTTTATGACTTCTACGACTTCACCTTCGTGCTTTTTGCTTCGGCGTTGTTTGTGAATGAATACTTTGACCTCATCGCCGTGCAGCGCTCGGTTCATTCGGTTTGCCGGGATAAAGATATCTTCCTCCAGCCCTTCGACAATAACGTACCCACCTCCACGTGAGGTTACATCCATGATCCCGGTATGGTAACTTCGGGTATCATTGATATAATATTTTCCTTTGTCTTTTTCTTCTATCTGTCCCTTGGCCCGGAGTTGAGCCAGTTGTTTTACGATATCATTACGGCTGCTGGGGTCGTCCAGCTTTAACCGTTCTGCGATAGCTCTATGGGTAAAAGTCTTACTGCTATCCTTACGAAGTATATTGAGTATTTTTTGAGATAGGTCAGTAGTAGGAGTAGAATTAGAAGATCGTCTTCTTTTTTTTCTAGGCATTAATGCGTTATAAATTATTAATTGTACAAAGCTAGGGCTAATGCACGAGGTCATCATCCCTTTTAGCTAAAGATTTTGATTAAAGCCCTTTAAAGGCCGGTAGTGCTTTACTAATATAAAAGTATGACTCAAGCAGTTTTTATAAAACCAAAAGTCTAAATAAATTCAGTTATCACAGTTGTCAACATATATAACTATATAATCTTTTTTCTTTTTTAAAATTTAAAATAAAATGATGCTTATTATAGCATGTTAATAGCGGTATAACTTCTGGGGGTGGTCGTTTTGTTTTTTGATTTTCAGTTTTTGTCAACAGTAAATCTTACAGTTTTCAGACGTGATGAATTCAATATTTCAAGAGATTACCTACCTGTGTTAACAATTGTTGATAACCGTATTTTACAGGTTATTTTTAAAAACTTGATGTCCACATTTATCAATATACAAAATTGTAGTTGCGGATTGTGATGTCTAAAAAACCATCAAAGTTTTTTGAAATCACGCTGTTTTTTGACCGTATAGTACATTGCACCAGAACATCAAATTTTATTTTTAGCAAATTGGTCACGAGTTATTCACGGGCATGTTAACTAATTGTTAACTACATGAAATTGAACAGTTTGGTAACAATCATTTTCACTCCCTGTGGCTAAACATCTAAATTTGTACTTTAAATAAACATACAATGAAAATAGCAATAGGTAACGACCACGCCGGCATTGATTATAAAATGGCGGTTGTTGAACTTTTGAAAAAACGAGGTATTGAGGTTAGCAATTTTGGTTCTGACTCGCGCGACAGTGTTGATTATGCAGACTTCGTGCATCCAGTAGCCACTGCAGTAGAAAACAAGGAAGCAGATTTTGGTATCATAATCTGCGGAAGCGGCAACGGTGCAAACATGACCGCAAACAAACACCAGTCGATTCGCTCAGCGCTCTGCTGGACCAAAGAAATCGTTGCACTGGCACGGGGACATAACAATGCAAACATTTTGAGCATTCCTGCCCGATACACTGCAATACCCCAAGTTATCGAAATGGTTGAAACATTCTTGGACACTCCTTTTGATGGGGGCCGTCACGAGCGACGTATCAATAAAATACCCTGTTCCTAATTATACCCTATGGGTCACCACCACCATCACGGTCACGATCATGACCATATAAAGGATTTGAGCGGAAGAAAATTACTCATATCCATTGCACTCAACGTGCTTATCACGGCAGCACAGATAGTAGGCGGGCTTATCTCTGGAAGTCTTGCCTTGCTGTCTGATGCGTTGCACAATTTTAGCGACGTGCTTTCGCTGGTGGTGAGTTATGTGGCCAGTAGATTTTCTAAAAAGGAAGCTTCGATGAAGCGTACCTTTGGATATAAAAGGGCCGAGATCATCGCTGCTTTTGTCAACGCTGCATCCCTGATCATTGTTGCGGTCTACCTGATGTTTGAAGCAGTGGAGCGTTTTAGAAATCCTGAAGAAATTGGTTCGGGCTTGGTGATCTGGATGTCCATTCTGGGAATCCTTGCTAATGGTTTCAGTGTTTTGCTGTTGAAAAAGGAAAGCGGCAACAATATGAACATGCGTTCTGCATATCTTCACCTGTTGACCGATATGATGGCCTCAGTGGCGGTTTTAGTGGGCGGAATATTGATGTATTATTTCAATTGGTTCTGGATTGACAGTTTACTCACCCTGGTGATCAGTATTTATCTAGTGGTTATGGGGTATGATCTGCTAAAATCCTCTTTCAAGGTATTGATGCTTTTTACGCCCGAAGATATTAAGCTTGAAGATCTTATCAGTGAGGTGAGAAGAGTGCCTTTAGTAAAAAACATGCACCACATTCATATTTGGCAATTGAATGAGGATGAGGTACATCTTGAGGCACATATTGATTTTTCGGAAGATATCTGTCTGTCGGAATTTGATCAAATTTTAGAAGAGATAGAAGAAATAATCAAACAAAAAGGCATCAACCATATCAACATCCAGCCAGAATTTGATAAAACCGATGCTAAGGATTTAATTGTACAGGATTGAAAAATACGATTGTTTTTACTGCTAAAAAGTTTGATAATTTTACTCTTGATGAACTGTATGCCGTACTCCGTTTGCGTTCTGAAGTTTTTGTGGTAGAACAGGATTGTGTGTATCAGGATATAGACAATAAGGACCAGCATGCACTTCATATTTTAGGTTTCTGGGAAAAGGAATTGGTTGCCTACACCCGCATTTTTGAACCCGGTGCCTATTTTGAAAGGGCAAGCATAGGCCGGGTCATCGTTCAGGAACGTGCCAGGGGTAAAAACTTTGGAAAGCAATTGATGGAATTTTCCATCCTAGCAATCGCCAAAGCGTATGCTACCCACGAAATAACCATTTCTGCACAAGTCTATCTCAATAGATTTTATAGCGAACTTGGGTTTGTCAATGAAGGATCAGAATATCTTGAGGATGGTATTCCGCATATAAAAATGAACTATAATCCATAAAAAAACCTGTACTTTTAATCAGCACAGGCTCAAATTTCTTTTAAAAAAATTTCTTTTAGATTTTGATATACTGCTTATCTTCAAGATCTATGGAACTCAATGTTTCATTGGTGAACTTGTAGTGTCCTTTAGTAGTAATGATCTTAAATTTGAATTTCTTCATTTTACTGAGAACGTCCAGAAACAACCATTTTGATTTTAGCAATCTTGGTTTCTTTGATTTTAAACTAATCTCAAAAATGTGTTTTTCTCCATCTCGTTCAGCAACGATGTCTGGAGTAATACTCACTTCGCTGCCGCGTTTTAGGTAAGATTTAGGAGTCTCAAAACCTTCTACATCAGCCTTAATATTCTCAAATCCCCGATCTTCCAAATACGAAATAGTCTCACTTAAAAAGTCCGTATTTTTTACTGTGTCTTTATCTATAGTTACCATAGTTACAAAAATACCTTATACGTAGGAAAGATAGACTTAAGGTAAAGTTAAACTGATTCAATAAAACAGTAATTTCCAGTTATTTCTGTAAAAACGATTAAAATTGAACGGTTTTTAGTCAAAAACGACAAAAAAATCCATTATTTGGTCAAAATCGCATTGTACCTATTTTTGTCTTTGAGCACCTTCAGGGCTTCCGCGATCGCTTCGTTATTATCAATGTGGTAGTTGTATAGACCATCCCGGTAGAAATAGCGTTTCACCAGTTCGTCAGCGATTTGTTTTGTAATCTGCTTTTCTTTTTCCTCAATTTTTTCGGCTTTGCTCTGATCTATGGTTTTGGCCAAATTGGCATAGGCAGCACTGATTTCCTGCTGCAGATCGTCCTTTCCGGCAGCGAGATAGGCATCTTCAAAAGCTTTCTCGGTAGAAGTCTTATAGGTAAACCCACTAGTGTTGAGGTACTTTTTAAACTCCTGAAAATCTTTCGAAGTAAATTTAAATTCGTTCAACGATTCCACCTGATGGTCGTAGTAATATTTGGTGGCAAAGTCAAAAATGGCCATATCCTTGAGCAGGGCGTTGGTGATGGCGCTGAGTTCTGCGGCTTCCACCAAAATGTCTGGCAGTACGCCACCGCCGTCATACACCGTTCTTCCGGCAGCGGTTTTAAATTCGTTATAATCGGCAACATTGGTACGCACCGGGTTGCCGTCCTCGTCGCGGTTCCAGTAGTCTAATGCCTGGATACAGCGACCGCTGGGCGTATAATAACGCGAAATGGTAATTTTTAACTGCGTGCCATAGGAAAGTTCTTTGGGTCGTTGTACCAGACCCTTACCAAAACTGCGGGCACCTACTACCACACCGCGGTCATAATCCTGCAAGCTTCCGGCAACGATCTCACTGGCAGAAGCACTACGGCCATTGACTAAAACAGCAACGGGAATTTGTACATCAAGCGGCTCTTTTTGGGTAAAATATTCTTTATTGTACTT
The DNA here is from genome assembly GCA_049671285.1 of Leeuwenhoekiella sp. Classification (GTDB taxonomy): domain Bacteria; phylum Bacteroidota; class Bacteroidia; order Flavobacteriales; family Flavobacteriaceae; genus Leeuwenhoekiella. Next base: position 84,169 of record JBATUQ010000017.1, on the reverse strand, counting down.
CTCAATAACAGATTTTGTGGTGGTAATCAATTTTCCCTTCGGAAGAAAAATGTTGCTGACGTTGATTGCTTCAGATAGTAAGCCACCGGGATTGCCGCGCAAGTCTAAGATGATCGATGTGGCACCTTGACTTTTGAGATCTTCTACTGCTGCTGCGGTTTCGGTGGAAGCCTTATTGTTGAACTTTGAAAGTACCACGTAACCCACATTGTTATCAATGAGCTTATAAAAAGGCACGGCGTTTACTTCGATCTCGCCCCGGGTAATTGTGGTGGTTTGCGGTTTGCCCTGCCGCAGATAATTTACAGTTACCGAAGTTCCCGGAGCGCCCTGAAGAAGTTCACCGGCATCCTCATTGAAGTCGGCCACTTTGATATCACCGATCTGGATAATCTGATCACCGGCTTTAAGACCGGCCTGGTCTGCGGGAGAATTTTCATAGGCTTCCACGATGATTATTTTCTTGTCCTTACTGTACACCGAAGCGCCGATACCGGTATATTCGCCTGTATTGTTGATGCGGGCATCCTCGATTTCCTGTTCGGTCCAGTAGGTGGTGTAGGGGTCCAGATCGTCGAGCATGCCTTCGATGGCGCTGTTCATCAGATCGGCGGGATTCACCTCATCCACATAATTCATATTGAGTTCCTTGTACAGCGTCGTAAATATCTCGATCTGCTTGGCAATCTCAAAAAAGTCGTTTTTATAACTGACAAATCCTGCGGTCGTAAAAAGGATCACCGCTGCGGAAAAGGCGATAAGGGTTTGTTTTATTTTCATTAGAATATTATTTATTGTCGTACAAAGAAATAGCGCTTTGATTTAGCAAATGATATGGTAGTCGTATCGTTTGTCAATAGTTTTAAGATCTTATTTTCTCTCTTGATATCTATTGGCCTTTTATATTGTGCTGTGTAATTGTTTTCCATTTTCGGCAACTGACTTATTTCAAGTTCACCAAGTTTAGAAGATTGAACTTTGATGTCTGAAATTACAGAACCGTAATCTTTATCCAATGATAATTGAGCAATCAGTTCTCTTTCTTTGTCTTTAATGAACTGATAGTAAAATCCACATTCAATAAATAGGTTGTTGGTGTTGTCACGCTGTAAAGCCGAAAATTTTCCGTCCTCGTTCAATAACTTTTCACCTACGTATTGATAGCTGTAGAAGTGTCTTAGAGGGCAACCCATAAGTGTAAAGCACGAAAAGGTGATAGCTATGATTTTAAATTTGGAGCTTAAACCACGTTTTGTCAAAAGTAAATTGGCTTTGAGTTTTTGATTACTTATTTCTGGTTACTCCGTCATTGAACCTCTTGATCAATTTATCAAAAGACTTTTCCATTTCGGCGTATGCCATAACTTCCCGGCCTGTATAAATAAACATAAACGAATAGGAAGTGCCGTTCGTATGAAAGGCGGATTTATTCTTTCGGTAAACCTCACGCATCAGGCGTTTTATGCGATTGCGGGTCACAGCGAGCTTGTGGTTGCGTTTGGGCACGGAAACACCGGCCTGTATCGCCACATCACCGGCCGGTTCCTGGTGGTACATCAACAGCCAAGGGTAGGCTTTGACGCGATCACCTTCCTTAAACAGCAGGTCGATGCGTTTCTGGCTTTTTAGCTTTTCGGCTTTTGGAAATTTTTGATTCACGGTCGATACCTTAATTTGTTGTGCTAATTCTAGAGTAGCTGCCTTTCTAAAAATAGAAAACCCTTCTGAACAAAGAAGGGTTTTCATGAAAATTCATCAAAACGATCTACTCATTTATCCAACCGTTGTTGCTTTTATCCACATCGGCCATACGTTCTGTGGGGTCGATCATCAGACCTTTTATTGCACTGATGGGTCTATCGATGGTAAAGGTGTACGTAGGATATGCCCATGCCCAGTCTTCAAGTACCGTTCTTGAAAAGTCAGGATAGGGATTGGCTTTCTCACCACGCATCATCCGCAACGGAATGTAATACGACTCGTTCTTACCTTCTTTTGATACAAGATACAGGTCGATTGGCATTGGCATAAGGCCTTTTCGCTCTAAGGTTACTTCGGTCTTACCGTCAACTTCCCTAACCTCCTTGATCGCGTAATCCACCTGATTGGTGGTCTGTGTCCAGTCAACAAGATACCAATCCAATTGCATACCGCTCACTTTTTCGGCGACACGCTTTACGTCATTGGGAACGGGGTGTTTAAATTTCCATTCGTCAAAATATCTTTTTATCGTTTTGTCCAGATTCTCCTCACCGATCACATAACCCAACTGCGCCAAAAACACAGCGCCCTTAGAATATGCCGAAGCGCCGTAGGCTGCATTGTATTCATAACGATCAGCATAGGTGGTCTGAGGTTGTTCCTTACCGCCTTTGGCAAGGCCAAAATATGATCGGTAGCTTCCCGCGTGTGGATTTTCTTTAGGCTCACCCGCTCCAAGAATATTTTCTGCCTCGTTGGAAATGTAGGACGTAAAGCCTTCGTCCATCCATTCATATTTTGCTTCGTTAGTGGCCAAAAGGAATTGGAACCAAGTGTGGGCCATCTCGTGAGCCGTTACGCCAAAAAGGCTTCCAAAACTGCGCTCACCCGTGATCAAGGTACACATCCCATATTCCATACCGCCGTCACCACCTTGTATGACTGAATACTGCTTGTACGGATACTTACCAATGTGCTCCTGATAATACGCCATCAACTCAGCGGTTTTGGGCTGAAGCTTTTTCCAGTTTTCTTTGATGGAATCTTTGTCCTTATAAAAGAAGTGCAGGTCAATGCCGTCTTCTGTGGTCAGGATGTCGTGAATGTATTCAGGATCTGCGGCCCAGGTAAAATCATGCACTTGTGGTGCCAAAAAGTGCCAGGTGTATTTACCTTTTTTTGCCCTGCCGGGTTTCTTCCCCTTTTCCTGATAGCCGTGGCCTACTTCGATGGGATTTTGAAGATACCCGGTACCGCCGATGGTGTAGTCTTTATCAATGGTGATTTTTACATCAAAATCACCCCAAACGCCGTGAAATTCGCGCGCAATATAAGGATCTGCGTGCCAGCCCTGGAAATCGTATTCGGCCAATTTGGGGTACCACTGCGTCATGGACAGGGCGACACCTTCGGCATTGTTTCTTCCGCTGCGGCGTATTTGTGCGGGTACTTGACCATTAAAATCCATTTTAAAAGTGGTGCTTTCGCCCGGCAGTAATGGATTGGTCAACGCTACCTCAAGTACGGTTCCTTCGGTGTTGTATTCCAGTGGTTGCCCGTCTTGGGTCAGGCCGGTCACTTTTAGGAAACCTTCTTCTTCAGGACTCAATTTTGAAATCCTATCACCCACGCGACGATCTGGATCAGCAATGTTCAAAGAACGCACGTCCATCTCGCTACCGGGTTGAAAGGCGTTGAAATACAGGTGATAAAAAACCTGATTCAAGGTATCGGGCGAATTGTTGGTATAAACCAGTTCCTGTTTTCCGGTGTAGTTGTAATCCTCGACGTTCATATCAACTTCCATGGTGTAATCCACGTGCTGTTGCCAGTAGGAAGTATTGTTCTGGGCGAAAAGGCTTCCGCCGGAAATAAAGAAAAGACTGATAAAGGAGAGGACGTTTAAGTTTTTCATCAAAGCTCGTTTTTCGAAAGTTCTGCCATTTTAAAGGCGTTAAACATGTTGATCATTTTACCAGACTTGCTGAGTTCAGAAAACTTAGCTGTGTTTTCAGGATCGCCACCTACAACAACGGAGGTATTGGTAGGAACACCACTGGAAAGGATGATTCGTTTGATATCATTTGCAGAAAATTCCGGGTAATACGACCGAAGCATAGCCGCTACACCAGCAACATTTGGAGCTGCCATTGAGGTTCCCTGTAAAAATTCGTATTCATTGTTGGGAGTGGTTGCATAGATTTCCATACCTGGAGCGAAGATGTCCACATTGCTCTTTCCGTAATTGGAAAAAGGGGCAACCAGGTTTCCACCGTATTTATAATTAAGGGCACCCACGGTAATGACGTTGTTGGCAAATTCTTGTAAATTGTCCAGTTGATCGTTGGGATATACCGTCTTCCCACCGTCTAAATCCAAACTTTCGTTACCGGCGGCATTTACGATCAATACATCCTTTTTTGCAGCATACTTTATAGCATCATATACCCACTCCGGGTTGGTCGCATAATATTTACCAAAGCTGGTGTTGATCACCTTTGCACCATTATCTACGGCATAGCGTATGGCAAGGGCAATGTCCTTATCACGCTCGTCACCATCAGGAACGGCGCGTACCGGCATAATGAGAACATTGTTGGCAACACCGTTCATCCCTTTACCATTGTTTCGCTCAGCTGCAATAATCCCAGATACGTGGGTACCGTGTTTTGCAGCCTCGAGGTCTGGACCTGCAACGTTGTTGTTTCCGTAAACATCGTCCTTGAAATTATCAGGATTGTCACCCACAACGCTTCGATAATCGGCATTTAGGTTGAAATTGGTGTCCAATCTTTTTTGCATGCTTTCTAAATCACCTTTGATGGTATCCAAAAATTCTGGCATGGTGTCTGCATATTCAAACATTTGGGTCAACCCGTTTTTGAACTGCATTAATTGCGTGTCGCCGCCTGTGCTTGCGGCCATCAACTCTTCTTTGGTATAATCTTCCTTGCCCAGTTTTTTAGCAAAAGCCTGATGTGCCTGTTCCACAAAACCAACGATGTTCTCGTACTGCTCCTTTTGTTGCTTCAGTTCGTTGTATTCTGCATCATATTCGGCCCGGGCTGCTTTATAGGTGTCAAACCATTTCTGATCTTTTTTAGCGATCTGATCCCTTGTTTTTCCTTTAAATTGAGGTTCGTACTTCTGGATGATTCTTGAATACTCCAATTGCTCGTCGACCACATCTCCCAAAAAGTTCCAGCCGTGAATATCATCGACATAGCCGTTGCGGTCGTCGTCAATGTTGTTGTTGGGAACTTCATCGGTATTGGTCCAGATTATGTTTTTAAGATCTTCGTGATCGATGTCAACGCCGCTGTCAACAACTGCTACAATTACGGTTTCACCTTTTCCGGTGATGACCTCCTTATACGTTTTGGCAACACTCATTCCGGGAATGGTGTCGTTTACCAAATCTTTTTCAGACCAGGACTTTTTGCTTTCATCGTCGAGATCAGCAATTTTGAGGGGGATATTATCAACGTTTTCTACGGGGACTTGTATCAATGGTGCGGGTGTATCGCAGGCCTGAAGGCTAAGGGCGGCCACAATAAGGCCAAAAATCATTTTTCTCATTAGTAGGGGGATTGCTTAATTGTTTAAAAATTCTTCAATGGTAAATCGCTCGTTTAGGCGAACGCCTTTTTCGGTTTGTTTTACGGTGATTATGGGATTGTGGGCATCGTGCTCCAGCCACAGGTAAAAATTTTCTGCTGCTGCTTGATTTAAAAATTTCTCTTTTTCATTAAGCGTAAGCAGCGGCCGGGTATCAAAGCCCATCACATAGGGCAATGGCAGATGACCGGCGGTGGGCAGCAAGTCTGCAGCAAATACAAGATTTTTGTGTTTATAAGAAATATGCGGTATCATTTGCTTATCGGTGTGACCATCAGCAAAGAGAATGCCAAAGCCCATCGGGGAATTTTCCTGAAAGTCTTCTTCCGTTGTTTTTTCAACAAATTGCAATTGGCCACTTTCTTGAATGGGCAGGATATTTTCCGATAAAAAAGAAGCTTTTTCCCTGGCGTTGGGCTGGGTTGCCCATAACCAGTGATCTTCGTTGCTCCAGTAAGTTGCGTTTTTGAATACGGGCACTAATTTTTGGCCTTCATATTTTATACAGCCCCCACAATGGTCAAAATGCAAATGCGTCAAAAAGACATCGGTAACGTCATCGGGATGAAAACCCTTTGCTTTTAGACTGCCTTCCATATCGTAAGGCCCCCAAAGAGAGTAATGGCCAAAAAACTTCTCACTCTGTTTATCCCCCATCCCGGTATCGATGAGAATTAGACGGTCGCCTTCCTCAATGAGCATACAGCGGGCAGCGATATCGATCATGTTTTTGTCATCAGCAGGATTGGTCCTGCTCCAGAGTGCTTTTGGCACCACGCCAAACATCGCACCGCCATCCAATTTAAAATTTCCTGCCTCTAAGGCGTGTATTGTCATTACGGTCGAGATAAGTTCCGCAAAATACTAAAAGGAGTATAAATAGGATTTTGATGCGACTTGATTAGGCTATTTTTAACAACGAAATACTATCTTAATTTTTTAATAATGCCAAGAAAGACGTATCATAGCCTAAATTTTATTTTATGTTAGAGCTGGGAGGCATTATAATTCTTGGAATTCTTGCGCAGTGGACCGCCTACAAGTTCAAGATTCCGGCGATTTTGCCGCTGATTTTAATAGGCCTTTTGGTGGGTCCCATCTCCACCACGCTTACGTATGACAATTCAAAGTGGATCGAACCCATCTGGAATGGTGACTCCGGTATTTTCCCTGGCGAGCGTTTATTTCAGTTCGTTTCCCTGGCAATAGGGATTATTCTGTTTGAAGGTGGGCTCACCCTGCGTCTCAAAGAAGTTAAGAATGTGGGTTCTGTCATTACCAAACTCATTCTAATAGGCAGTCTGGTCACCTTTTTTGGTGCCGGTGCCGCAGCCTACTATATTTTTGACCTCAGCCTGCGCATCTCCTTTCTCTTTGCCGCACTCATCATTGTCACCGGGCCTACGGTGATAACGCCCATTCTTCGGAATATTCCATTGAAAAAAGATATTTCTGCCATTTTAAAATGGGAAGGAATACTGATCGATCCCATTGGTGCCCTTGTAGCCGTATTGGTTTTTGAATTTATTACCGTGGGTGCCGGAAGCGAATTTACCCTGACCGCGCTGGAAGAGTTCGGTAAAATTGTGCTCTTCGGGTTTACCTTCGGGTTTACATTTGCCCATGCGCTGGCTTTTGGCATACGCCGAAATTTTATTCCGCATTACCTGTTGAACGTGTTCACCCTGGCCGCAGTTCTGGGTGTCTTTGTGCTATCAGATCTTTTTGCTCACGAAAGCGGGCTGCTCAGTGTCGTGGTTATGGGGATGGTAATGGGAAATATGAAACTGCCCAACCTTAAGGAACTGCTTTATTTTAAGGAATCGCTTAGTGTCTTACTTATTTCAGTACTTTTTATCCTGCTCTCGGCAAATATTGAGATGCAGGAGCTCTATTTAATCTATACTTGGAAATCTGCCTTGCTTTTTGCCATCGTGGTTTTTGTGCTTCGGCCCATCGGGGTTTTTCTGAGCTCTTATAAATCGGGATTAAAAACCAATGAGAAATTATTTGTTAGTTGGGTAGGTCCTCGCGGTATTGTTGCTGCCGGTATCGCATCCCTTTTTGGCCTTAAGCTCGCTGCAGATGGTGTGACCGATGCAGAATATATCACGCCACTGGTATTTATGATCGTGCTGGGCACGGTATTGCTCAATGCGACCACTGCGCGTTTGTTTGCAAAGCTTGTGGGAGTGTTCTTGACAAACTCTGAAGGGATTGTAATCATTGGTGCTTCAAAAGCGTCACGCATAATTGGTGAATACCTTCAGAAAAACGGCAGGCACGTCGTGCTCGTTGACAGCAACAGCAACAATGTACAAAAGGCCAAGGAGCGCGGTCTGGAAGCGATTGAAGAAAGTATTTATGCAGACAATCTTATAAACAACATCGAGCTTAACGATGTGGGGTATCTTATGGCCTTGACCGGAAACGGCGATATCAACGATTATGCAATAAATAGGTTTCGCGATATATTTGGTGAAAACGGAAGTTTTAGGCTGGTTACGCCTGACGAAATGAACAACCCGTCGAGCAATCCTGAAGCCGGGCTGTTTTCACCCACAGATGATTTTATTCGGTTAACCGAGGTATCCCGTAATTATCCTTCCATCCAGGAGATCGATGCCAAGGACACCGAAACCTTTAAGAAACTTCTCAAGTTGACCCGCGAATCAGATCATACCATCCCCATCTTTTTAAAGGATAAGGAAGGCAAACTGCATATTCTAAAATCCAGCATTGAGGATATTGATCTTGATTCCTTTGAAGAAACCAAACTGGTCTATCTGGGAAAACCCTTTGATCTGGAAGATTATGAGGAGATTTTTGCCGGCAAGGATGTAGTCATTGATGAAAATCAGTCGTCCTGATCTTTTTGTCTGCGGCCCAGAAAGTAATCTGAAATTACCAAAAGCATCCCGATAAGCAAGGCTGCAGCGACGAGATAGGCTTTCCAGTCATTCCTTTCAAAGGTGGCAAACTGGGTGTAGCCGCCCGCTACAAAGATTAAGGCCAGGCCTACGTACTGTATTTTTTTCATTCCGGCTAGTCGTTCAGTTTCAGCACGGCCATAAACGCCTCTTGCGGAATTTCTACATTACCTACCTGACGCATGCGTTTTTTACCCTTTTTCTGTTTTTCGAGCAGTTTTCGCTTCCGCGAAATATCACCGCCATAACATTTTGCCGTAACGTCTTTACGCAGTGCCTTTACGGTTTCCCTGGCGATGACCTTTGCGCCAATGGCCGCCTGAATGGGAATATCAAACTGCTGACGCGGAATAAGTTCTTTCAACTTTTCGCACATACGCTTCCCGATGTCATACGCATTGTCCTTGTGCAAAAGTGCCGAGAGCGCATCAACTGTGCTTCCGTTGAGCAGCACATCTACTTTAACCAGGTTGGAAGCTCGCATTCCAATGGGTGAATAATCAAAAGACGCGTATCCTTTGGAGACGGTTTTCAGCCGGTCATAAAAGTCAAAAACAATTTCTGCCAACGGCATGTCAAAATTGAGTTCGACACGTTCTGTGGTCAAATAGGTCTGGTTGGTGATCTGACCGCGTTTCTCGATACACAGCGACATTACAGGGCCAACAAAATCAGCTTTGGTAATGATGGAAGCTTTTATAAAAGGCTCTTCTACCCGGTCCATCAGTGAAGGGTCTGGCAGGTCTGATGGGTTGTTTACCAAGATGGCCGTTTCGCGATCCCTGATGGAATAGGCGTGGTAAGACACGTTGGGTACGGTAGTGATAACGGTCATATCAAACTCGCGCTCCAGACGCTCCTGAATGATCTCAAGATGCAGCATTCCCAAGAATCCACATCGAAAACCAAAGCCAAGTGCTGCAGAACTTTCCGGCTGGAAAACCAGCGAGGCATCGTTGAGCTGCAGTTTTTCCATCGAGGTTCTCAGGTCTTCGTAGTCTTCGGTATCTACGGGGTAAATTCCGGCGAAAACCATGGGTTTTACATCTTCAAAACCGGAGATTGCGTTTTTGGTAGGATCGTTTTTATCAGTGATCGTATCGCCTACTTTGACTTCGCGGGCATCTTTAATACCGGTGATGAGGTAGCCCACATCACCCGCTTTTATTTCCTTTTTGGGCGTCTGCCGAAGATTTAGCGTTCCCACTTCATCTGCGAAATAGGATTTGCCCGTATTGATAAATTTGATTTCCTGACCTTTTTTGATGCTTCCGTGGATGACACGGAAATAAGTTTCCACCCCACGGAAGGTATTGTAAACGCTGTCAAAAATAAGGGCTTGCAGAGAATCGTCTGGATTTCCTTTTGGTGCGGGAATACGGTCAATAATGGCAGTTAGTATTTCTTCGATCCCAATACCGGTCTTTGCACTTGCAGGAATAACTTCTGAAGCGTCGCAGCCCAGCAGGTCCACAATATCATCGGTAACTTCCTCAGGGTTGGCACTGGGCAGGTCCACCTTGTTGAGTACCGGTATGATCTCAAGATCATTCTCCAGGGCAAGATATAGGTTAGAAATGGTCTGCGCCTGAATACTTTGTGCGGCATCCACCACCAATAAAGCGCCCTCGCAAGCTGCAATACTACGGGAAACCTCATAGGAGAAATCCACGTGTCCCGGGGTATCGATAAGATTGAGTACATAGGGCTCTCCGTTATGTACGTAATCCATCTGTATGGCGTGCGATTTTATGGTGATCCCACGCTCACGTTCCAGATCCATACTGTCAAGTAATTGTTCTTGTTTTTCACGTTCGGTAACAGAACCGGTAAAGTCCAGCAAGCGGTCTGCCAAGGTGCTTTTACCGTGGTCAATATGAGCGATGATGCAAAAATTGCGAATGTTCTTCATAGTTCGTTTCTTTCGGCATATTCGTTCGCATTTGCCGAGGTGCAAATATACAGTAAAGGCTAGGAGTGCGCTAATATTAGGTTGGTGGTCCAGAAAAACCTGTCAATACTTTTTATACTATTGAATTTATATAGTATTATTGTGAGTTTTAAGATAATATTAAGGCTTGGTCGTGCGCATAATATTTTTAGGTCTTTTACTGCTGCCTATATTCTCGGTTGTAGCACAGGGTAATGCCGTTACGGGAACTGTGACTGATCAAGCACAAACACCTGTTTCCTATGCCAATGTGGTCATTCGCACGCTCTCAGATTCTACGATAGTTTCTGGTGCAATGACCGGCGATTCTGGCCAGTTCCTTTTTGAGGGCGTTTCTCAGGGTGAATATTGGATCAATATCAGCTTTGTAGGATATTCAGAAGTTCAGACCACCGCGTTTCAAGTGAAAGCCGATGTCGATCTCGGCAGCATCATGATGACCGAAAACCCGGAGTCGCTGGATGCCGTTAATATCAGGTATAAGAAACCTCAGATCACAAGGCAGATAGACCGGGTTGTTTTTGATGTTGAGAACACAGCACTCACCACGGGAACTTCTTTTGACATTATACGGCAAACTCCAGGGGTGCTGGTCATCAATGGGGCAATCAGTGTTAAAAACAGTCCGGCGACGGTGTACCTCAACGACAAGAGGATCTACCTGTCTGCCCAGGAACTTCAGCAATTGCTGGAAGGCCTGACCGGGGAAGTGGTTCAGTCTGTTGAGGTGATAACAAATCCACCTGCCAAATATGATGCTGACGGTGGCGCTATTCTAAACATTGTTACCTCGCGTAATGTTTCGGTGGGGTACAAAGGGGATGTTTCGGCGTCAAATACGGTGGCCATTTTGCCCAAATATAATTTTGGGACCAGTCATTTTTATAAGACCAAGGGTGTGGATCTGTTTCTAAATTACAATCTGGAGACTGCTTCCTATTTTAAAACAGACGAGAGCTATATAAATTACTTTGATTCCGCCAGAAACCCTTCAGACCGTTGGGAAAGTGATTTTGATAAAACAACAGATCGTTTAAAACATAACTTTTTTGGATTGGTTGATTTCGCTTTAAGCGAAAAAAGTACACTTAGTTTTTCTTCGGTGGCTAATTTAATGCCCACAAACGCTTCTCAAATCGATGTGCTCACCGAGATTTTTGACCGTCAGGGAAGTCTGGATTCCACCTTCACCACAGATAGCCAACTCGACAATGACAGGCTCAATCTCCTTTTTAATGGAACGTTCAGTACCGCGCTCAATGAGAACGGGGGAACTCTTGACTTGCAGGCCAATTATCTTTATTACGATGATGCGCAAGATCAAGTATTGCAAACAACATACTTCAATCCTTCCGGCAATGTGATCAATACCAATGCCTTTAATACCGAAGCCTCACAGTTGAGCAATATCCTTACGGGTCAACTTGATATAATTACGCCATTTGGGAAGAGCAACTTTGAAACTGGTCTTAAATACACCCGGTCTGCATCAGAAAGCAAACTCGACTTTTTTGATGAAAACAGCGGGAACCCCGTTGATGCACTTTCGGATAATTTTGAGTATCTGGAACAAATCTTCGCGGCCTATGCAGGATTGGAACAACAATGGGAGCAATGGGCAATGAAGTTAGGGCTTCGCGCGGAATATACAGATATCAATGGTGACTCGCGCTCGCTGGGCGTTGTCAATACGCAGGAATACCTGGAGTTTTTTCCAACGGTCAATTTACAGTTTACACCAAACGACAATAATGATTTCTATCTGCAATACAGGAGGCGCATCACCCGGCCTGATTTCTCCAGCCTCAATCCCTACCGCTATTTTTTAAACGAGAATAATTTCATCAGCGGTAATCCTGATTTAAGACCGGGATTTGTCAACCACATCAACTTGGACTATTTGCTTAATGGTGGTAAATACACGTTTTCTGTCTATTACAAACACACCGATAACGCCCCGCAGCCTGTCGCCTTTCAGAACAATCCCGGGCGCTTTATTCGTTCACTCAACATTAATATGGATTATGAGGAAGAATACGGGTTTGATTTTATTTATTCCGCTGCGCCTACGCAATGGTGGTACACCCAATTTATAACTTCGTTTTTTTATATGAAAAATGTTTTTCCCGCTATTGAAAATGGAGGACAACCCTTTGGCATCGATACCTATGCCAATTACTCGACTCTCGACAATTTTTTTAATCTTAGCAGTGACGGAACATTTTCTGGTACACTTACAGGTGCTTATATTTCCAATATTTTGCTGGGTTCGTACAGTTGGGACCGGCCACAGATTCAACTTTCCATAGGGTTGAGAAAAACATTTTTTGACCAGCGCCTGCAGCTCAGCGTAAACGTTGAGGATATTTTAAAAAGGACAAATATCCCCGTCTCCTCAGATTACCTTACTCAGGATAATGGCTTTTTTGCCCGTCCCGAAACTCAGTTTGTTCGTTTTGGTCTCAAATATAACTTCGGAAACTTCAAACTTTCAGACAACGAGCGAGATGTCGAGGCCGCCGAACAGGAAAGGCTTAAAAAGCAAGAGTTTTAGACAGTACTTTCAGTTGGGTATTTCTTCGTAATTTCGCAGCAGCGAAAAAAAATCACTTTGGCCAAAATAGGAAATATAGATGTCGGGGACTTCCCGTTGCTGCTGGCACCGATGGAAGACGTGAGCGATCCGCCGTTCCGCGCGTTGTGCAAAGAACAAGGGGCTGACGTGGTCTACACAGAATTTATTTCAAGCGAAGGTCTAATTCGCGATGCTGCCAAAAGCGTGATGAAGCTTGACATCTACGAAAAGGAGCGGCCTGTTGGCATTCAGATTTTTGGGGCCAACCTCGATTCTATGCTGCGCAGTGTGGAAATCGTCGAAGCTTCGGGGCCGGATATCATTGATATTAACTTTGGCTGCCCGGTAAAAAAAGTGGTTTCTAAAGGTGCCGGTGCAGGAATCCTTAAAGATATCGACCTGATGGTTTCCCTGACGGAAGCGATGGTAAAGCATACCAAACTGCCCATTACCGTAAAGACCCGTCTAGGCTGGGACCACGATTCCATAAAAATCGTAGAAGTTGCCGAAAGGCTGCAGGATGTAGGCTGCCAGGCCATTGCCATCCACGGAAGGACCCGCGCCCAGATGTATAAGGGCGACGCCAATTGGAAACCCATCGCTGAGGTAAAAAACAACTCGCGGATGCAAATTCCTGTTTTTGGGAATGGAGACGTCAATAGCCCGGAACGTGCTGTTGAGATGCGCGATGACTATGGTCTTGACGGTGCGATGATAGGTCGCGCAAGCATTGGCTATCCTTGGTTTTTTAAGGAGGTGAAACACTATTTTGCCACCGGCGAACATTTACCAGCTCCTACCATCCCAGAACGTGTGGAGGCTGCCCGGAGGCATTTGCAAATGTCCATCGATTGGAAAGGGGAGAAACTAGGTGTTTTTGAAACCCGCCGGCATTATACCAATTATTTCAAAGGCATTCCACATTTTAAAGAGTACCGTACCAAAATGGTGACCAGCGATGAGGCTGCCGATGTCTTTGCGGCCTTTGATGAGGTCGAAGAGCGGTTTGCCGATTTCGTTTTCGCGTAAGCGGAAAAACTTTTGTACAAACTACTTTTGATTGATCAATTTGGTGTTGATCCGTGATGCGCCCAGATAACTCGCGAGTATGCCCAGAATGGTGATGGTTACGAAAACCGCAAGGAAATTGCCCAATGTAAATTTCATAGGATAGGGCAGCGTGGGCGTGATCATTTTAAGGCTGAACATCAATTGCAAGCCTACAACAAGTGCCCCGATCGTTATCCCGATCAAACCGCCAAAGACCGTCATCATAAATCCCTGAGTAAAGAAAATCTTCCGGATTTCCCGAATCGATGCGCCCAGGTTGTGCAGGGTTTTGATGTTTTCGCTCTTATCGATAATGATCATGATGATGGAACCTACCAAGTTGAAAAGCGCGATGATCAATATAAAGGTAAAGATGAGGTACACCGCCAGGTTTTCGGCGTTGAGCATTTTGTAGAGTTTGTCGTTGAGTTCGATGCGGGTTTTAACGATGATGTTTTCGCCAAAAATTGCATTCAGCTTTTTCTTTAATGCTTCAGGATCGACACCGGGTGCTGCTTTCAGTTCAATCGCGCTGAGTTCGTCTGTTTTACGATCAAGAAGTTCACGGGCGATATCTATACTGACGAAAATGTATTTCTTGTCCAGTTCCTCGTTGACCTGATAAATATCGGTGGCCACGAGCTGCAAGCGGTTAAAAGCACCTGTGGGATCGGTCATGCTGATTTGGCCGGTACCTGTTTTTGGCACCATCACCTGAAGGTAGTCGTTAAAGTTGTTAACACCCAGTGAGAGGGAGCGCGAGAGCCCAAAACCGATTGCCGCGACAGGCTCACCGGGAGTGATCCAGTTGCCATAATACAGGGCGCTATCAATGGCATTGACCTTCAGGTAATTTTCATCGACGCCTTTAATAAATGCGATTTCGTTTTTTCCGCGGAATTCCAAAAAAGCACGTTCTTCCAGAATTTTGGTGTAAGAAGCTATGCCGTCAAGGCTGTCCAGTTGCTGTTGTTTTTCGGCATCAAAAATAAATGTCTTCCCGGTCGCCGGAAGCACTTTGAGGTCGGGATCAAAAATGGAAGAAAAGGAAAGGCTGAATTCCTTAAGCCCCGAGAATCCGCTAAGCACGATAAACAACGCTGCCGAACCGGCAATAATGCTCAGTGCCGATATGATCGTAATGATATTGATCGCATTGTTACCGCTCTTGGAAACGAGATATCTTTTGGCGACAAAGGACGAAAAGCTTGCCAAGGATTTTTAGGATTTTTTACGCTTTGGGAGCAGATCAGGATCTGCAATGGGATTTTCGTCTCCTTTTAGGGAACGGTCGATGGCGTTGATGTACTCCAGGGAGTCGTCCACAAAGAAGTGTAGTTCTGGCATCCGGCGCAATTGGTTTTTGGTACGCTGGGCAATTTCGTGCTTGATGAATGGTTTAACCGTATTGACCTCGGCGAGCACTTCTTTGGCCTTACCGTGAGGAAAAATACTGATGTACACTTTGCTCTGGCTGAGGTCTGTGGTCACGTGCACCTTGGTCACAGAAATGATCAAATCCTTCACACCGCCCTGCTGCAAGGCTTTTTGCAGCACTTCGCCAAGATCTTTTTGCAGCACACCGGCCACTTTTTTCTGTCTGTTTGTTTCCATAGCGCAAAAGTACAATATTTAGGAATGGCTTATTTTTGCCTGCGGCGAAATTAAAACCGCTTGCGCGAAATGGATAAAGTAGAACACATCGGCATCGCCGTTAGAGATATTGATGAAGCGAACAAGCGGTATGCACTGCTGCTGGCAAAACCTCATTACAAAACGGAAGAAGTCGCGAGCGAACACGTGATTACCTCATTTTTTAAAGTAGGCGAAACCAAAATCGAACTCTTGCAGGCTACTTCACCCGAGAGTGCAATCGCTAAGTTTATTGAGAAGAAAGGCGAAGGTATGCACCACATCGCCTATGCTGTTGACAATATTGAGGAAGAGATGGCACGTTTAAAAGCGGAAGGTTTTACGGTGCTGAACGATGCCCCAAAAAAAGGAGCGGATAATAAATGGGTCGTTTTTTTGCATCCTAAATCTGCTGGGGGTGTTCTGGTTGAACTGTGCAGCGACAGGCTTGATAAAGAACAATAACCAGAAGCGCGGAGATTAGAAACAAAATATTTTGTGCTGCGCCGAATAAAAATGTAAATTTGCGCCCGCTTCCTGTAAGGGATGCCGGTCCTATAGCTCAGTTGGTTAGAGCACCTGACTCATAATCAGGTGGTCCCTGGTTCGAGCCCAGGTGGGACCACTTTTTTGGATTATAAAGCCTTGTAAATGTGATGTTTGCAAGGCTTTTTTGTTTTTAGGGGCGGAATGAGGGGCGGAATGATTGATGTTTTTGTATAGTCAAGTTCCAATTATTAAATTAGTTATCCAAAATATAAGATTCTTGTAATATTTTTAATCAATTTTAAATGAATTAGTTCGTTATCGACTTTCAGTTTTAATAGGATTGCACTATAAATCCATATATTATTTATAAATTCAACTTTTTAAAGATTAAGATTACTAAGTTTAAATTCATATGATAACAGAATGGCTCAGATAAAAGAACACGAAATCTATACAATAGGTATCGTACTTTTGGGAAATTTTAATCCTTCAATTATAACTCCCTTTTGGTTGGCTCATAAAAATCTTATTCGTGAAGTAGAGGCGACGTCGGCTAAAATTGAAGTAATTCACCCTAATATATCTAGGTTTTCTATTTCAGATTGGCTAGATATTGAAGCTACTCAAGAAAGAATTGATTTCAAGACTAATCGAGAATCTCATTTTTCGGTTTTGCGTGATTTAGTCGTAAGCATCTTTAGTTATTTGGATGAAACTCCAATTAAATCACTTGGAATTAACCATCTTAAACATTATCGTATGAGGGATAAGAAAGAGTATGAGAACTTAGGATATTGGCTTTCCCCTTTGCATATATTTGATCAAGTATTGAATCAAACTAAACTGCAATCTATTCAATTTAGAGAAACCCAAGACGAAAACAAACAGGGTGTTATTACATTGACTATTTCACCTTCTGATTTAATACAGGATAGAAAATCGGTTTTATTTAATGCAAATCATCATTTTAATAGTAAAGGTGATAGATCAGAAAATATTATTAAGTTATTAGTTAACAATTGGGAATATTCATTCTTAACCGCAAAAAATGTAATGAATACATTATGGACACAAGCGAATTTATAGAATCAAAGAGCAAAGGTAATTGGATTGAAGAAAACATTCTTACGAAATCTTCAGACAACAATTCGAATATTAAGATTTATACTTCAGTAATTGATGACTACTCTAGAAGATTAAGTAGATATAATCAAGAAACTAGCGGAAAACTTGGTCTTGATCATATGCAATCTCAAACAGAGGAGGATGAAAACGACTTAACACATTTAAATGAGACTCCAGAACTCGATTTTCCTAATGTAATTGGGAATTCATACGATATCTTCAATGTGAAAACATATTATAAAAAGGTTCAAAATTGGAGGGGAGTAGTATTAGGGATTTTTGAAGAAAGTTTTGAAGCAAGACTTGAAGATTTAACCAATTTCGGAACCGATGAAATTGTTGAATTGGATTTGGAAGAGATTTCGCCAGCCGATTATGATTTACTAGAAATAGGAGCCTTGTTTTATTGGAGTGTTGGACGATTTATGGAAAATGGACAGATTGTTAACAGGTCGGATATTAGATTTCAAAGGCTTATAACTTTAGACGAAAGTGACATTGAAAAAACTAAAACTAATATTGAATCTAAATATTCAAATTTAAAGGAAAGACGAATTGAAGCATCAAGCACCTGATTTTAATGACGTAGAAGTTACTTTAATTGGTACAGGAGGTGGTTATGGAGAGACAATAATTCTCAAAATAGGCTTGAGTAAATGGATTATAATTGACAGCTGTATTAATCCGCATACAAGGGAGCCTATAGCATTGGAATATCTAGAAAGTATTAATGTTGATTTAGGAAATGTTATTCTAATAATTTGTACCCATTGGCATAATGACCATATTAAGGGTTTGTCAAGACTGTTGATCAAATGTCCTAATACAGATTTTTGTTTTTCTGCCGTTAATGACTTAGACAAATTTTTGCTATTATGTGAATTAGACAACACCAAAGCGTCAAAAGGCTCTAAGAGTTCTACAGGTGAATTTTCGAAATGTCTAGAAATCATAAATCAAAGAGAACGATTTTTTATTAGAGCACAATGCGATTTACTACTTGAAAAATTACAAGAGAATAATTGTTGTTTCGAACTATTTGCATTATCTCCATCTCCTAGGACTCTAAAAAATTTTGATAGTGAGATTAGCGAGTTAATTACAAAGTTCGGAACAAGGAACACTGCGATTATCAAAAGATCACCAAATGAAAAATCAGTAGCTTTATTATTAAGGTTTAATCAGCATCGTGTAATACTTGGTGCAGATTTAGAAATTGGAAGAAATGTTGATGAAGGCTGGCAGCACATCATCCACCAAAGTAAGATTATTGATAGATATAGGGCCAATTTGTATAAAATCCCTCATCACGGTTCTGAAAATGGATATTCAGAAGATATCTTTAGCAAATTGGTTGATAAGAACAGTATTTTAAAAATTACTCCATTCAAAAGTAGCAGAATACCAACAAGTGAAATGTTATATAAATACTCACAGCATTCACCTCATATCTATTTAACATCGCCAATAGATATTTCAAAAAAAGCTAAAAAAAGGGATAGAACAATTTCCAAAATAATAGATAGAACTACCCTTAACATATCCGAAATAAAGTTTTCACAAGGTATCGTTCGATCGAGACTTAACTATTTAAATCCCAAAGCAGTTTGGTCAACTGAAGTGTTTGAAGCGGGGTTTAAGTTGTAATTAAGTATTTTGCATCAATACCGCAATATCACGAGCGGGCTCAAATGTTAAATTTAGACTAGGGCCTTCAAAATCGAAAGCCCTAGTCTGATAAAATGAACCTATTTTTCACCAAAAAATTCGCCGACGGTTTTAGGTTTTTTTCTCAAAATTCCAGTCCCTTCAATAACGATCGTTTTAAATAAAATTGGAAAACATACTCAGGCAAGCTTATCAGGTGATCTAGATTGAGGTCAGAACCATTGAACATTTGACAGGATACACCATTCTTAATTGTGATGATAAGATTTTCTCCTCTACTTGAAAATTTTGTGGTAGGTCTATATAATGTATCCAAATCTATTTCGATTGTTATAGTGTTATTTATAATTTTCTTCTGATCTTGAACCTAATACAAGCCATCAGTTAATTCACGGTCAAAATGAAAATCTAAGATTGTAACATTTTTGTCCATAATTCCAATTTTAAAATCTACCATTATTTAACAGCTTTATTTATTTTATCCAATCGTTTGTAAAGTGGCAACGTCTGCCTATTGAGGTTTATCATTTTAACATTGAGGAATGGTCTTTTCCCGTGATCCCGCACCTCAAATTCTTTGTGTACAGCATTTATTCCTCAAAGATGGCGGTAATAGTATCTGGAATCTTTATTTAAGATATCACTAAATAGAGACTTCAACTCCCCCCACAACCCTAACAAAACCTTAGTAAAAATACCCTAGAAACTAAGTGGCTATTGTACTACATTCGTTGGGATTAAGTGAGGGTTTTCACTCTCCGAATTAGAAAAAAACGATGCTATTACGGGATGGAGTAAAATCAGCCGAAGTCAAAGTTTCTTCAGAAACCAAGGCGCTGGGTGATTTTGTTAGGGACAAAACCAAATCGCTGGTTGACAGGCTAGAGAGTTTTGAAGACATTATGAATCTGGAGGTTGGCGATACCGGTCTTACCCGTGCAAAAGCGTTGGAGCGGGAGTTTGATATTCGGCAGCTTTATATAAAGTATGAAGGTGACAACCCCACCGGTACCCAAAAAGACCGGATTGCATTTGCTCAGGTTTATGACGCATTGCGCAGGGAATACGAGGTGGTGTCACTCGCAACTTGTGGCAATTATGGTGTCGCAGTTGCCCTTGCGGCAAACCTAGCAGGATTGACGTGCCAGATTTATATTCCGGAGTCTTATCACACAGATCGCATTACCGAGATGGAAAACCTTAACGCGACCATCGTGCGTTTGCCTGGCAGTTACGAAGATGTGGTTAAAGAAAGCAGTCTGATTGCTGTGGAAAATGAGTGGTATGATGCCAATCCAGGCGGTTCTAACACCCCTTTGCAGATTTCGGCCTATGCCCAGATTGCTAACGAAATTGTCGAGGAACTCGGCGACGCACCAAAATATTGCGCAGCTCCGGTTTCAAACGGAACACTTTTCGCCGGAATTTACCGTGGTTTTGTGAGTTTGTTCAAGCGGGGTAAAACTTCCCGAATCCCCAAAATGATCGCGGCTTCCTCAACACGCAAAAATCCTATAATTCAATCTTTTAAACAAGGTCTGGATCATTGCGAGGATTTAGATCCGGCAACAATTAAAGAAACAAAATACAACGAACCGCTCATCAACTGGCACAGTTTTGACGGCGAGGAAGCGCTCTATGCCTTAAGGGAATCAGAGGGCGAAGCCTTTCATATAAGTGATGCCAAATTGAAAAAGATGACTTCGCTACTATTAAAAAAAGAAAGTATGCGCGTTTTGCCGGCTTCCACGGCGGGTTTAATTGGCTTACTTGAACTCGATGAAAAACTCAACTTGGAACCAGACCGATTTGTAGCGGTTCTAACAGCAAAATATTAATTATGAAAAATACAATTGACGGAAAAGCTTTGGTCTACTGCCAGGGCGCATTCAATACTCCTAACGGAAAAACCGCGCACGGCCTGGCACGTTTTACAGAACGTTACGAAGTTGTCGGTGTTATTGACAGTTCGTATGCCGGAGAGGACGCTGGCGAGGTTTTGGATCAAAAACCAAATGGAATTCCGGTTTTTGAAAATTTTGATGCGGCAATCACTATACTTGAGGCGAAAAACAATCTGCCAAAATCATTGGTTATCGGTCTAGCGCCAGACGGCGGAAGGCTTCCCGCTGGAGCAAAAACTACGATCAAGAAAGCACTAAAAAAAGGTTGGAATGTGGATAGCGGTTTGCACGATTTTTTGACCAACGATCAGGATTTGGTTCAGACAGCTAAAGACAACAATTGTAAAATACGAGACATTCGGAAAACTCCAGATCGGGACAAACTCCATTTTTTCACTGGAGATATAGAAAAGGTAGATTGCCTGAAACTTGCCGTATTGGGCACAGATTCTGCCATCGGCAAACGTACGACTGCGTGGATCATCGTTCACGGTTTTCGCAGTTCTGGGGCAAAGGCCGAAATGATAGGAACCGGTCAGACCGCCTGGATGCAGGGCGCGAAGTACAGTATGGTGATGGACAGTTGCATCAACGATTTTGTTTCTGGCGAAATTGAGCACGCTATAGTAAGTGCCTACAATAACGAAAATCCAGACGTCATCGTGATCGAAGGTCAGGGAAGTTTGATGAATCCCGCCTATCCAGGCGGATTTGAAATCCTCGCGGCCGGAAGACCTGATTTTGTAGTATTACAGCACGCTCCCAAACGTGTGGAGTACAACGGTTTTCCCGGATATCGCCTGCATTCGCTGAGGGAACAGATCAATGCAATTGAAGTGATTTCAGGAAAAAAAGTGATTGCGGTTACTGTAAATCACGAAGGGATGACCCCGGAGGAAATAAAACCTGCCTGCAAGGCGATCACTAAAGAAACCGGTCTGCCTGCCTTTGATGTTCTGGCGCATGGATCTGAAGGGTTGATCGAAGTTTTACAAATACACCTCAAATAAAGCAACTCGGTAAAACAAATTATGATAATCACCCATGTCTCTTACGAGCGGCTCGACCTGAGGCTTTCTGAGCCTTACACAATCGCTTACGAGACGGTGGCACACGCTACCAATTTTATCCTAAAAATTGAAACCCGCACCAAACTGTTGGGTTACGGTTGTGCCGCACCAGATTTTACGGTAACCAATGAAACTCCATTAGAAGTTAGAGATGCCATTGAAAATAGCATTATCCCTTATCTAAAAGGGAAAGATGCTTTTATGTCCACACGAATTCTGGAGGAACTAAAAGTGCTTCTAAAAACTTGTTCTTCAGCATTGGCAATGGTCGATATGGCATTGTTGGACTTGCGTGCAAAAAAAATGGACGTACCGCTGTATCAATTTTTAGGCGGTTACCGTCACAGTATTCCCACGAGTATTACAGTAGGAATACTCACGGTAGAAGACACACTACGGGCGGCAGCCGAGTTTGTCAAACAAGGGTTTTATATTTTAAAGATTAAAGGTGGCCTTTCCGTGGATGAAGATGTGGAAAAGATGTTGCGTATTCGCGAAATGTTTCCGGAGATACAATTGCGGTTTGATGGTAATCAAGGGTATTCCGTGGCACAGGCGCTTGATTTTGTTTCACGTTCCAAAACGGCAAAAATTGAAATTTTTGAACAACCTACGGTCGTTGGTAAAGACGAACATATGGGGCTTGTTACAGAAGGAACTTCGATTCCGGTGATGGCAGACGAAAGCTTAAAGAATCTCGAAGATGCATTTCGTCTAGCACAAAACAAGCGTATCAACATGGTTAATATCAAATTGATGAAAGTTGGCGGTATCCGCGAAGCGATGCATATTAATTCGGTGGCAAAATCTGCGGGTTATGAAGCCATGGTAGGATGTATAGACGAGTGTAGTCTGGGCATTTCAGCAGGTTTGCATTTTTCACTGTCACGGTCAAACATTCAACACGCGGACCTTGACGGTCATCTAGATATTTTAGAAGATCCTTTTTCCGGAATTTTTTCCCTAAAAAAGGGAATTCTTTATCCATCAGATAAACCTGGACTTGGGTTCGTGGAGTAATCTTTTCATCACCTCCTTAAGACTATATAATTTGGTTGAGCTTTCCGTTTGAAGGTTGAAAGGTTTTTAGTTCACCATTTTTCAAATGGAATGGTAGAGTATCTTTACTTTTCTATCTTTTTAACCTTTCTAAATGAATATTACGACTGCCCACCTCCCAGCCTCCGATCGATACGACGATATGGTTTACCGCCGTTGTGGCAAGAGCCATATTTAACTCCCAGTTACCTCCCTCGGCCTTTATTACAACTTCGACAGAAGGCTCTTCTAATTTAATGTTCGACCTATTGCCTACCGCTTATGATCTTGGAGTGACATATTTCTAATCGCACCAATAGTAATGTCTGCTGTATGGTTTTAGAGGCATCTTTGTGATCTGCCTTTAAATTTTCTTAGATCAAGATAGTTTTAGGCACTAACACCTCAATCTCTAATTGGGTATTGTCTTTCATCTAGATTTTGTCGTTCTTCGTAGATAAAGTGAAAAATAACAAAAATTCATTTTTCGGATCTGGCTTGAAAATTCTTACACATTTAGACAGTAATTCTTACAAATAACAAAAACTATACAGTATTTATATTCCATCAAATGCTTATATCGTGGATGATCGCTAATATTTCGACAAGAGAAAGTGACGTAGCGTAAAAGATATTCACAATTATATGTTTATAATTAACCTTAAAAAATCAAATTAGGGCTTTTTTAAGGTTAATTTAATTTATAAATAGTTCATTTGAGTATTTCATCGAAAATAATTGCTTTTTAGCGCGACCTTTGGTTACATTTGAACTCTTGATTAGTTCTAAGATTTATCTTACAATCAGGAATCCAGATCAAATACCATTTGTCATGAAGAAAATTACTTTACTACTTTTATTGTTCACCGCTTTTGCCGGGGCTCAAACCGTTTCTGTAGACAACAACAAAACTCCCGAAGAACTGGTGGGCCTCCTGCTGGACAACGGCTGTCTTGATGTGACCAATATCAATTACTCATCCGCAGAGTCCGTGGCCCAGTTTGACAACAATGGCGGCGTATTCCCCATGAAGGAAGGGGTGCTTATACGTAGCGGTCAGGCAGCGCTTACCGGAGGTCCTTATACCGGAGAGGGTTTGAGCAGTGAGATCAACAAAAACACAAACGCCTATTTAGCAGACCTCAATGCCCAGTCGGGTCAATCTACAAAAATCACCGATGTCGCCCATCTGGAGTTTGAGTTTGTGCCACTTTCTGGTAATTTCAGTTTTGACTTCCTGTTTGCTTCCAATGAATATGGGGAGTGGCAGTGTGTTTCCAGTGATGTGTTTGCATTTGTACTTACAGACCGTGTAACCGGAGAGGTGAAGAACCTGGCGATACTGCCTGAATCTGGAGAGCCTGTTTCGGTAAGGAATATCAAAGACCGTCAGTACAATCCTTTTTGTGACGATACCAACAAAAACCAATTTGGTGAATATTTTGAGGGTTCACCAAACTATCCCCTTAACATGCGTGGCCACACAAAAGTGCTCAACGCTTCTTCACAGTTGGTTCCCGGCCGTCGGTATCACTTAAGACTGGTCATTGGGGATTCTAATGATTCTAATTTTGACTCGGCAATCTTTATTGCGGCGGGTAGTTTTGATACCACTATAGACCTTGGTCCCAATCAGGAAATGTGTTCTGGAGATGTTACTTCTGTAAAGACAGACCTTGACGATCTTATTTATAAGCACGAGTGGAAACTGGACGGTGTGACCCTCGCGGGCGAAAACAAGTCTGAACTGACCATCACCCAGAGCGGCGAGTATGAAGTGATCATTACCCGGCCCAACAGCGGCTGTTTGATAACAGACAAAGTAAAAATCGACGAAACAGTCGTGAAAAACCCGGTTGACCTTGAAGCTTGTTACGAAGAGTCTGGCATTTATAGTTACGACCTGACCCAAAATGACCACAAGGTATTGGGCGTGAGCAGTGACAAATTTAGCATTACATACTTCAACAATATGGCAGACCTGAATAGGAATATTCCCATTTCACAGTCTATCTGGAAATCCTATACGAGTACTGGAAACGAGACCATTTACCTCAAACTTACCAATAAGTTGAACGGAAACAGCTGCGATGCGGTCTATGAATTTAAACTGAATGTACTGGATCCTATTGAACCCACAAAGCCAGCAGATATTAATATTTGTAGAACCATAAATGGAAGTTCGGTGCCGGTTGATCTTACCCAGGTCGCGGCAAAGGTTCTTGAGGCCACCGATGCATCAAAAATGCAGCTAGGCTATTTTAGAACTGCAAATGATGCGCTGAACAATACAAACAAGATTGGCAGTCCCAATTCTTACGATGTTGATGTCACTGCAGAGAGTCCCACCATCTTCGTTCGGTTGAGTTACAAGGACAATAGATCTTGTTTCGCATTGACTGAATTTAAAGTGATCATTAACGATCTTCCCCCGGTCGATGAGCTGGAAGACGTTGTGGAGTGTACTGAATATGTACTACCTCCGCTTGTTAACGGAAATTATTTTACCAAATCAGGCGGTCCAACTGGTCCCGGTGTAGCTATGTTTGCCGGTGATGTTATCGACAAGAAGATGACCGTTTATATATTCAGCGGTCCAACGGAATTTGGTTGTACCAACGAAAGCAGCTTTAAAGTAGAAATTATAGAGGAGTATGAACTTGGCCTGGAGTATTGCGGCAAGTTTAAAGTGCCAAAGCCCAAATATGGAGAATTTTACACCACACCTGGTGGACCTGATGGTGGCGGAGATTTTATTCCATTCGGTACAATTTTCACTACAGATGTAACCGTTTATTACTATGCCGCTATCGAGGATGAAGAAACGGGAGACATTACCGTTTGTCGCGATGAGCCATTTAGCGTTACCGTATTTGAACTTCCTGAAGTGGATGTCCTCGATGACGTTGTGACCTGTACGGAATACATCTTACCCAATCTGACCAATGGCAAGTTCTTCACCAAGGCCGAAGGAGCCGGTAATGAGCTAAGCACCGGGGATAAAATCACAAAAACAACAACACTTTACATCTACAGCTTTGACGGAAGGTGCGTTAATGAAAGTTCTTTTAAGGTAACCATCACGCCAACATTTAAGGATGTCGACGCCTGTGGTGGATACACCTTGAAAAAACTACCCGTTGGAGGCTATTTTACCGAGCCGGGCGGTCAGGGTGATCCTATCGCCGAAGGGACTAAAATCACTGAAAACACCCGTATTTATTACCACGCCGAGACCACCGAAAATTCTGACTGTACCGATGGTATCTACTTTGATATCGACGTATTTCCGTTACCTCCTGTAGATGAACTAGAGGATCAACAAATCTGCGAGGAAGGGTCTTTCATACTTCCTGTACTGACCAATGGGATATACTTTACTAAATCAAACAGACGGGGGGACGTATTGAACCCCGGAACAGCAATTACCGAGTCCAAGACGATATACATCAACAATAAAATTGATGAATGTGATAATGAAACTAAATTTAAAGTAGAAGTTCGTTCCATGCCAGCGGTAGATAACTTTCAGGATATCTACCAGTGCGAGCCATATGTTTTGCCAGAGCTCAAACTAGGAAGGTATTTTACTCAACCTGCCGGAGCTGGTGAGGAACTGCAGCCGGGAACACTTGTTGGCAATACGCAACGGGTTTATATCTATAATTCTTTGGAAGATTTTGATGCCTGTTATGCGGAAGACTTTTTTACCGTCTATGTTCTTGGCGTCCAATTGGGAAAAGAAGAAGATGTACTTGCCTGTGGTTCATACATTTTACCGCAGTTGGAGCTTGGTGATTACTACACAGAAAGTGGTGGTAACGGCACATTGCTGGAGCCAGGTCACGAGATTGCCCAAGATCAAACAGTTTATGTCTTTGTTTCAAACGGTACCCGTTTTATTTGTGAGGATGAAGTCTCTTTTGAAGTAAAATTGGCAGATAAACCCGTAGTTGAGGATATCGCCAATGTGGAAGCTTGTGAAAGTTATGCCCTTCCGCAGCTGGATTATCCAGATTACAACGTAGGCTATTATTTTTCACCTGACGGAAACGATCCTATTGCCCCAGAAGATTATACACTGGACGAGGACAGGGAATACACCATTTATGTTTTCGCCCAAAATAAAGAACTGGAAAGTTGTACTACCGAAAAATCCTTCACCGTGAGGGTATCTAAAATTGATGTGGGTAAATTTGACGATGTAAAGGTCTGCGATTCCTATGAATTACCGGTTTTGGAATATGTGGAGTATTATACCGAAGCGGGAGCCCAGGGAACCCAGCTCGAAGCAGGAAGTAGGATTACACAAAGTCAAAAGGTATTCGTTTACGGAAGAAAAACAGAACCTTTTGAATGTATTGATGAGACCAGTTTTAATGTGACGATCGTTGAAAGCCCGGTACTTTCTTTTGAGAACGTAGAAGCTTGTGAAAGCTACACGCTGCCTGCCCTGGATTATCCGGATTATAATATTGGGTACTTTTGGGATGAAGCCGGTGAGGATAAGATCCAGAATTCAGAATTGACCATAAACAAGGCTGGTGAGCATACCATATATATTCATGCTTCTAGCAAGGAATTGGATGCTTGTACAACCGTGACCTCGTTTGTAGTACACGTTTCCAAAGTGGATATAGGTGATTTCAGCAATGTAAAAGTGTGCGACTCCTATGAACTACCGGTTCGTGACGATGTCACATATTACACAGAAGCAGGTGCTCAGGGAACTGAGCTGGCAGGAAGTATCACTGCAAGCCAGAGGGTTTATGTTTATGGAAAAACAACCCAGCCTTTTGAATGTGTGAAGGAAACCAGTTTTAACGTGACCATTGTCGAGAGCCCGGTACTTGATTTTGAAAACATCGAGGCTTGTGACAGCTATACCCTCCCAACGCTGAACTACCCTGATTATAAAATAGGCTACTATTGGGATGCAGCCGGTGAGGACAGGATTACAAATGCTGAAAAAACCTTTGGTGATGTGGGCGAGCAAACTGTTTATGTGATCGCATCCAATAAGCAACTGGAAGCCTGCAGTACGGTAACCTCTTTTGTAGTACATATTTCCAAAGCAGATGTTGATACCTTCGAGAACATCGAGGTGTGCGACTCATATACCTTACCTATTATCGAGCACATTGAGTACTACACACAGCCCGGTGCTCAAGGAACCCAGCTCAATGCAGGATCAACGTTGACAGAAAGCCAGCGGGTTTATGTATATGCTAAAAATCCCGAGCCTTTTGAATGTGTGGCGGAAACTGATTTCTTTGTAAAAGTTATACCTAGTCCAGTCCTTGACTTCAATGACATTGAGGCCTGCAACAACTATAAACTTCCTGCATTAAATTATCCAGATTATAATATCGATTATTATTGGGATGCAGATGGCGATGACAAGATCACAAACTCAGAATACACCATCTCGGTTATGGGGCAGCATAAAATCTATGTGCTTGCATCAAGCAAAGCGAGACAGAGCTGTACGGCTTCAGTTTCTTTTGTGATAACCATTTCTGGAGTGGACGTTGGCGATTATCCAGATGTGGCTGTGTGCGACAGGTACGAGCTTCCTGAAATAACTTCTGGTGTAGGGGAGTATTATACTGCCCCAGGTGGCACCGGTGAAAAGCTTAGGGCCGGGGATATAATCTCAGAAACAACGGATGTATTTGTTTACGCAAAATCTGAAAAGCCTTTTTTCTGTGACGATGAGACCTATTTTACCGTACAGGTTACCCGCAGCCCGGTTCTTGATGAGCTGCAGGATGTGGATGCTTGTGGCGAGTATTTACTGCCCACGCTTGTGGACAATGGTTTTGACTTGGCTTACTTCTGGGCTTCAGATACCAGCCAGGCCATTACCGGGAACAACCTCTTGCTCGATGAACCGGGAACTTATGAGATTTATGTTGTAGCTCGTTCTACGGAGAATACTTCCTGTATGGACAATACCACATTTACCGTTACCGTACATCCACGTCCCACTTTTGAAGTGGCAGAAGCTTTGGTCTGTAAGGACGCGGCAACTGGCGAGACGGTTTCCCCGGCGCGATTGGAGTTGCCATTGGATCCAACCGAGTTTACCGCAAACTGGTATTTTAATGGTGAACTTTTGCATACAGGTAATTTTTACGAAGCAATGGAGCCAGGCACCTATACCGTTGAAAGTGTGAAAATTTTCTCGGAGTCAGGTTCAGATTGTAATTATCTCCCAACAACCGTTGAGGTTGGTCTTGGCGGAACTCCAGAAGTTGATGTTGAAGTAACACAGCCTTTTGAGGAGGTTGCATCCATCAATGTTACCATTCTCAAAGGGTATGGCGAGTATATGTTTAAACTCAATGATGGAGAGTATCAGGAATCCGGTGAATTTTATGATGTCGAAAGCGGCCGTCATATCATATACATCCTCAATGTAAATAACACCTGTGGTTTCAGTGCGGTGCCTGTAACGGTTGTGAAACATCCCAAGGTATTCACGCCAAACAATGATGGGGTAAATGATACCTGGAACATTTCAGACTTGAAGGATATAGATGCCAAGATTTCTATATTTGACCGTTACGGAAAGCTTTTAAAAGATCTTAAACCCACAGATCAAGGCTGGACGGGAATATACAGGAATAAGTCACTTCCGTCAGATAGCTACTGGTTTGTCGTTAGCTACGAATACAAAGGAGAGATTATTGAATTCAGGTCGCAGTTTGCCCTAAGAAGGTAATACCGTACCTAAGTTGCATATACCAGCCCGAAATGAAAGTTTTGGGCTGTTTTGTTGGTAGGATATTGACCCTTTAGCATGAAAGGGTACAATCAAGCAAAATTTTATGTTTTAATTTGATATAAAAGATCATCAATTCATCATTTTTGAACTAATTTAAAATTGATCGGTTTTTTCAGGTTTGAAAAAATAGTCCCCGGGACTGGCGCGATTTAACTTTTTCACCATATATTTATCCCTTTTGTGTTGAAGGATTGAGGATGAGAAAGATAGAAATGAAGACTGTTGCTTATATTTAATGAAAAAACTTCTTGGCATACTTTTGTTCTTCTGCATAAATTTTGTGCAGTCACAGACTATCTCTGTCGATAATGGCTACAGTAATGCGGAATTGGCCCAGCTCTTTTTATCTAATTCTTGTTCCAACATTTCAAACATACAGTTATCAGACCCACGGTCAGTACAATATTTCAATAATAACAATGGTGACTTTCCAATTCGGGAAGGTATAATTATACGATCTGGTGATGCCGCTTTGACCCAAGGGATTATTGATACCACTAAAATCAGTAGTGCTATTAATGACAATGGTGATCCTTTCTTAGAGTCCTTGAATGCAAATTCGGGCCGTTCTGAAGAAATTACCGATGTTGCATTTTTTGAATTTGAATTTATACCCTTCTCAGAGGATTTTGGCTTTGAATTTCTTTTTGCTTCCAATGAGTACGGGGAATTTCAATGCAAATCAAACGACGTATTTGCCTTTCTGCTAACTGACCTTACTACGGGTGACGTTACCAACCTTGCTATTGTACCGGGAACCAGTGATCCAGTTTCGGTATCCAATATACGGGAAGGGCTGCTCAATGGCAATTGTGAGTCTGTCAATGCAGAATTTTTTGACAAATATTTTGCAGATGATCCTGCTTCGGCCACCTTAAATATGCTTGGGCACACAAAGGTCTTGCGGGCATCTGCGACCCTGATTCCAGAGCGCCCTTACCGGATCAGGATGGTGATAGGCGATGCTATTGACAACAATTTTGATTCTGCTATATTCCTTTCTGCGGGTACTTTTAATGCCGCGGTCGATCTGGGTGATGATTTTACGCTTTGCGAAGGGGACAGCCGGATTCTGGGAACGGGTATCAATCCCGCTAGCTTTACGCACCGCTGGACAAAGAATGGAGTCACCATTGCGGGTGAAACTGGAAATGAATTAGAAATACAGGGTCCAGGTACTTATGAAGTTTTTGTAAACGAAAGTGTTTGCAGCCTTACCGATATGGTCGAGGTCGCACCCCTGGCCGTAACACCCCCTGAGAATCTGGTGCAGTGCTTCAACAGTTCTGGAACCTATAGTTTTAATCTTTTGGAGAATAATGAGGCTGGTCTTGGCATTGATCCTGATGACTTTGATGTTACCTTTTTTGCGTCGAGGACAGATCTTGACAACAATAACGCCATACCCAACAATCAGCTCACTGTATTTCCAGGTACGCACAACCAGCAGATTTTCTTGAAAATAGGGAATCCTAATGAATCAAAAATCTGTGAAACCGACTATTCCTTCAGGCTATTGATCAATAGGGAAATCAGCCCAGGAACACCGGCAGATCTGGAGGTATGCCCGGAATATGACAATAGGGCAAGAGTTGACCTGACCCAGACCATTCCGGAAATTCTTAACGGTGAGCCAGCCTCTGATTTCATTATTTCATTTTTTCAAAATCAAAGCGATGCCAATCTGAACAGGGATGTTATTACTGATCCAGACGCTTTAGTTGTTCCTCAAAACCAGAGCGGTAAACAAATTTGGGCAAGGATGGCCACCGTGTCACAAGAGAGGTGCTTTGTCCTTGTCCCATTTAGGATCAACATCGGGGAACTGGTTCCGGTCCAGGTTGAAGATGATGCCTTTGAGTGCTTTTCATTCATTCTTCCCCAGCTTGACGCCGGCAATTCGTATTACACAGGCCCAGATGGCACCGGCACGCCGTTGAATGCGGGCGACCCAATTGTGGAATCAAGAACTGTTTTTATCTTCAATCCAGGAACTGCTACCCTTTGTCCAAATCAGTCCTCCTTCGAGGTAACCCTGATCGAAGACTATGCCCTGCTTGACAGTTACTGCGGAAGCTTTATAGTTCCCGATTTGAAGATCGGTAATTTTTATACAGAGTCTGGTGGCAATGGAACCCGTTTGGATCCAGAGCAGGAACTGTTTAACGATCAGACCATTTTTCTTTATGC
Source organism: Leeuwenhoekiella sp. (assembly GCA_049671285.1). Lineage (GTDB taxonomy): Bacteria > Bacteroidota > Bacteroidia > Flavobacteriales > Flavobacteriaceae > Leeuwenhoekiella. The sequence goes on along the minus strand of JBATUQ010000017.1, from coordinate 52,438 downwards.
AATTAACAACGAGGGTGATGTCTGCACAGAAAAAGAACTGGAGCTCACAATTGATCCACTACCGCTCGTAGATGAAAGGGAAAGTGTTATTACCTGTATACCTTTTAAATTAGGACCGTTAACCTTCGGCTCATACTACACAAGAAGTAATGGTCGAGGTGAAAATCTTATGGAAGGTGACGTAATCTCCGAAACACAGACCCTATTTATATACAACGACAACGGCACCTGTACCAATGAATCTGAATTCTTAGTGGACGTGCTCAATAATTTTGATACAGATTCCATTAGTGCGTGTGGCGAACATTTCCTCAGGCCCATTAGTTCTGGTGGTTACTATTCTGAGCCCAACGGTCAAGGGCAACAATTTGATCTCGATGTACCAATCGTCCAGTCCCGGCAAATCTATTATTTTGCAGAAACCACAGTTGGGGAAAACTGTACTAACGATCTTTCCTACTATGTCGAAATAAAAGAAGTCCCGGCCGTAAGCGAATTTCAGGATGTGATACTTTGTCAGGGAGCGACCTATACCTTGACAGACCCACCTACCATAGGGCAGTTCTTTTTGCAGCCGGGTCGTGGAGGCGAGGAGCTGCAGCTTCCTTACGTAGTCAGTGAGACTACCGTCATCTATGTAAATAATCAGGTTGGGGAATGTGCTGGCGAAAGCTCTTTTTTAGTCGAAATCAGGCCACCTCCACCTTTACCTAAATTTTTTGATCAGAACAGCTGCGGACCCTACGAACTGGAAACCCCCAACTTGGGAATCTATTATACTCAGCCCAATAAAGGTGGGATGCAATTAAATCCGGGGGACATACTTTCAGAATCTCAGCGCATTTACGTTTTTGCGGAATATGACGATCTGGAAGGTTGTACCAGTGAAACATTCTTTGAAGTAGATGTGCAGAACACAAACCTTGTGCCTGAGACAGACCGTTCCTTTTGTGACGCTCATACATTACCCGCACTCACCGCCGGCACCTATTACTGGGAACCTGGGGGGGTAGATGAAATTCTGCCCGATGAAATGACCCTTACCGAGACCAGAACAGTCTACGTCTATTCTGAAACGGACAACCGCTTCCCTTGTATTTTTGAAGAAATTTTTACGGTAACCATAACTCAAACTCCGGTGCTTGAAGATTTTCTGTATGACAGTTCCTGCGGAAGCTATACGTTACCAGATTTGGGCGAGAGGGATTATAACATTGGCTATTACCGAAGCCCAAACGGCGAAGACCCGATCACTGGAGATGAATTGACCATTGCAATTGCCGGTACCTACCGGATATATGTTTACGCTTACGCAGAAGAAAATCCGGATTGTTTTGATCAGAAAACTTTTGACTTTACCGTTTTTCCGAGGCCGGTATTTGAGGTGCCCCCGGCATATGTTTGTTTTGATGCCGATACGGATGCCGTGGTTTCTTCCGCAGTGCTTCGTTCAGGTTTAGACCCTCTGGAATTTGTTGTCAACTGGTACAAAAATGGAAACCTGGTGCATACCGGGGTCGATTTCATCACAGACGAACTCGGCGTTTATGATGTGGAAACCGAAAAGATCAATCCAGAGGTACGCGCAGACTGCAATTACCTGCCCACATCTGTAGAGGTACGGGAAAGTGGCAAACCCTTGGCAGAAGTTACCGTAACCCGACCCTTTGCGGAAGTAGCGGTGGCAGAAGTGGAGATAATAAAAGGTTTTGGCGACTATGAATTTAGTCTCGATGGCGGCGAATTTCAGCTAAGGCCAGAGTTTACAGACGTTTCTTCAGGTATACATACAATCACCATTAGAAACATAGAAAATCCCTGCGGTGAAATCCAGGTAAATTTCAGGGTACTGAATTATCCCAAATTCTTTTCGCCAAACGGCGATGGGATCAATGAAATCTGGACCATCGACGTACTCAATACAGAAACAGACGCTACGAAAATTGTTGTTTTTGACCGCTTTGGCCGTCTGATGACCTCTTTCAGGCCAGATTTTGGCCTGGGCTGGGACGGTACTTTTAGTGGGTCAAAGATGCCGCGTGATGATTACTGGTTTAGGGTGGAATATGAATTTGAAGGGCAGAAACAGGAACACCGGGGACATTTTACTTTGGTCAGGTAGCTAGCTGTTTTGCGTGAGCCGGGCTACATATTTACCAATGACATCAAATTCCAGATTGACCCTGTCCCCTGCTTTTAGCTGATTAAAGGTGGTATGTTCATAAGTATAGGGGATAATCGCCACGCTAAAACCTGTTAGTAAGGAATCAACGACCGTTAAACTCACCCCGTTGATAGTAATCGAACCTTTCTCGATAGTTACATTGTTGTGCAGCTCCCGGTCGTAGGTAAATGAAAAATACCAACTTCCATCCTTTTCTGATGCTTCGGTGCATATCCCGGTCTGGTCCACATGACCCTGTACCAAGTGACCGTCAAGGCGTGCGCCCAGGATCATGGCCCTTTCGAGATTGATGGGATCGCCGGTTTGCAAACCTCCCAGATTGGTCTTGTCGAGGGTCTCTTGTATTGCTGTTACCGTGTATTTTTCGTCAGAACAATCCACCACGGTCAAGCATACACCGTTATGCGCAACACTTTGATCTATCTTTAATTCTGGAGACAAGCTGCTGCTTACGGTGATGTGTAAATTTTCAGCCTCTTTTTTTAAAGTTACAATCTTGCCCAAATCTTCAATAATCCCTGTAAACATTGTTGTCTTATAATTGAGTATTTTTACGGTCAAATGTACAAAAACAACTGCAGTGGGAAGTAAGGACGATACAGTGATTACGGTGGGGATAACCTTGGGTGATGTAAATGGAATAGGGGGCGAGATCATCCTGAAAACCTTTGAAGATCCGCGAATGCTGGAGTTTTGCACTCCGGTCATTTTTGCTTCTGCGAAAACTTTGTCCTTTATCAGCAAAAGTCTAGATATCAATGTGAAATTTACCGGCACGCAAACTTTGGATAAAATCGTTCCCGGTAAGATCAACGTGCTGAACATTTGGAAGAAACAGCCCGAAATAAAATTTGGTGAGGAAACCCCGGAAGCTGGAAAATTAGCTGTTGAAAGTCTAAAAGAAGCCGTGAGTGCACTTAAAAGTAAAAAAATAGACGTCCTGGTCACGGCACCCATTTCCAAAAGCAACATACAGGATGGGGATTTCAAATTTCCGGGTCATACGGATTACCTCAATCAGGAACTGGAAGGCAACAGCCTGATGTTTATGATCACCAAGGAACTCAAGGTAGGTTTGTTGACAGATCACCTGCCGGTTAAGGATATTTCGGCGGCGATCACTCCAGAATTGATCCAGACCAAATTCAAGACTGTCGAGCACACCTTAATACAGGATTTTGGTATTGCTAAACCGAAAGTTGCGTTTTTAAGTATAAATCCGCACGTAGGTGACAATGGTGTCATTGGTAAGGAGGATGCCGAGACCTTAATTCCTACGCTTGAATCTTTGCGAAACAGAGGCCATTTGGCGTATGGGCCGTACGCGGCAGACAGTTTTTTCGGTAGCGGAAATTACAAGAATTTTGATGCCATCATAGCAGCCTATCACGATCAAGGGTTGATTCCGTTTAAAACGCTTTCTTTTGGGAGGGGTGTAAATTATACTGCAGGACTGGAAGCCATCCGTACCTCACCAGATCACGGTACCGCTTTTGATATTGCCGGCAAAGGGGTTGCTGATATCAATTCATTTAAAGAAGCCGTTTTTACGGCAATTAATATCTATCAAAAACGTTCTGAATACCAAGAGCTCACTGCTGATGTTCTAAGAAAACAGCCCCGAAAAAACCACAGTTCTGGAAGAAAATATAAATCTGGAAAGAAAAATTAAAAAAATTGATTAACAAAATTTTCAAATCACTGAAAATTTATATCTTTGCACCCGCTTTGAGCAGACCTTTAATGGAGTTCTGAGCGCACGTGTGAAAGGGCAAATGTAAGGGAATGAAAGATTTAAAAATGTTTACGATACCCTTTGTGGGGTTGAAGTTGGGTGAGCATACGTTCACTTTTGATGTTGATAACTCGTTCTTTTCGCACTTTGAATACGATGATTTTAATAGTGTTGATTTAAAGGTAACACTCAATCTATTCAAAAAAACAACATTGTTGGAATTGCATTTCAACATTGCGGGTTCGGTAAATGTCAATTGTGACCTGACCAATGAGCCTTACGATCACCCCATAGCGGCCGAATATATTTTGGTTGTCAAGTTTGGGGAAGAATATAATGATGAGTTTGAAGATATCTTGATCCTGCCCCACGGGGAATATGAGGTCAAGGTTGCGCAGTACGTTTACGAGACAATAGTTCTTGCAATGCCCAGCAAGCGTATTCATCCGGGAGTAGAAGATGGTTCATTAAAGTCAGACATCCTCGATAAACTGGAAGAATTGAGCATAGATGGCGCATCAGAAGTGCAAAACGATAAAGATAAAAAGATTGATCCCCGTTGGGATTCTTTGAAAAAACTTTTAACAGACAAATAATACCACCATGGCACATCCTAAAAGGAAAATTTCTAAAACAAGAAGGGATAAAAGAAGAACGCACTATAAAGCTTCTACACCAAAACTGGGTATTGATGCCACCACTGGGGAAGCGCATCTATACCACCGCGCCCACTGGCACGAAGGTAAATTGTACTACAAGGGCAATGTGGTAATAGACGCTGCCCCTGAAGAAGAGGCGGTATAACTACAATCTCTTGATACAGACCACAGACCTCCCATTAGGGGGGTTTTTGTTTTAGGTCAAGTTCAAAAAAAAACTATTCTCACTTCAAATCAGGGAAATTTTAGTACTTTTCCCAACATTTTGAGGCGAAAATCCGTTTTCGCGCAAAAACACTCCTATGACTAAAACCACGGCAGCCATTACCGCTGTAGGTGCTTACGTGCCAGATTTTGTTCTTTCCAACAAAGTTTTAGAAACCATGGTCGATACCAATGACGAGTGGATTACCAGCCGTACCGGTATCAAGGAACGTAGGATTTTAAAGGATAAGGATAAGGGCACTTCTTATATGGCCATTAAGGCTGCAGAAAACCTTATGTCCCGAAAAAACCTTGATGCCACTGATATAGACCTGGTACTTGTAGCTACTGCTACTCCAGATTTGCCTGTTGCCTCCACAGCCGCGTATGTGGCTACTCAAATTGGTGCTGTCAACGCCTTTTCTTACGATATACAAGCGGCTTGTTCCAGTTTTTTATACGGTATGTCAACGGCTTCTGCCTATGTCGAAACAGGAAGATATAAAAAGGTATTGTTGATAGGAGCAGATAAAATGTCTTCGATAATTGACTATACAGACAGGACCACCTGTATTATCTTTGGAGACGGGGCGGGCGCAGCTCTTTTTGAGCCGAATGATGAGGGGCTGGGCCTGCAGGATGAAATTTTACGTTCTGATGGCATTGGCCGTCAATTTTTAAATATTGAGGCCGGAGGTTCGCTACTGCCAGCCTCAGAAGAAACCGTCACTCAAAAAAAGCATTATGTGCATCAGGACGGTAAAACTGTATTTAAATTTGCCGTGTCCAATATGGCCGATGTGAGTGCGGCCATAATGCAAAGGAATAACCTTACCAATGAAGATGTAGATTGGTTAATTGCCCATCAGGCAAATAAGCGCATTGTAGATGCTACTGCCCGCAGGATGAACTTGAGTTCAGAAAAGGTGCTTATGAACATCCACCGTTACGGAAATACCACTTCTGCTACACTACCGTTGCTGATGAGTGATTTTGAGTCCTCATTGAAGAAAGGGGACAATGTGGTTTTTGCAGCTTTTGGAGGTGGTTTTACTTGGGGTTCCATATATTTAAAATGGGCCTATAATTCTTAAATGTTAATCTAACGAACTCATTTATTATGGAACTAAAGGAAATACAGAACCTTATAAAATTTGTGGCCAAGTCTGGTGCCAGTGAGGTAAAACTAGAGATGGACGACGTGAAAATCACGATCAAGACAGGATCTAGCGATCCCAAAGGGGAAACCACCATTTTACAGCAAGTTCCCACTATGGGAGCACCCATGCCGCAACAGGCCATGCCCTCCCAGCAACAACCTGCTGTTACCCACAGCCCAGCTCAAGAATCTGCTGAAGAAGAGAAAAACAAAGAAGACAATTCAAATTACATCACCGTCAAATCGCCTATCATAGGAACTTTTTACCGCAAGCCTGGTCCGGACAAACCAACCTTTGTTGAAGTGGGTAAGAAAATCAAAGAAGGCGATGTGCTTTGCGTTATTGAGGCGATGAAACTTTTTAATGAGATCGAAAGTGAAGTTTCGGGAACCATTGTGAAGGTGCTCATTGATGATGCATCACCCGTGGAGTTCGACCAGCCCTTGTTCTTGGTTGATCCCGCATAATTACTTCAGCCTTGCCAATTGCGGGAGGATTTAGCTTTCGCCGCTAGGCAAGTACCAATTAAATTCCAACAAACGCAATGTTTAAAAAGATATTAATAGCAAACCGCGGTGAGATTGCCCTTCGTGTAATTCGAACCTGTAAGGAAATGGGGATTAGCACGGTGGCCGTATATTCTACCGCAGATGCCGAAAGCCTTCACGTACGGTTTGCAGATGAGGCCGTATGCATTGGCCCTCCGCCCAGTAATCAGAGCTATTTAAAGATATCAAATATTATCGCTGCCGCGGAAATTACCAACGCAGACGCGATACACCCGGGCTATGGGTTCCTTTCAGAAAATGCCAAATTCTCTAAAATCTGTGAAGAACACGAGATAAAATTCATTGGGGCTTCTGCCGAAATGATCTCAAAAATGGGCGATAAGGCCACGGCCAAAGCAACAATGAAAGCTGCCGGCGTTCCCTGCGTTCCCGGAAGTGAGGGAATACTTAAAGATTTTGCAGATGCCAAAAAAACAGCAAAACAAATAGGTTATCCCGTGATGCTCAAAGCTACTGCCGGTGGTGGTGGAAAAGGAATGCGCGCCGTCTGGAAAGAGGAAGGTCTGGAAAAAGCCTGGGAATCTGCCCGCCAGGAATCTGCCGCAGCCTTTGGTAACGACGGTATGTATATGGAAAAGCTCATCGAAGAGCCCCGCCATATCGAGATCCAAGTTGTAGGAGACAGTACCGGGCGTGCTTGCCACCTTTCTGAAAGGGATTGTTCCGTACAGCGCCGTCATCAGAAATTGACCGAAGAAACGCCTTCTCCCTTCATGACCGATGAACTCCGGGAGAAAATGGGTAATGCCGCCGTACGCGCTGCAGAATTTATAAAGTATGAAGGTGCCGGGACCGTGGAATTTCTCGTTGATAAACACCGCAACTTTTACTTTATGGAGATGAATACCCGCATTCAGGTGGAACATCCCATTACCGAACAGGTTGTAGATTATGACTTGATCCGCGAGCAGATTTTGGTTGCTGCAGGAGTGGCTATTTCAGGAAAAAACTATTACCCTCAGCTGCACAGTATTGAATGTCGCATCAACGCCGAAGACCCATACAACAACTTTAGACCTTCACCAGGTCGCATAACCAATTTGCACGCACCGGGAGGCCACGGTGTTCGTATCGATACACACGTGTACAGCGGTTACAGCATCGTTCCCAATTATGACTCGATGATCGCAAAATTGATCACAACCGCCCAGACACGTCAGGAAGCGATTAACAAAATGAAGCGTGCACTTGATGAATTTGTAATTGAGGGAATCAAAACCACCATCCCATTCCACAGGCAGTTGATGAACCATCCCGATTATATATCAGGGAATTACACCACCGCCTTTATGGACAGCTTCGTGATGGACGCTCCACAAGAAGAATAAATGAAAGCCCTGAATGTAGATTCAGGGTTTTTTGTTGATGCTTGTCTAATCTGTTTGTATTGGTTAGTCAGGGGCGCTTATATTAAGATTTTGATAGCTACTGTCGAACCTTTGTGTATTTCTGTTGGGGATTGGAAATATATTAATTGATTCTCAAACACCCCTTCAACTAAATAAAAATTCCCTTTGTAATAGCTCTGAAGAACTTCTACATTAAAGTCTCCTGATTGATCGGTAATTTTAAATTGATGGGGAAGCAAAACGTGTCGCATTTTGTCCAGCGAAAAAGAGCTGACATCCCCAAAAAAACTGGCCACATACGCATCTTTCGGGCTTTTAAAAATCGCTTCCGGGGTGCCAGATTGTACAAATGTACCCTTTCGCATAATCTTTATCTCTTCAGCAAAGGAAAGGGCTTCCTCGCTGTCGTGGGTGGCGGTGATGCAGGTGATGTTTTCCTTTTTGAGGTAGGCATAAAGCTTTCGCCGTAAGGCATGCCTTCTAAAATTATCAATGTGGCTAAAGGGTTCGTCGAGCAATAAAAGCTCTGGTTCTTTGGCAATGGCACGGGCAAGGGCGACCCGTTGTTTTTGTCCGCCGCTGAGGTTTTTCACATGAACATCGGCATAAGCTTCCATATCGACAACTTCGAGCAATTCATCAATGCGCTGCTGCCGCTTGTCCATAAACCTTCGGGTGAGGTGTTTCCCGATGTTGTCTGCCACCGAAATAAATGGCATCAGGTCAAAATCCTGAGCCAAGTATTTAATGAACGGTGCACCGGGAATAAGATTGAATTCCGGGCCAAGGAGTTTTTTTTCGCCCCAAAAGATTTCACCATTTTCCAAATGCAACAGCCCATAGATGAGCTGAAGTAAGGTGCTTTTGCCACAACCGCTTTCGCCCAAAACAAAAAGGTGCTTGCCTTGCTCTAGTGAGAAATCAATATGCTGTAAAACGGGTTTATCGGTGTAAGTGAAAGAATTTATTCTGACGTTGAGCATATCGTAAAGATAAAAAACAAAGACCTACAAGGTTTTGAAAACCTTGCAGGTCGTCAAGAAATATATCAATTAAAAAGACCTCACAGGTTTTTAAAACCTATGAGGTCTAGTCTTTTTAAAAAATTGAATGCTATCCTTTTACCTTTTGCGTTTCCTGATTGGGAAGCCTCTCAAACCCCATATTGTAAAGCGTAAAGGCAAAAATGTCAGCCGACTGCTCGATTTGTTTGGAAACCGGAGTACCGGCGCCATGGCCAGCATTAGTCTCGATGCGGATCAATACCGGTGCATCGCCCGCCTGCTTTTCCTGAAGTTCTGCGGCGAACTTAAAACTGTGTGCCGGAACTACGCGGTCGTCGTGATCCCCTGTGGTCACTAAAGTTGCAGGATAGCTTTCGCCTCCTTTCACATTGTGTACTGGGCTGTAGCCTTTTAAATATTCAAACATTTCTTTGTCATCCTGAGCCGTACCGTAATCGTACGCCCAGCCGGCACCTGCGGTAAACGTATGGTAGCGCAACATATCCATAACGCCAACAGCAGGCAGCGCCACTTGCATCAGATCGGGACGCTGGGTCATTGTGGCACCCACGAGCAGACCACCGTTAGAACCGCCGCGAACGGCTAAATATTCTTTGGAGGTGTATTTGTTTTCGATTAAATATTCCGCGGCAGCGATAAAATCATCAAAGACATTCTGCTTTTGCAGTTTGGTCCCGGCGTCGTGCCACTCTTTGCCGTATTCTCCGCCACCTCGTAAATTGGGGACCGCGTAAACGCCACCCATATCCATCCACACCGCATTGGTGATGCTGAACGAAGGATTGAGACTTACGTTAAAACCGCCGTACCCGTAAAGGATGGTTGGGTTCCTTCCGTTTAGCTCAATGCCTTTTTTGTGGGTGATGATCATTGGGATTTTAGTCCCGTCGGCTGAAGTGTAAAACACCTGATTGCTTTCAAAATCCTCCGGATCAAAATCGATATCCGGTTTGCGGTACAATTCAGATTCACCGGAAGAAATATCGTATAAATAGGTGCTCCCAGGAGTTTTGTAATTGGTAAACGAATAGTATAATTCCTTATCCTCCTTTTTGGCGCCAAAACCACCTACATTGCCAACGCCAGGCAATTCTACTTCACGCACCAGTTTGCCGTCATAATCGTATTGTTTGATTTGCGAAACAGCATCCACCATATATTCGGCAAAGAAATAACCACCGCCGGTGGAAGGGCTCAAAACATATTCAGTTTCCGGAATAAAATCTACCCAGTTTTCAGGTTGTGGATTAGATGCGTCAACAGTAACAATTTTTTCATTGGGCGCATCCTTGTTGGTGACAATAAACAGTTTGGAACCTACATTTTCAATGATACGAGAATCGGTATCGGTATTGTCTAAAATGGTAACGAATTTGCTGCCCGTTTTGGTCAAATTCTTTATCATCAACTTGTTTCCGGAAGTTGAAGTCCGCGGATTGATGATCAGGTAACGGTCGTCTTCAGTAACCTGCGCGCCTATGTAGCGGTGCTTTTCTGCTTCAGTGCCGCCGTAGATGAGTTCGTCGTCCTTTTGATCGGTGCCCAGTTTGTGATAATAGACTTTATGTTGATCGGTCTTCGCCGAAAGTTCACTGCCTTCCGGTTTATCATAGCTGGAATAGTAGAAGCCTTCGTTGCCTTTCCACGAAGTGCCGCTAAATTTGATATCTACCAATGTATCTTCAGTAACCTCGCGGGTTTCTGCATCCATAACCAATACTTTTCGCCAGTCGCTTCCACCTTCCGAAATGCTGTAGGCAAGCAGTTTTCCATTTTTAGAAAAGCTTAAACCACCCAAAGAAACTGTACCATCTTCTGAAAAATTGTTGGGATCGAGGAAGACTTCAGCTGTAGAAGGGTCTTCACCGGTCGCATAGCGATAGATTACATACTGGTTTTGCAGCCCGTCATTTTTATAATAATAAGTGTAATCCCCTTCTTTGAAAGGAGCGCCTATTTTCTCATAATTCCAGATTTTCTCCAGTTTTTCCTTGATATCCTTCTTAAAAGGAATCTTATCCAAATAATCAAAAGTAACCTCGTTTTGAGATTTTACCCAAGCTTCGGTTTCTGAACTGCGGTCGTCTTCCAGCCAACGGTAAGGATCAGCGACTTCGGTGCCAAAATAGGTATCAACAGAATCTACTTTTTTGGTTTTAGGATAATTTATTGTCATTGCGGTATCTGCATCTTTTTTTTCATTTTGGCAGCTGCCAAAAACACTCAGGGTCAAACCAAGGAGTATAATATTTTTCATAGAAAAGGGATTTGTAACCAAAGATAAATGAAAAACCTCCTGAACACCATGGAACAGGAGGTTTCTTAAATTAGTATCAAGAAGGACTAGACGAGCTTGTTCTCCAAAAGATATTCCGCAATTTGTACGGCATTTGTTGCAGCACCTTTTCGCAAATTATCTGCCACCACCCACATATTTAAGGTATTGGGCTGGGAATAATCCCGGCGAATGCGGCCCACAAACACATCATTTTTACCTTCGGCATAAATGGGCATTGGGTAGGTGTTGGTCTCCGGGTTGTCCTGAAGCGTGACGCCCGCAGACTCACTTAGGAGTTTTTTGATGTCACTCACTTCAAATTCAGAATTAAATTCTACATTGATCGCTTCGCTGTGGCCACCAACTACGGGAATACGCACTGCCGTTGCGGTAACTTTTATGGTATCGTCACCCAGGATTTTTTGGGTTTCGTTAACGAGTTTCATCTCCTCCTTGGTGTAATCATTTTCGGTGAAAGCATCACAGGCGGGAATCGCGTTGCGGTGTATGGGATAAGCATAGGCCATCTCACCAGATTCACCGGCATACTCGTTTTCTAGCTGTTGAACGGCTTTTACACCGGTTCCCGTGATGGATTGATAAGTAGAAATGACCAGTCTTTTAATGCCATATTTTTTATGTAGCGGCGCCAAAGCAACGACCATCTGTATGGTGCTGCAATTAGGGTTGGCGATGATTTTATCGTCTGCGGTAAGTTCGTTGGCATTGATCTCGGGAACGATGAGTTTCTTGGTTTTATCCATCCTCCAGGCCGAAGAATTGTCGATCACTGTGGTACCGACCTCGGCAAATTTTGGAGCAAATTCAAGAGAAGTGCTTCCGCCAGCTGAGAAAATAGCGATATCCGGACGCGCAGCAATGGCATCTGCCATACTGGAGACGGTGTATTCCTTCCCTTTGAAGTTTACCTTCTTCCCAACAGATCTTTCTGAAGCGACGGGAATAAGTTCTGTGATTGGGAGGTTGCGTTCTTCGAGAACCTTAAACATAACCTGGCCTACCATCCCGGTAGCGCCTACGACAGCTACTTTCATTATAAAGCGTTTTAAAAATTGAGTTGCCAAAAGTACTCACTTCATGGAGTTAGCAATGAAATAGATCAAAAAATATACAAATTGACCAGAAATGTTATTTGGGTCAAAAAAAGACCCCGCAGTTGCGGGGTTTGGTTAAAATTAATTTCTGCAAGTGCAGCGGTTTTTCCATGAAAACGGAATTTATTTTTTGCGAAGTTCGTCGCGTATCTCGATAAGGAGTTCCTCTTGTGTAGGTCCTTTTGGTGCGGCCGGAGCAGCTTCTTCTTTCTTCTTGGTTTTTTCATAGCCTTTTAACAGCCAGTAAATCACAAAACCAATAATTATAAAATCGATGATTGCCTGAAGGAAATTACCATAAGTCATGATTGCGCCACCTGCTTCAACAGCTTCTTCAACGGTTTCATAATTGCCACCATCTAAGGAAAAGAACAGGTTGTTGACGTTCTTTCCGCCCATGATTTGGCCAATGACCGGCATAATAATATCCTTGACCAAAGAACCAACGATTTTGTTAAACGCGCCGCCAATGATTACTGCGGTGGCCAGGGCAATGATGTCGCCCTTCATTAAGAACTTTTTAAAATCTGATAATGCCATACTGTTAAGGGTTGATTAGGTGCTAAAAATAGTATTTTCTCAACAATTTAACCGATCAATTTTCTAGGTATTCGCTGGGAAATGGCAGTGATCAGTTCATAGGGAATGGAATTAATCCGTGCAGCAAGATCAACCGCGGAAGCATTTTTGCCAAAGATTTCAACATTATCTCCTTCTTCGCAATCAATTCCTGTAACATCTACCATTAGCATATCCATACATACATTCCCCACGATCGGAGCTTGTTTTCCAGCAATGGTGACGTAGCCTTTTCCTTTGCCAAAAGCTCTGGAAATACCATCAGCGTGACCTATGGGAATGACTGCGATGCGTTCTTCTTTTGTGGCAAAATGGGCGCGGTTATAGCCCACGCTGTCTCCTTCTTTGACTTGATGTATCTGCGAAATAATGCTTTTTAATGTCGCTACCGGCATGAGTTTTTCGTCCTCTTCCGGGGTGTTGCCGTAGCCGTACAGGCCTATGCCCGTTCTGACCAAATCAAATTGTGCCTGCGGAAAATTGATAATCGCCGAAGTGTTACTTTGGTGAAGAAAAACTCTATGTTTAAAGCGCTGCTGAATTTTTTTGGCAACTTCCGAAAAGGTTTCGATCTGATTAAGTGTGAAATCTTGCAGTTTTAAATCCTCACTCGCTACCAAATGGGAAAACACAGAACGCACCCTAACGGTAGCTTTATCAGCAATTTGATCAAGAACTTCTTCGGTTTGCTGCGGCCCAAATCCCAGCCGGTTAAGCCCGGTATTGAACTTTAAATGTACAGGATAGTCCTTTTGATTTTTTCTTTCGGCGGAAGCCAAAAAAAGTTCGAGTACACGAAAACTGTAAATACTCGGTTCCAGACAGCGGTCTATTATATGATCAAAACTCACGGGCTGTGGATGAAGTACCAAAATAGGCGTTCTGATCCCTGCATCCCGCAATGCAACACCCTCTGAAGCATAGGCGACGGCAAAGTAATCGATGCCCAATGCTTCCAATTTTTGAGCAACCGCGACGGCTTCACTGCCATAACCAAAAGCCTTTACCACGGCCATCATTTTGACAGTGGGCGAGAGCTTTGATCTGAGGTAGTTGTAATTATGAGTTAACGCCCCAAGGTCGATTTCCAGTACCGTTGGGTGCATCAGGGTTTGGGTTTTTGACTGTTGAGCTGCTCAGGATCTTTGACATCGATTTCTTTGAGGCGTTCCCGTAACATGGCTTTGTAATACGCCCCACGGCTCAGCGGTTCATATTCTTCGGTTTCGCCCAGGAGTACGAGATCTTCGCTGGCCGCTTTCCGGTAACTGAACTGTGCCAGATTCCCTGTTCGTGTACAAACAGCATGTACTTTGGTCACATATTCTGCGGTGGCCATCAGTGCCGGCATCGGGCCAAAGGGATTCCCCTTAAAGTCCATATCGAGACCGGCGACAATCACACGAACCCCGCGATTTGCGAGATCATTGCAGACTTTAATTATTTCGTTATCAAAAAACTGGGCCTCATCGATACCCACCACATCGCAGCTGTCTGCAAGAATGGGAATATTGGCTGCAGCGGGGACAGGTGTGGACCGTATCTCGTTGGCATCGTGAGAAACTACGAGTTCGTCGTTATACCGGGTGTCAATCTCGGGTTTAAAGATTTCAACCTTTTGTTTGGCAAATTGGGCGCGTTTGAGACGGCGTATCAATTCTTCGGTTTTCCCAGAAAACATCGAGCCGCAGATCACTTCGATCCAGCCAAATTGCTCTTTATGGTTTACGGTGTTTTCGAGAAACATTTTGTACTTTTCAAAATACAAACGGTAGCCAGCCGTTCTTGTTCAAGGTGTGGCAAAAATAGCCAATCACCTTTCAAAATTCAGGTCAAAGTAAAAAGTTATGAAGAAGAAATTAAAATCCGATCTCGTCAGCCTTGCCCATAGGATTTTAAAGATGGATGCCGATCCGGATTATGCTTCTATGCAGCACGAGGCCAAAAAGCTGTACGATAAATTAACGGTGCTCACTTTTACCGATGCACATTTTGAAGGGGTCAATCCCACCATTGGCAAGCAGCAGATTATTGAAGCTATAGAACAAAAAAGTAAAAGTGAAGTAGAGGAAATCCTAGAAAGCGCATCTGACAATATTCTTGTAAAACCCGTTGCACCCAATGAGATAGCGGGGTCATTTAAAGAGCCTGAATTACGGGTAGAAACCGATGCCGAACGTGTGAATGCCATCGCCAAGGCCAATGAAGAACTTTTTGAGCGTATGCAGGTGGAGAAGAACAAACGTTTTAAACGCACTTCTTCAAACACCGGGAGTAAAAAAGAGAACCAGCACGTGCTGCACGAGCCGGTAATTGAAAAGATCAAGGATATGGTTGCTCAAATGCCACCCGAAGCTGATGCGATCGATGAAATAATAAACAAGATCACTAACAAACCCGAAGTAAAACCGGAGGATGAAGTGGCCGATTTTGGTAAGTTGGCAGAATTTGAGACACCAAAGTCAAAACCCGAGTTTACCCCTCGTAAAAACGCGGCTAAAAAACCGGAAAAGTCCCGTTTAAATATTGGACTAAACGATAAGCTCGCATTTATAAAACATCTTTTTAATGGCAGCCAAACCGATTACAACCGTATCGTTTCACAGCTAAACACCCAACCCAGCGCGGACGAGGCTTTAACGTTTATCGAGACGATGGTCAAGCCGGATTACAACAATTGGGAAGGTAAGGAACTCTACGAAAACCGATTTACCCAGCTGGTCGGGCGTCAATTGGAACGTTGATATTTCTAGATCTAGCATTTAAAAATTCTAAATTTTGGGAAAACTCTACCTAGTGCCAACGCCTATAGGCAATCTTGATGATATGACCTTTAGGGCGATTAAAGTACTTCAGGAAGCAGATCTCATTCTTGCCGAAGACACCCGCACCAGCGGAAAACTTCTTAAACATTTTGAGATCACTACCCCAATGCATTCCCACCATATGCACAATGAGCATAAAACCGTTGAGGGTATCGTAAAACGGATTCGGGGCGGGCAGGTTGTTGCATTGATAAGCGATGCTGGGACACCGGCAATTTCCGACCCCGGATTCTTGCTGACGCGTGCTTGTGTAGAATCTGGCTTGGAAGTGGATTGCCTGCCAGGCGCCACGGCATTTGTCCCGGCATTGGTCAATAGTGGATTCCCTAATGATAAATTTGTGTTTGAAGGTTTCCTTCCGGTAAAAAAAGGAAGGCAAACCCGATTAAAACTTTTAGCCGAAGAAACACGGACAATCATTTTTTACGAAAGCCCGCATAAACTCATTAAAACCTTGTCTCAACTCGTTGACTTTTTTGGCGCTGCGCGAAAAGTTTCTGTATCGCGGGAAATTTCCAAACTTCATGAGGAGACCATTCGCGGCACTGTGGAAGAGGTTTTAAAGCATTTTGAGGAAAAGCCACCAAAAGGGGAGATTGTTTTGGTGGTGGCTGGGGCGGGATAATTTTTTTGGTCATTTTAATAGTAAAAAAATCTTTCTTGCTCCGCTGAAAAACAATAACAAAAGATAATCGTTCTCATAAATAACATTTTTATCTATTTTTGTTATTTCAAAGAACAAAATTTATGGAAGAGCTTTATGATTTCCAGCAAAATTTGCTCCTACAACCTTTGCCACCCAAAAGGGCAATTACTGATGAAATTAATTTTGCTAACCGGTTGCTGGGCATCAAAGGAGCCAGAGGTGTGGGAAAAACCACTTTATTGCTCCAAAAGATAAAAGACTTTGAAGCGTTAGGCAAGCGTGTTCTGTACGCTACTTTGGATCATCTTTTTTTTCTCGAGAACACCTTGATCGATCTCGCCAAGGAGTTTACGCTGATCGGTGGGGAGCACTTGTTGCTGGACGAGGTGCATAAATACCCCAGGTGGTCGAGGGAGTTAAAGCTGCTTTATGATATGTTCCCCAAGCTGCACATCGTGTTTACGTCATCTTCCATGCTCGAAATTTATCGTGGAGAGTCAGACTTGAGTAGGCGGGCGCTTACCTACAACTTACAGGAGCTTTCGTTTAGGGAATACTTGGAAATCCATTTAAAGGCTCAATTACCCAAGTTTGAGCTAGATGATTTGATATCAGACCACGGGGACGTTGCGCAGCAATTACGGCAAATGGTACCACAACCTATTTTGCATTTTAGGGAATACCTAAAATTTGGCGCTTATCCCTATTATTTCGAAGACCGAAAAATTTACTACGACAAGGTTGCCCGCACGATAGACCTGATCATCGAGATGGATATGAACGCGGTCGAAAACATTCCCTATTCCGAAAGTCGGAACATTAAAAAACTGCTGGTCGCGATTGCCCAAAGCGCTCCGTTTACGCCCAATGTGGCAAAACTTAGTGAGCGACTTGGCCTCAAAAGAAAATTCCTGCTCAACGCCCTCCAACTACTGGGCCGGGCCGATCTGATTGTTGAAATGTTTAAAACAGGTAAAGGTATAGGTGCATTTACCAAACCTCAAAAGATTTATTTGCACAATCCCAATTTGATCTATGTCCTAGGCGGAAAGAATACATCTATCGGCGCTGTGCGGGAAACTTTTTTCGCCAACCAGATGAAGCTTCACCATCAGATCAATTTACCTGAAAAAGGCGATTTTCTAATCGATGAGATATATACGTTTGAAGTGGGCGGAAACAGCAAGACTGCAAAACAACTGGCAGGTGTGACAGATGCCTATGTCGTGCGGGACAATCTGGAAGTAGGAGGGATGAACATCATCCCGCTTTGGCTCTTTGGGTTTTTATATTGAAAGGAATCTTCCCAAAACCGGTTCGCCACGTAAAAGGTCAACCAGTTTGTTGATGTCTTCAGCACCATACCCTTCTATATTTATTTTTTACTTGCCGTGCCGTTATTTATTAATAAACATGATTTCTTTAAAAACCTCTACACTTTTCAAATTTTTCAATCGAATAATTTGAGTTTTGTTTTTTCCTATTTTAAAAGTCACGATGCCTTTTTGTGCTTTCACGTAATCCTTGAATTTCAGAGGCAAAATAAGTGCCACCAGGAGTAAAGCGTAACCCAAATAGAATAACCAATTCCCGTCAAATACTTCAAAAATGAAGAAACTACCAGCCATTAATACAATCCCAAGTATAGCTATACCTATCATCAAAGGAGATTGCATATTGTAGAAAGTGAGCCGTTTAGCTTCCCTGAATTTTCGTTTTAAACGATTTGGCTTCCGCCGAAAGATTTTTAAATAATAAAAATAAAGAATAGCAATAAAGAATAGCAATGATGAATTAACTGTGCTTGCCAACCTGAAAGCCATATTTGCCCAGATATTGATCACCACTCACGATCGCGTCATCTTCCAGCGTAGTTGCCATTGAATCGTTCCAACGGTTGAGGTAGCCGAACAGGGAGATCACTCCCAGCATTTCTACAATTTCGCCCTCATTCCAGAATTCATACAGGCGTGATTTGATTTTATCATCCACAGCATTGGGGAGTTGGCTCGCGGCCAACGAGAAATCCAGCGCGGCCCGTTCCGCTTCCGAGAAGGCGGGATGCGTGCGGTATTCCCAGATGTTGTCCAGTTGTTCCTGCTCCGCACCATAGCGTTCTGCCGCACGAATGGCGTGCGCTTGACAATAGCGGCAACCGGTAGCATTGCTGCTTACCCAGGCGATCATCCGTTTTAAGGCGGACGTAACGCGCCCTTGGTTTTCCATTACCGCTTTGTTGAGATTGATAAATGCCTGAGAAATGGCTGGCCGATGCTGCATGGTCAACACAGAATTGGGACAAAAGCCCAGCGTTTCGTTAAAAAATTCGGCAAGTTCTTTAGTATCGTTATCGTGGTCTGCAGCAAGGGGATTGACAAGTGGCATAAGGCTTAGGTTTTAGTGTAGTGTCGTGGCAATTTATTGCATTTTCATTTAACCACGTCTATTCCATAATTTCCTGGACATCCAAATAAGCTGGGCCGCCTTCTACGGGATAGCCATCGATTTCTTTGGCTGTGATGGTAATGTTCTGATTAAGGTAATCGTCAAGAGATACTTCAGTACTCCGCAACGCATAAAAGGTGCTGTCGTTGGTCAACGTATGGGTGCCGTATTGATAGGTGGTCATTCCGGTTTTGGTGAGGATGCCGGTATAGGTGTTTTCGGGTGGGTTGGTAGTGTGGCTTCCACAGCTGAACAATGTCAAAAAAAGCAAGAATATGCCCAAGGTTTGGAAGATCTCCATGGTTTTCGGTTTTTATAAAATTATGGGATATGACCCAATATTTTCATTTGGTTTATACCGAAAAAACCGGACGGCCTCAAGAGCAGGTCTTTGTTCAAAAATGAAAATAGTTATTGCAAACGAAAAGAATTCCGAAGAATTACAAACAAAAAAATGAGGTTGTTTTAAAAACATTTTCGATCCTACTATGTCATAATGAGCATGTCGAAATACCAACTGAAATTCAGTTTTAAGGTCTTCGGCATGCTCAAATTGACAATAGGATTTGCTTTTAAGACAGCCTCATTTCATCAAAATCACCGCAATTTTTATTTACAGAACAGCACACGGTCCCAAATTCCGGGATGGTTGTTTTCACCATTGGTCAAATGTAAGGTGGTATTCAACCGTATCTCAAACGCACAATTGGGCAGGTTTGCCACATCATTGGGGTCAACGGTATTGTTGGCGCCGGTGTATAATGAAGTGCCGTGAGCTTCTTCACCGGGCGTGGTAAAGGCGACAGGCTCAAAATTATGCGGCCCACCCGGCCCGCTCATACTTAAGGACAAATTGCCCAAATTGGGATTTGCCGCCGTGTAGTTTACAGTAAGTGAATCTGTAATTTTTCCACAGCCACCGCCGGTAACCAGCTCCTGAAGGTCGAGCGTAGCGATTCCAAGTTCGTCGCTGGAAGCTGCTGGTGCCCAACTTCCACCTTGTGGTACGTCTTGATATATGGTATTGAAAATCGCTATCGGCCTGGAGAAGCCGGCATCGACCTCGCTGGCGGGATTGCCCGCCTCACGCTTTTTCATACGCAGGGCAAAATAGCGGTTGATTTCCAGCGGAGCGGAAGAATTCCCCGGTACCAAAGCTGATTTGTCAACAAATCCCCCGGCCAGATTGGCAGAGATGAGCTTGATCAAAGAACCGTTAAAAGAAATATTGGGGAGACCGGTATACTGCGGAACGATTATCCAGTTGCCGTTGAACCCTTCATTAAAGTCTGCGCTGGGATCGTTTATGCCATAGGTCACAAACTCTATGACCGGGAACAGTTGTGTGATTCTGGTGCCGATTACCGTCGGTGCAACATCGCCGGGAGTCACATCCGTCCAGCTTGAGGCTGGTATCGAACTTACGGGTACCGACGGATCGCTCACTTCGGCATACTGAAACAAATACTCGGCCGGCTGACCGTTCATTTTTTGCGTAAGCGAACCGCGCAGGTCAAGGTCATCGTAAAAGGCTTTATTGTTCCAGCCGCCGTTGGCCTTGCCGGTAGTCCTTCCCGTGGCGGGATCAATGTTTAAAACGGGATGGTACTGCCGGGCGTAGCCAATGTGATAAAATGCTGTCGGGTAGTCGTTCCCGCCATTACCAGGCTCCTCGTCGAGGCAAAGCGAAACACAAAGACAGTTGGAGACATTCTTCCGGCCCGTCTTTTGCGCTTCGGAAGGATCCTCTGCAAAAAATTCGCTTCCGCCAACGGCGTATTTAAAATACACGTCCGGCCCGTTGCCCAGCGGAAAAATCGGGGTTTCCACATTGATGATGGGCGAAAGGAAGGTTTTCTTAAAATCTTTTGACCTATAAAAAATGCAAAACCTGCCATTGGCATCTGTGGTCGCCGAGCCCAAGAGGTCATCAGTGATCACGTCATCATCCATCGCGATTACCTCGATACCGGGCAGTGGCTGTTGCGACTCACAGTTGAGAAGCGTGCCGCAAATGACCCAGATGTCAAGTCTTGCGAGAATATCACAATAAACGCGCTGGGTCAATCGCAACTGGTAGCTGGCGATCAGTGCGTTATCAGTCTCCCGCCACTTGGGCTGAAACACATCTATCAAAACTTCAAACGCTTCAAACCCACGGTGTGGACTGACGTCGCCTTGACCATAATCGGGGATTTGGTCATAGTCGAGAACGATCTCAACCGGGCCACCAACATATTCTACCTGACCGTCATCAAAACGGACGCTAAAATTTCCCTGATCGTCAGTGGTCGTTTGGCCCAAGAGTTTTCCGGACCGTGATTTTTGCTCTTTTTCGCTAAGTACGCGAGCAACTTCCTTGGGCTGGGCAGTTGCCAGGGATGCTGAGGTCACGGCGTTTTCCTGTAGCGCATACAATTTGATGGGTGTGTTTGGCAGGAGGTGGTCCCTGCTGTCGCAGCCTGCCGAGTGCAGCCTGCCGGTGATTGAATACAACATAATGATATATTTTTGGTTAAAAATGGTTTTTAATGGGAAGGCAAGTTACATTTGTATTTTACTTATGTTATGATGCAAACACCTGATTAACAATAGGTTTTAGCCCATTGTTCTCTGGTGATTTAAACGGAAAAGCCAACAGTGGGAACCCTTTTCAAAAAGAGGAAAAAACCTATTTCACCCTTTTCGGCTTTTGCCAAAAAACATTTTTTACTTTATGCGCTGGTCCTTAAAACCACTACCCGATCTCAACAAAACAGAAGCGATGGCACGCGAGCTCAACGTGCCGCAAACCATTGCAAAAATGCTCGTGCAGCGGGGCATAGATACTTTCGAAAAAGCAAAAAAATTCTTCCGGCCTTCATTAGAAGATTTGCATGACCCATTCTCAATGAGAGATATGGAGATGGCTGTAGCCCGTATTGAAAAAGCTTTTACCGATGGTGAAAACATTCTCGTTTATGGCGATTATGATGTAGATGGTACGACCAGCGTGGCCCTGATGAGCAGTTATCTCGAAAGCCGCTATCCCAATGTGGCGACCTACATTCCAGATCGGTATGCTGAGGGTTACGGTGTTTCCTTTGCGGGAATTGATTTTGCCCACGATAATGATATTAGCCTGATCATCGCACTCGACTGTGGCGTTAAGGCCATTGATAAAGTCGCATACGCGAAAGAAAAACAGATCGACTTCATCATCTGCGATCACCACCGGCCGGGTGATACAATTCCTGACGCCGTCGCCATTCTTGACCCTAAAAGAAGCGATTGCGCCTATCCTTACGACGAACTTTGTGGCTGCGGCGTGGGCTTTAAACTGATACAGGCATTGCATCAAAAATCGGGTGGTACAGTTGAAGAATTACAGCCTTACCTAGATCTGGTAGCGACGGCGATTGGTGCAGATATCGTTCCCATCACAGGGGAAAATAGGGTGCTGGCGCATTTTGGCCTAAAAGTCATAAATAGTAATCCCAGACCGGGAATTACCGCTTTGATTGAAAACATCAAGAAAAAAAAGCTTTCAGTTTCTGATGTTGTCTTTATCATCGCCCCGCGCATCAACGCCGCCGGAAGGATCAAACACGGTCTGCACGCGGTCAATCTGCTTCGCGAAATGAATCTGGAAACGGCTAGAGAAATGGCAAAAGGCATAGAGACCTACAACACCGAGCGGAAAACCTTGGATATGGAAATCACTCAGGAAGCCTTGCTGCAAATTGAAGAAAACAAAGAACAGGACCGAAAAACTACGGTAGTATTTCAAGAGAACTGGCACAAAGGCGTTATTGGTATTGTGGCTTCCAGACTTACGGAAACCTATTATCGACCCACTTTGGTATTTACCAAAAGCGGTGACAAGCTGGCTGCAAGCGCGCGATCGGTGCGCGGGTTTGATGTCTATGAGGCTTTAGAAGGCTGTACGGAATTCATCGAGCAATTTGGTGGTCACAAGTATGCCGCCGGACTTACCTTAAAAGAGAAAAACCTATCCGGGTTTAAGTCAAAATTTGAAGAAGTGGTTGCTAACAGCATTGCCCCACACCTTTTGATTCCAGAGATGACGATAGATACCGAGGTGAATTTTGACGAACTCACTCCAAAATTTTACCGTGTTCTCAGTCAGTTTTCACCCTTTGGCCCAGGGAATATGACTCCGGTATTTTTGACCAAAAATGCAAAGGATACGGGCTATGGAAAATGTGTGGGAACTGACGACCTGCACCTAAAATGTGCTTTGACCCAAACTGGAAGCCCTGTGTTGCCTGCGATTGGTTTTAATCTTGGCGACAAGTGTGATCTTATTACAGAACAGAAACCAGTGGATGTCGTTTACGGCCTTGACGTGAATCATTTTAATGGTCAAACGACGTTGCAACTAAAACTGAAGGGCATCCGCGGTGAAAGCGCTATTTGAACGGGCGTAAAATCATTCTACTTGCTGCGTTTCATTTTGAGTTCTGGTACTTTGTCCCGCTTAAAAAATTGGGAGTAGTCATTGGGATTATTAATCTCCCCACGTTCTGAAATTACCTTTACGTTTATGTTTTTCTCTTTAGCCTGTACTTGGAAATCGTCGAGGATCTCGATAATATCTTGATCCAAAAAGCGGGTCTTCCGGACGTCGATTTCCAGAAAACTATCCTTTTCAAGCTTGTTCAATTCTTTAAGGATAGCGCCTTTGTTGATAAACGTGACTTCTTCGGCCAAGGTCATTTTTACCACATGTTCATCATTGTCCCCTTTAACCATATGCAGGAAATGGGAGTTTTGATAACTTTTGATCAAGATTACCACAATACCAACGGCAAGACCAAGACTGATACCGATAAGCAAGTCGCCAAATACAATACCGATCACCGTGATCATAAACGGAATAAACTGTATCCATCCCATCTTATACATTTTGACAAACAAAGAAGGCTTTGCCAACTTATACCCTACCAAAAAAAGTATGGCAGCCAGAACCGAAAGTGGAATGAGATTTAATATGTTGGGAACGAGTATTACAGAAATCAAAAGCAGGAAACCGTGTATGATCGCAGACATTTTAGTCTGACCACCCGATTGAATATTGGCAGAACTTCTTACAATTACCTGCGTCACCGGAAGCCCGCCAATTAGACCAGAGAGCATATTACCGGTACCTTGGGCAAACAGTTCGCGGTTGGTTGGTGTGATGCGTTTATGTGGATCTAACTTGTCCGTAGCTTCCACGCACAGCAAGGTCTCCAAGCTAGCAACCAAAGCAATGGTAAAAGCCGTTACCCAGACCTGAGGGTTACCGATGATCGCAAAATTGGGAAAGGTAAACTGGGCGATGAACGAATCAATATCGTCAGGAACAGGAACGTTGACGAGATGTTCTTCGGCAATTGCCAGGCTTTCAGAATCGCGTGTCAACAGATAAAAGACAATACCTGCAGCAACTGCAACCAATGGTCCCTGCACCAGTTTAAAGAATTTTCCTTTATTGGAAAGGACCGCTTCCCAGAGGATAAGTATGGTCATACCAATGACTGCGATTACTGTGGCCCCAACACTCACGTTGCCAAAAATGTTTCCGAGCTCAGAAAAAGTGTTTTCACCATCCGCTTGTAGAAAAGCCCAATCGCCTTCCGGGTCGGCATCGTACCCAAAGAAATGCGGAATCTGCTTTAAGATGATAATGATCCCGATCCCGGTAAGCATCCCCTTTATCACCGATGAGGGAAAGTAATACCCAATGATCCCGGCCCTAAGTACCCCAAACAAAATCTGGATCACCCCGCCAAGTACAACTGCGACGAGTAAATTTTCATAACCACCCAATGTGGTAATGGCTGCTAAAACGATTGCGGTCAGACCAGCAGCAGGACCACTCACTCCCAAACTTGATCCACTTATGGCGCCCACCACGATTCCTCCTACAATACCAGCAATCAAACCTGAAAATAATGGAGCTCCACTGGCTAGTGCTATACCCAAACATAAAGGTATGGCGACAAAAAACACCACCACACTGGCAGGAAAGTCATTTTTTAAATTCTTGAACATATAGGTAATGGGTTATATTGATTATAGTAGCGTAACTTTTCCAGAAGATATTGAATACACGCCACCCAGTATATCTATTTCGCCAGTTTCTTCCATTTCTTTGAGGATGGTGCTCTTTTCGCGTATGCGATCCAGGGTCAATATAACGTTATTCTTAACGACTCCGGCCACAAATTCATCATTCTTGGAATCCCGGCTGCCAATGGTTTCAGTAGCCTTTACCGCTGGCCTGATATTGCTCAGCAAATGGGTAATATTCCCCAACTCTACAGAATCGCAGGCCGCTTTTACCGCCCCGCAAGACTCATGACCCAGTACTAGTACGACTTTGCTCCCGGCGACTTTGCAGGAATATTCCAGGCTTCCCAAAATGTCCGTGTTTTCAAAGTTCCCCGCGACGCGCGCCACAAAGAGATCACCGATGCCCTGATCAAAAACATACTCTACGGGAACACGTGAATCGATACAGCCCAGAACCACCGCCTTGGGCCATTGCCCGGATTTTGTAAGGTCTATCTGAGAGTTGAAGTCCCTTTTGTGCATTTTTTTCTGTACAAAGCGTGCATTGCCCGTCATAAGGTCGTCAAGAACACTTTTTGGGGTAAGGGTGTCCTGAGTTTGCTTGTCGGTTATAGAAGTAATCATCTTAATATGGGTTTTGTTAAATACGCAGTAGTGCTTGAAAAAGCTTTTGAATAAAGAAGATAGGTAATTTTTATGAAATTAAGCATATTCCATACAGCGGATGATTCATAGACTATTAAATTAGAAATTTGGAATAGCTGTTCAGCATTGATTTTTTTGAGCAGTGCAGAAATTATCTTTTACTGAAGGTTCCTTATATCATCTGCTATGATCCAGCCTTCTGTGCCGTCTGCTATGCGTATGCGCTTCCAGTCTTCCTGATTTTCCAGAACCTTGAGTTTGGTGCCTTCATGTAGTGTAAAGACTGCCTCACCGTTCATTTTTGGGGCATTGCGAACTTCCGCTTCAGGGGCGAAAACTATTCCGTAAATCGTATTTTTCATTTGCTGCTGCGACTGAAACGCCATAAAAATAGCCAGACACCCCACAAACAAAGCCGTAACCGAGCCAATAAACAACAACCGTTTGCTCCTAGTGCTTCCGCGGAAATAATAAAATAGAAATAAAAGCGTAAAAAGCGTAAGGGTAATTACAGCAATCCACGCCCATCCGTCTATGGAAAAAGCATTTAAAATACCGCTGTACCATCTCGAAAGTATGTTTTTCGGCATTGGGGTTATGGCATCAATGGTCATATTTTGGGCAAAAGCCAGGTTATCCTTGATCTGCTTATTGCCAGGATTGAGCTGAAGTGCTTTTTCGTAGTAATAGACACTTGGGGCAATATTGCTAAGTTTGTAATGCGCATTGGCCATATTAAAATACAGTTCTGCAGATTCTTCTCCCGCATCCAGGATTTTTTGATATTGGGCAAGCGCGTCACCATAATTCTCCTGAGCATAGAGTTTGTTGCCCTGTTCAAAAAAGGTTTCGGAGTTTTGTGCCAGTGCCAAAAAACCGGAAAATAGCAAGAAAATACAAAGTTGAACTAGCTTTTTCATACTACAACTGTTTGTCTATTGTTGAGATCACCTGAGATGCGCGGTCATAATCTTTTTCCATCGCCGTGGTGCTTGATGGGGTGTACCGGGCAAACTCGCAATTGCTCAGCACGGCAAGGAATTCCTCAATGGGTACTTCGTCAATTCCCCGTTGCTGTAACAAGGTACGTATGCGCTCTTTGCTCATATCACTGGTCTGTATATTCAGCCGTGCCTTAAGAAAGTTGTGCATGGATTTTTCGAGTGCCAAATAAAAAGGTTTCTGCTCGCCCAAATTCTTTTTGGCTTCGCTGAGGTATTTTCGCGCCAAGCGGTTTGCTTTCCGCAACCTGTTTCCTTCCACATCTGCGCGGTAGGCCCTTCTTTTTCGTCCAAAGGCAATAATCAGCGGGATCATTAAGAGCGGTGCGCCAACAATAGACCAAAAAGTAGTGGTTCCAAAAAAGCGGTCTTGATCCATAGGCTGTAGGTTGGCCTTAGATTGTATGTAGTGAAATTGATTCTCCGGATTCACCGGAATCTTGTTCACCGTTCCATCGGAAGCAGACGCAAGGGCCGCGCCACCTTCCACATCAATTAAAAGTTCTGGGGACGAGATGGTCTCGTACTGCTCGGTTGCCGGATTGAAATAGCTAAAACGAATCGGTGGAATGGGATATTTCCCCTTTTGCTGTGGGACGATGGTGTACCGGTTCTTTTTAATACCGGTCATACCGTTACTATTCACTTTGATATCGTCCTCGTTCTGGGGTTCATAGACCTCTAGGGTGCTGGGCAGGTTGGGTGCGGGAAGATTGAAAAGTTTTAAGTTTCCACGGCCCTGCGCCTCGACGGAAAGGTCAAGCGCTTCACCAGCATTTAATTTTGTTTTTGAAGCATCCACACTAAAACTGAAATTCCCCACGGCACCGGTAAAATCAAGGGGTTTTCCATCCTGTGGAAGCGGTTTTACATTGATTGTCCGGTTTTTGGCAGCAACCGTTAATTTTGCAGGACGTGTGATTCGGCCCCCAAAAAAATCCCTACGGTTAGTGGGCACTTCTACGTTGATGTTCAATGCCAGAGGTTCAATAGTAAGTTCGCCGGTTTTTTGAGGATACAGCACTGTGCGACGTAAAATGACATAGCGGTACGGCTGGCCGTTATAGGCGCCATCATATACCTTAAATTGTTTTTCGTCGATGCTCTGGCTCCAGAAATCCGTGTACTTGGGTGCATCGAGTTCGTTCCAGCCTTCTACTGCGGTTTGAGGTGAAACGTACAATTTATACTCCACGGTAAACGCCTCATTGAGATAGGGATCTGTCTTTGAAACTTCTGCAACAAGGTGAATGTTGTCTGCGGCAACATTTACGGGGTTGCTGTCACCACCCGGACGATCAACAGCTCCGGTCACGTCAACTTCTACAGGGACGGTTTTATAGACGGTACCCTCTATGGTTACTTCAGCCTGACCAATTGTTATTTTACCTCTAGCGTTGGGCTGCAGGTTATAGGAATACACTTTTGAAAAACTGCTCTTCCCGTTCACCCATTGTCTGCTCACCGATTGATAAGGCCCGCTGATCACGGTAAACCCCTGAAAACTTGGGGGGTCAAAATTATCTCCGTCCTTGTTCATCTCAAAATCCACGCGCACGCGCTCGTTGATGCCCAGTTGTTTTGTACTCACCGAAGCATCAAACTTGACGTCCTGCGCCCAGGCCGTAGTGGCGACCAGAAATAACGTCAAAAAAAATGGCAATGGCTTCATCGTAATTGCTAATGTGTTTTTCTAAAATTTAAAAATAGTAAACGCTCAATTTTAACTTAAAAAATGGTGCTAAAGGTTACCAGTCTTTTTCACTTTTCACCTTGGCACCTTTTACTTTTTCAGCATTCAGCTTTTCCTGAACTTTGTTTTCTTCGTTTTTCATGGCTTCAAGCAGGCTCTTTACCTGTTGGGGTGAAAGTTGGCCTGGCTGCGGCTGTTGTGGCTGTTGCTCGCCATTTTCAGGCTTTTTGTTCTCGCCTTCTTTTTCATCCGGCTTGCCATCTTCCTTTTCGTCCTGATCACCCTCGTTTTTTTGATCTTCTTTTTCTTCGCCTTCGTCACCTTCTTCCTTGGGATCGCCGTTCTCATCCTTCTTGTCTTCCCCTTTTTGATCTTGATCCTGTTCTTGGTCTTTGTCCTGATCTTGTTCCTTATCATCATCACCGCCGCCACCGCCGCCGTCCTGCTCTTCTTCTTTTTTAGCTAACGCCAAATTGTATCGGGTCTCCTCATCAGTAGGATCGTTGCGCAGGGCATTTTTATAGGCTTCAACTGCGTTTTTAAAATCGCCTTGCTGATACAGTGCATTGCCCAGATTATGAAAAGCTTGATGCTTTTCGGTTTTATTTTTTGCAACTTCTATAGCCTGGTTGTACCGCGCCATGCCTTCTGCGTATCTTTTATTTTTGTAATAACTGTTGCCGGCGTTGTATTTTGCAGCGAGGTTGGACGGATCCTTGGCAATAGCCCTTCGGTATGAAGTTTCTGCAGCTATAAATTGTTCATCTTCCAGTTCGTCATTTCCCTGGGCGGTAAACACTCTCGCTTGCTTAACAGCTGGATTTTCATCTGCTTGCGCGAAATCACCTTGGGCGGAAGCCATTAAACTTCCGAATATAGAAAGCGTTAATACCAGGATATGAATTTTAGTTTTCATAAGCTTTTATTTTTTCAAATCCGATTTTAAATTTATTCGTTTTCGTTGAAAAGATTGAGTCTGCGTATCCAGGCAGTTTTTCGTTCCAGCAGGAATACATCCAGAAAAAGCAATAATAATGCCGCACCTAAAAACCACTGAAACTGATCCTGAAAATCAGCAAACTGCTTGGCTTCAAACTCGGTTTTGTCCATCTGATTGAGGTAGTCGCTCATCGCATCGACCACATCCTGGGTGTTGTTCCCGTTGATATATTCACCATTGGCTTCTTGGGCGATTTGACTTAAGGTTTCCTCATCGAGTTTGGTAATTACCGTTTCGCCGTTTTGATCTTTTTTAAAGGATTGCACGATACCGTTACGCTTTATGGGAATGCGTTCCCCCTGAGCGGTCCCCACACCTATGGTAAAAATGCGAATGCCTTCTTCTTTAGCACTTTCAGCAATCTGGACGGCATCTCCCTCGTGATCCTCTCCGTCAGAAATAAGTACAAGCACCCTGTTAGTTTGCTCCTCGTCATTATAATAGGTCTTGGCCAGCTCGATCGCCTCACGTATCGCCGTGCCTTGGCTGGAGAGCATATCGGTGTTCATATTGTTGAGGAACATCTTGGCGCTGCTGTAATCTGTCGTGATGGGCAACTGCGGAAAAGCACTGCCCGCATAGGCGATAATTCCCACGCGATCGCTGCCCAGGTTGTTGATGATCTGCGTGACGAGTTGTTTTGATTTCTCGATACGGTTGGGCGCAATGTCTTCTGCGAGCATACTTTTTGAAACGTCAACGGCAAAAACCACATCGACGCCTTCGCGCTTTACAGTTTCCAGTTTGGTTCCCATTTTTGGGTTGACCAGCGCAACGATGATACACGCCAGCGCCAGACAAAAGACAATCACCTTAAAAACAGATTTGAATTTTGACCGTTGCGGTGCCAGTTGATCCAGCAGTTCTTTATTGGCAAAACGTTTTTGGGCGATCCTTTTCCAGACCACAACACCCAGGTACAGCACTATTACCGCCGGAATAACCAGCAGCGCCCAGAACCAAACTTTCTCTTCCAACAAAAAAGAATCCATTTTTCTAATTATTTATTATTTCGTGCTGTAAACCGTTTGCCAAAATCATTTTAAACAAAACTGCGGAAAACGGTATAGCGCAGCAGGATTTCAAACAGTAAAAGCAGTCCGGCCAAAATAACCAGCGGACGGAACATCTCCTCATAATTGGTGTATTTGAACTCCTCAATTTCCGTGCGTTCCAATTGGTTGATTTCGTTATAGATTTCTTCCAGTTTTTCATTATCGGTTGCGCGAAAGTATTTTCCGCCGGTACCATCTGCGATTTCCTGAAGCAGTTCTTCGTCGATTTCCACCGGGATGTTTCCGTATTGAAAACTCCCATCCGGCCGAAGCGCTACCGGTGACAGCGCCGTGCCGTTAGTGCCTAGACCAATGGTATAAACCTTTATATCATATTCTTTGGCCAGCTCACTTGCGATAGCGGGATCAATAAATCCTGCATTGTTGACCCCATCGGTCATCAGGATGATCACCTTGCTTTTTGCACGGCTATCCTTCAACCGGTTTACCGATGTTGCCAGACCCATCCCAATCGCCGTACCGCCTTGAATGATGGTGTTGTATTCTATTTCTTCCAAAGAATTGAGAACAATTGCCTTATCGCTTGTTATCGGTGTGCGGGTATAGCTTTCGCCGGCATATTCTACCAGGCCGATGCGGTCGTTGGGCCTGCCAATAATAAATTCTGAAGCTACTTCCTTTAACGCTTCCAGCCTGTTGGGTCGAAGATCTTTCGCCAGCATACTCGCCGAAACATCTATCGCAATCACAATGTCAATCCCCCGTGTGGTTTTTGTTTGGGTAGAAACGTCCACAGTACGCGGTCTTGCCATCGCCAGGATGATTGCTGCCAAAGCCAAAAGCCGGAGCACAAACAGAATGGGTCTTAATTTGGCCAAAAATCCACTGCCGGCCTTAAACCCTTTCAGGGAAGAAATCTTCACTTCTGCCGTGATGCGGTTGCGTTTCCAGAAATACCAGGCCGCGGCCACCGGAAGCAGCAGCAGCAACCAGAAAAACAACGGACTTTCAAATTCAAAATTGTTGAACATCAGTTTGAGGTGTTTATGAGTTCAACAGAATTGACAATGCGGTTGGCCATTTCTTCACCATATTGATCATCGCTGCGCCAAACGACCATGACCTGCTTAATCCCTTTCTTATTACCAAAGTTGAGCATAATGTACTCCCCCTTTTCAAATTTTTCCGGGTTTCCACTCACCGGAAATTCTGCGGAACCAAAAGTCTTAATGCCCTCTGCACCTTCTGGTGTGCTGTATTCTTCGTTTTTGGTAAGCACATTTTTCACCCCTCGGTCTGACATACTTTTAAGGGCATTTTCAATAGCGGGGTTGATGTCTATGTCCTCCTGTGCCTCCTGTCGCAAGGTCAAGTTATTTACCATGACCGTAAAATCATCTACGTAACTGCCGTACACAAAGGTGCTGACTTCCATCTGCATCTGTTGCTGCGGGGAATTGGTAAGAAGGTCTTCCCGCTTTAATACCTTAGGAGTTGAGACCACCACTGGCGGAAAGCCATATTCACTACGTACCCAGTCACCATCCAGCAATTCTTTGGAGGGGTGACCCAGAAAATTGTCCTTGACAAAGTCAAATCCTTTTGTTGCAACAAGGATTCCACCTGCCACTATTAAAATAAACAGCACCCCAAATACGCTTACAAGAATGGTTTTTCTGCGCCGGCGCTGCGCCAAATCCTTGCGGTAGTTTTCGTCTTTGAGCAGTTCTTCTTCCGTAGGTTCGGGCAGGGATTCTTTGGTTTCCTTGACGATCTGCTCGGCAATCAAGCGGTCGTGCTGTGCTTTGCCCACCTCAGGGCTGATGCGTGCAAATTTGGTCAAATCTGCCGTGCGCAGGATCTGCTCGAGTTTGCTAAGGGTTTCCTTGCTAAAATTGACGGTGCCCTGCTGCCGTTCTTGTTGCAAGCGGGTGATGAGCTCGCTGGTCGTACTTTCCATCGAGCGGTCATAGACTTCTTCGTCCAGGTAGCGGCGTACAATGTCCGTCAGGCTGGAGTAATAGGCCTTGATGACCGTTTGATCAGCGTTGGAATCCGGGGTTTTGTAGTTTTCATCAAATTGTTGTAGCGAGACCAGCGCCTGCTCAAAAGGTGGTAGTTTCTTTTCGGCTTCGGCCTTTTTTCGGCTGCGCCTAATTACAAAAAACAGGAAAAGACCTATGAGTAATAAGATGCCCAAAATCCAAAGCAGGTATTCCAGCCAATCGTTTGAGGAACTTTCTACCTCAATGATATTTTTGATATCGTACAAATTTTGCTGGGTGGTATCGACCTTGACATTGTTTACGGCGACCAACAGCGAATCTGTAAAATAGGGCTGCTCATTTATGGAAACACGCTGCCGCGGAATGGTGTACGCCCCACTGTCAAATTGAGTAAGCGCGTATTTTTTGATGAGTTTATATTTCGCAGCAGCGAAAGACGTATCGGTAGGATAGGCCTCGACCATCTCGAGCGGCGTAAACGTCTGTCCCTCGGGAAAAAACACCAAGTCGGTAGAATCTGTTTCAACCTCCAAAGTATAGGTGATCTGCTCGCCTATGAGTATGCTATCGCGATCAATGGTCGCCTGCACTTCTTGGCCCTGACCATTTTGGACGAAAGTCAAAAAAGCAAAAAACAAAAGCACCCACGGAAGCTTTTTAAATTTGTGAAATATGGTTTGTTTGTTTGTGATCATTGTTGTGGTTTACCTACGTTTAAAATAGCCCAAAAGCTTTTTTACGTAGCTCTCATCTGTGCGCACATCAAGGGCACCAGCGCCGCTACGGCTGAAGGATTCTTTGTAATAGGCTGACTTTTCCTTATAAAATTTTGAATAGTTGTCGCGTACTTTCCGGCTGCCGGTATTTACCAAAAGCAGTTCGCCCGTCTCCTCATCCTGCATCTGTACCAAACCGAGATTGGGTATTTCCTCCTCCCGCCGGTCATAAATGCGAATACCGGTGATGTCGTGGCGCCGGGCCGCAATCCTCAAGGTGTCGTTGTACTCATCTGCAATAAAGTCTGAAAGGACAAACACAATCGCTTTCTTTTTCATCACCCCAGACAAAAATTTAAGCGCTTGTGCGACATTGGTATTTTTACTCTTGGGCTCAAATTCCAGCAGTTCGCGGATGATGCGCAATACGTGCGACTTGCCCTTTTTTGGCGGAATGTAAAGCTCGATCTGATCTGTAAACAAGATCAAACCAATTTTATCATTGTTCTGCATCGCACTAAATGCAAGGGTTGCGGCGACTTCGGTTACGATTTCAGATTTAAATTGTTGATCGGTACCAAATAACTCAGAACCACTCACGTCGGCAACCAGCATCATGGTCAATTCGCGTTCCTCTTCAAACACCTTGATGTAAGGTTCGCTATATCTGGCGGTAACGTTCCAGTCAATATTACGCACATCATCACCAAATTGATACTGCCGCACCTCACTAAAGGTCATTCCCCGACCCTTGAAGGTCGAGTGGTATTCCCCGCCAAAAATATGATCAGACAACCTTCGTGTCTTGATCTCAATTTTGCGTACTTTTTTAAGAAGTTCTTTAGTGTCCATTGGCCCTCTCCCTAGCCCTCTCCCGCATGGAGAGGGAATTGTTGTTGTGTCTATTCAGTTTTTCGATTATTGATTTTGTTTGTCGTTCCCCGCCGGTGGCGGGCTAGGGGGACTTAAGGTACCTCAATCTCGTTGACGATCTTGTTGATGATCTCTTCTGAGGTTGTATTTTCTGCTTCGGCCTCGTAGGTGATGCCCACCCGGTGGCGCAAAACGTCGAGCACCACAGCGCGCACGTCTTCTGGGATGACGTAACCCCGACCGCGGATAAACGCAAAACATTTTGCTGCGGTGGCCAGGTTTATACTTCCCCGTGGAGAAGCCCCAAAACTGATCAACGGTTTGAGATCTGCCAGTCTGTAGTTTTCGGGGTAGCGGGTGGCAAAAATAATGTCGAGGATGTATTTCTCGATTTTTTCGTCCATATAAACTTCCCGGACTGCTTCTTGAGCTCTCAAGATTTGCTCCAAGGTAACCACTGGGTTTACCTTTTCATAGGTGCCTCTAAGATTTGCACGTACAATCAATTGTTCTTCTGCGATCTTGGGATAGTCGATAACGGTTTTCAACATAAAACGGTCTACCTGCGCTTCTGGCAAGGTGTAGGTTCCTTCCTGTTCCACCGGGTTTTGGGTGGCCATTACCAAAAACGGTTTGTCTAAAATAAAGGTTTCGTCGCCAATAGTTACTTGTTTCTCCTGCATCGCTTCGAGCAGGGCACTTTGTACTTTGGCCGGCGCCCGGTTGATCTCATCAGCCAGAACAAAGTTGGCGAAGATGGGCCCTTTTTTGATGCTGAAATCATTCAGCTTCATATTGTAGATCAGTGTACCCACTACGTCAGCAGGCAACAAATCTGGCGTAAACTGAATCCGGCTGAAGCTGGCGTGCACCGCTTTGGACAGCGTGTTTATAGCTAATGTCTTTGCAAGTCCGGGAACTCCTTCGAGCAGTATGTGGCCTTGACCGAGCAGGCCTATCAGCAGCCGCTCGACCATATGTTTTTGGCCAACAATGACTTTATTCATTTCCATGGTCAGGGCACTGACAAATGCGCTCTCGCGTTCTATTTTTTCATTGATTGCACCTATATCAACAGATGGGCTGGATCCTTCCATAGTTATTTGTTTAGTTTTATGTTTTTGATAAACACCGCAAAGTCACAAATTATTGGTGGCAGCGGCGTTAAACTGCCGTTAAAAACTGTGCCAAAATAAGTGTTTTTTGATAAGAAAAGTTTAGTTTTTTATGCTTTTACGATTGACGGCACCAAGTGTGGTAAAAGATACGCAGTAGCGCAGCCGATGTTGCAAATTTTTAAATTTTTTCAATAGCAGTCAAGCCCAGAATTTTTCTTCGGTAAAATTGCGTAAAGCCAAAATGACATACTTCTTTAAACCTTCAAACTTATGACCACCAAAACTGCCTTGATCACAGGCGCTTCCAGCGGAATAGGACGAGCCACCGCCCGCGAATTTGCCAAAAACGGAATTAACCTTATCATCTGCGGAAGGCGGCAAGAACGCCTCGATGCTCTGGCAGATGAACTTTCAAAGTATGTAAAAATAACCACCCTCAATTTTGACGTTCGTCATAAAGATCAAGTTCGTGAAGCTATAAGGTCACTTCAACCGCCTTTTGATCAAATCGAAATCCTGATCAACAATGCCGGCAACGCCCACGGGCTCGATCCCATCCAGGACGGCAACACCGAAGATTGGGATGCGATGCTGGATATTAACGTTAAAGGTTTATTGTATGTAAGCGACGCCATCATCCCACAGATGATCAAAAGAAATTCAGGTCATATTATCAACATCGGTTCTACTGCGGGCAAGGAGGTTTACCCCAAAGGCAATGTGTACTGCGCCAGCAAGCACGCTGTAGATGCCATCAATCAAGGGATGCGCATCGACCTGAACGGTCACAACATCCGCGTGGGAGCAGTCAATCCGGGATTGGTGGAAACCGAATTCAGCGATGTACGCTTTAAGGGTGACAGCGACAAGGCGAAAAAAGTGTATAAAGGCTTTCGACCTTTAGTCGCCGAAGATATTGCAGACATCATCCATTTTGTAGTTTCCCGACCCTACCACGTCAATATTGCCGACCTTGTTGTGATGAGCACGGATCAGGCGAGTTCTACAATCGTGGCACGCAATTAAATCTAGAGCGGCTTTGATGTATTTATTGATATCTTAGACTTTGTCTGAGCAGGATTAGTATTTTTATTGTAATTATTATTAGAATCTTATCATGGCCCATTTCAACTCTTTTGAAGATTTAGAAGTATATCAATTGGCGAGGCAGCTTGCAAAAGATGTCTGGAACCTCATTCAAAATACATCTTTAGGTAAAGATTATGAGTTGCGTAATCAAATCAGTCGATCCGCGGGTTCTGTTATGGACAATATTGCAGAAGGTTTCGGAAGGGGAGGGAACAAAGAGTTCATTAATTTCTTGGGCTTTGCGAAAGGTTCTTGCTGCGAGACCAAATCGCAATTCATACGATGCTTTGACCGTGAACATATCAACAAAGCCGAATATATGAGATTAAGTACCAAGAGCCAAAACCTCATTGATCAATTGGGCAAATTTTCAAATTATCTCAAGAAATCAGAAAAACGAGGATCAAAATTTGATTAAGTGTCAATCTTCCGTAGGAATATAACCTAGGTAATTACTAAATAGTAATAAGAATGCCAACAACAATATAAATTACAATAGCAATAACTGAATGATCAACAAACGCCTTCTTATAAAAAACCTGCTCGCGCATAATGACGAGAACAGTTTTTATGATAAGAAGCGAAAGATCGACATTAGCAACAAAGAAGGTAAGGCAAAATTTTTAAAGCACGTTTGTGCGCTTTCCAACAGCAACCCAAATAACAATTCGTACATCGTCATTGGGGTGGAGGATGCAGATAATGAGATTGTGGGTGTGCCGTTTTTTGACGACAGCAAGATTCAAAATTTGATCAATGCGTATTTGACCAATCCGCCGCTGGTGAGTTATGAGAACATACCGTTTCCGCATTTGCCGAGCGATCTGGTGGTGGGATTGGTTACCATCCGCGCGACAGACAAACTGACCGCCCTGCGCAAGAACATCTGGAAATATTGGGGCGGAAGTGTCTTTCTTCGGGACGGCAGTATTTCTATGCCAAAAGTTTTCGACATCAAGATCGAGGACGTAAACAGTGAGATCGTGGCTACCATTGAGAACCACGCCCGCAACAACATTGAACTCACATTGGACGGCGTGATCGACTTTATCAACAACCGTCACAAAGATCTTTACACCAATTATAAAGTGTTCAAAGAGCAATTTGTGGTTTGCTGGGCCGGAAACCAAAAGCGCGTCAAGGACAAAACCTACTACAGCCGGGTGGATATCGAGCTGATCAACGAGCAGGTGCGGGTGTTTTATTCGGCGCTGGATGAGGTCAGCATAACCATAACCGAGGACGACTTTACAATTTTAGAATATGTGCTGCTGGGGCTTCAGGGACGGTACAAATATTATCCGCTGGAAGAACTCAAGATCAATTTTAAGAACAACGGCAATTATCAGATTGACAGCAAGCTGGTTTTCGAGCCGCCTGAATTTGACAGGAAATTGCTTTATCATATTTTTAATAACAACAATGCGATCCTGTCAAAACTGAAACAGGGCGTCACCCTTAATAACGGCGAACGCAAAGATTTGGACAGCCTGGCTTCCACCTACTTGATCTGTTACCTCAATGGATTTGGAAATGCCATGGAAAAACTTGAGGAAGCCCGACCTTTTTTGAGGAAATTTGGTGAGAAACTATATTCCAATTATAAAGAAAACATCCGTATCCTGCGGAAGGTAAAATACAATTGATGGCACGTACACTCACTATTGGCGATATTCACGGCGGACTCAAAGGGTTGCAACAAGTCCTGAAAAGAGCCAAAATCACAGAAGATGATCACCTTATTTTTCTTGGCGATTACGTGGATGGTTGGGGCGAAAGTGCGCAAACCGTGGATTTCTTGATCTCGCTTTCGCGAAAGCATAACTGTACCTTCTTACGGGGCAATCACGACGACCTTGTTTTTCACTGGCTGCTGGGACGGGATATGGCAGAAAGTTGGTACATCCACGGAGGAAAGGCGACCTTAAAATCATATGCGGAGTATTCTGAAGAGCAGAAAAAGGAACACCTCAAATTCTACCGAAGCCTCAAGGATTATTACCTCGACGATCAGAACAGGCTCTTTGCTCACGCCGGATTTCAGAACCGTAATGGGGTCGAACTGGAATACCACAACACCGCCTTTTACTGGGACCGCACCTTGTGGGAAATGTGCGCCGCAATGGATGAGAGCATCACGCCAGATGATCCGCGGTATCCGCAACGTTTAAGTCATTACAACGAAATATACATCGGGCATACGCCAGTAACACTATTGGGATATTCCACTCCCGTAAATCGGGCCAATGTCTGGAATGTGGACACAGGAGCGGCATTTAAAGGGCCCATTACCATCTTGGATATAGATACTAAAGAGGTTTGGCAAAGCGATCCGGTATTTGAGCATTATCCTGATGAAGAGGGAAGGAATAAATCATAAACTAAATTAACGCGCAAGAAATTTTGATTTTGAGTTTTCTTCAAAAAAAGAATGCTTCAGGGTTTCTATAAAGCACAAGCTAAACGATCTTTATAAAATGATTTCGAATAAGAATCTTCAATAACCTGAAACCAAAACCTATGGGCCTGTTTGATAAGATAAAAGAAAAACTAAGTCACGAATTTATCGACATCGTCGAGTGGCTCGATTATACAGATGATACTATTGCGCACCGCTTTGAACGCTACCAGAATGAAATAAAGAACAACGCCAAACTCATCGTACGCGAAGGGCAAACCGCCGTTTTTATCAACGAAGGTCAGCTTGCCGATGTTTTCGAACCGGGAACATACACACTCAACACCAAAAACCTGCCGATTCTTACTACGCTAAAAGGATGGAAATACGGTTTCGACAGCCCATTTAAGGCCGAAGTTTATTTCGTCAATACCCATCTTTTTACTGACGAAAAATGGGGTACCAAAAACCCCATCACTTTGAGCGACGATCGTTTTGGTCTGACCGAAATCCGTGCTTTTGGGACGTATGCCTTTAAAGTAAGCGATGCCGGAAAATTCATCAAAGAGATCGTTGGGACCGATAACAATTTCACCAACTTCGAAATCAACGAGCACCTCAAAAGCCTCATCGCCACGCGCTTTACCGACACTGTGGGCGAGGCCAATTTGCCTATAGAACTGTACGCTGCCAATACCACCGAACTTTCGGAGACGTGCAAGGAAGTGATGGCGCCCGAGTTTCAGACGGTGGGGATTTCGCTGGAGAAATTCTATATCGAAAATGTTTCCATGCCCGAAGAACTCAAAAAAGAGATCTTTGAGTACAGCCGTATTGACAAACTTGACCTGCAAAAATTGACACAGTTCAAAACTGCCAAGGCCATTGAAGCCGCTGCCAAAAACGAGGGCGGTACCGCCGGCGCCGGTATGGGAATGGGTATGGGCTTTGTGCTCGCCAACCAGATGGGCGGGATGATGCAACCCCAAATGGGTGGTTCTCCGCTACAGCCCGCAACTGCATCGGGGCCACCGCCACTTCCGGCGCAGTCGCAGTATTTTTATGCCGCCAACGGATCGCAGCAAGGTCCGGTTTTTTTTGAGCAGCTTCAGGGGTTGTTTGCCTCGCGGACTGTGAACCGGGAAACCTTGATCTGGAAAAAGGGAATGAAAGACTGGACGCAACTTCAGGAAGTGGAAGAACTCAAAACCTTCCTGGGCGGAAACACCCCACCGCCATTACCCAATTTGTAACTGTTTCAGCGTTTTCGCCAAATCAAAAAGACTGTCAGTCTGAGCCCTTCGGCTGTGCTCAGGATAAACTGCAGTCGAAGACCTTTTAGTTTCTAGTTAAATAGTTATTTCGACAGCCACAACATCCTAAAATGACCGAAACTAAAATCCAACAATCAGAATTAAAAAGGGCCTGCCGCAACTGTGGCGCAGAACTGACGTACAAACCGGGTACGACCTTGGTGAAATGCGATTATTGCGATTATGAGGAAAAAATAGAAATTAACGGAAAACAGTTTCAGGAGCTGGAATTGAAACCATATTTGCAAGAATTGGGCAATCAAGCCTATAGCGAAAAGGTTTTGATGTTGCATTGCAAAAACTGCGGTGCCAACCAGCACGTCGAGGAAAACTACAAATCGCTGCACTGTGTTTATTGCAGTATGCCGCTTATCAGGGAAGACGCGCGGCAGGAAGAATGGATTCTGCCGGGAGCCGTGCTGCCCTTTCAACTCAACCAGCGTAAGTCGCACGAGATTTTTAAGCGGTGGGTGACCAATCTCTGGTTTGCTCCAAACAAGTTGCGCAAAGCCGCAATAGACCCACAATTTACTAAAGGGCTTTACGTGCCTTACTGGACGTTTGACGCGCAGTTGCACGCTAAATATTCTGGGGAACGCGGGGATTATTACTATGTAAACGAAAGCTACCGCGATAGCAAGGGCAAGCGCAGGACCCGGCAGGTGCGAAAAACCCGATGGCGCCGCGTCGCCGGAAGTGTTCAGGGATTTGTAGACGACACCCTGATCAACGCCACCCACCAGAAAACCGGAAGAATCCCAACGAAGATCGCCCAATGGGATTTGCAGAAATTAAAACCCTTCCACTCTAAATTCCTCGCGGGATTTGTAACGGAGAAATACACGATTCCATTGGCAGATGGGCATTTGATGGCGCAGGATGAATGTAAAAAGGTCGCTGACACCTGGGCACGACGGGACATTGGCGGCGATCAGCAACAGGTACATCAGTTACACACCGCGCTTTCTGAAGAAACTTTTAAACACGTGCTGCTTCCGGTTTACGTGAGTGCTTACCGGTATAACGGCAAGGACTATCGTTTTTTTATCAATGGCGATAGCGGAGAAATTTCTGGCGACCGGCCGTATAGTTTCTGGAAGATATTTTTTACGGTTTTAGCAGGTTTGATCTTGGTGGCCGTGATTGTTTATTTTTCACGATAAGATTGCCTTTCGGCGAAAGCAAAACCTACAAATCAAATTTAATCCCCTGCGCCAGCGGAAGCTCAGTTGTATAATTGATAGTGTTCGTTTGCCGGCGCATATAGACTTTCCAGGCATCTGAACCGCTTTCGCGACCGCCACCGGTTTCTTTCTCACCACCAAAAGCACCGCCTATTTCCGCTCCAGAAGTACCGATGTTCACGTTGGCAATCCCACAGTCGCTTCCGGAAACGCTGAGAAAACGCTCTGCATCTCTGAGGTTATTGGTCATAATTGCAGAGGACAGGCCTTGCCGAACACCGTTTTGTAATTCAATCGCGTGTTCCACCTCACCGGAATATTTCAGGAGATAGAGCACAGGTGCAAAGGTTTCGTGCTGCACAATTTCATAACTGTTTTTCGCTTCTGCGATGGCAGGCTTTACATAGCAACCGCTCTCATAGCTTTTCCCTTGAAGGACGCCACCTTCTACGATAATTTTTCCGCCCTCCTTTTCCACTTGATCCAGGGCGTTCTGATAATTCCTGACTGCATCTTGATCGATGAGTGGACCCACGTGGTTGTTTTCATCCAGCGGATTCCCGATGCGCAATTGTTTATACGCTTTGACCACGGCAGATTTTACTTGGTCATAAATGCTTTCGTGAATGATCAAACGGCGGGTGGAAGTGCAGCGCTGGCCAGCCGTTCCCACCGCGCCAAAGACCGCACCGATTACCGTCATCTTGATGTCAGCATCCGGGGTGATGATAATGGCGTTGTTTCCGCCCAATTCCAAAAGGGATTTGCCCAAGCGGGCGCCCACGGTTTTTGCAACCTGTTTTCCCATTCGGGTAGAGCCGGTTGCAGAAATCAAAGGCACGCGTTCATCTTGCGTCATCATTCCACCGACTTTATAATCGCCATTGATGAGGTTTGATATACCTTCCGGCAGGTCCTTTTTAGCGAAAACACGTGCTGCGATTTTTTGACAGGCAATTCCCGTAAGCGGTGTTTTTTCTGAAGGTTTCCATATCGTCACATCGCCACAAATCCAAGCGAGCGCTGTATTCCAAGCCCAAACCGCCACCGGAAAATTAAATGCCGAAATGATCCCCACAATTCCCAGCGGATGGTACTGTTCATACATCCGGTGACCGGGGCGCTCACTGTGCATCGTCAGGCCGTGCAACTGTCTCGATAACCCAACCGCAAAATCACAAATGTCGATCATTTCCTGAACCTCGCCCAAGCCTTCCTGATAGCTTTTACCCATCTCGTAGGAAACCAGCTTGCCGAGGGGTTCTTTAAGCCGGCGCAGTTCGTCATTAAACTGCCGGACTATTTCCCCACGCAAAGGAGCCGGTTTGAGCCGCCAGGTTTTGAAAGCTTCGGTAGCGGTGGTAACAACTTTTTCATAGTCGTCAGCGGTCGTTGTGCTCACCTTGGCGATAGGTTGACCATCCACCGGACTTATGGAAGTGAATGCTGAACCATTTCCAAAAAAATCAGTGCCTGTCGAGGTTCCCGGATTTTCTTCTTGTATTTGAAGTTCTTGAAGAATTGGTTGAATATTGAAAGATTCTATCGTGGTACTCATATTTCGACTTTTAATGATAGCATTAAATTAATTTACGAAGATATCAATTTGCCTAGGTGATATTGGCGGTATTCTGAGAATATACCAGTCATCCTCCCTAATAAATCTTTATTCACTTTTACCGATCACAATCAACTCAGTACCCCCGCTCTAATGAAGGGCTAAATAGGGATCTTGTAGTTTTTGTCAATTTTTATGTTTACTTTTTTTATAAATTGTAAATGTATATATTTACTTTTTGTTAAATTTGTAAATGAAAACATTTACAAAAATGAGAAACAATAAATTGCTAGTTGATCAATTGGATTTGAAACTTCTGCCCTTCTCTAAGACCAGCTCTATTAAAGTTCCAGAGCGTGGATGGATTCATACTATACGCACAGCGCTTAATATGACCATGGCCCAATTGGGAAACAAGCTTAATATAACAAGGCAAGGTGTCAAGAGATTAGAAGATAGCGAGGCAGAGGGGGGAGTAACGCTCAGTTCTTTGAAAAATGTCGCCCAAGCCTTGGATTTACAATTGGTGTATGCACTGGTTCCAAAAAATGGTACTATTGATGAATTGATCCAGACCAGAGCCGAAAAGCTGGCAACAAAAATCGTACTTAGAACCAATCAAAATATGAAATTGGAAGATCAGGGGATAGGTGATGACAAAATAACCAAATCCATCAAAAATTTGGCGGAGGAAATAAAAAGGGAAATGAGAAAGTCTTTATGGGATTAGACCTTGATTACAAAAATGGACAGACTCCTTTGGATGAGCAGGAAAAGGACGGGCTTAAAATAAA
Source organism: Leeuwenhoekiella sp. (assembly GCA_049671285.1). Classification (GTDB taxonomy): domain Bacteria; phylum Bacteroidota; class Bacteroidia; order Flavobacteriales; family Flavobacteriaceae; genus Leeuwenhoekiella. Next base: position 9,200 of record JBATUQ010000017.1, on the reverse strand, counting down.
ATCCATTACAATTCAAGAAGAACTGGATGAATTTGAACAGTTGAATATAGAAAAGGCCGTTGAATGGACGATCCATACCCGGTTAACACCTGAAAAAATTTTAACTGAAAAGTTTGTAAAAGACCTGCATAAAAGGATGTATCGCGATGTATGGAAATGGGCAGGAGAATTCAGAAAAACCGACAAAAACTTAGGAATTTCTTGGACGCAAATAGCTATAGAACTTAGAAATTTATTGGATGACGCCATATTTTGGATTGAAAACAAAACCTTTTCACCAGAAGAAATCGCAATACGATTCAAGCATCGGCTGGTTTCCATTCATTGTTTTCCAAACGGTAATGGACGGCATTCTAGATTAATCGCCGACATCATTTTGGAATCCATATTTAAGAAGGAGATATTTTCGTGGAACCAATCCAATATGGTCAAAGCCAACGAAACACGAAAAAAATATATTCAAGCGTTGAAAGAAGCAGACAAAGGAAATATTACACCGTTAATTGCTTTTGCAAAAAGCTAAAAGTCGACGTTTCAGACTTGATCCTCTCCCACAAACCGATCATCCACCTCCACCACCTCACCACAATTATCACAAGTACGCAATTCTTCCGAACGGTAAAAATGCTTAAAGTGCTTTAAAAAGTCTTTTTCTATATTCTCCAATGGGAAATAGACCTCATACAGCTTGTTGTTGCAGTTGTCACAAAACCACAGCAGACCGTCTTTTCCGGGCAGGTCGCTGCGCTTGCGCTCAATTACCAAGCCGATGCTTCCTGATTTCCTTACTGGAGAATGCGGCACTTTAGCAGGGTGTAAATACATATCGCCAGGTCCGAGTGCCATCGTTTTCTTTTCGCCGGCATCCTGAACGTGTACTTCGATCTCGCCCTCCAGCTGGTAGAACAATTCTTCGGTCTCATTGTAGTGGTAATCCTTGCGGGCATTGGGGCCGGCAACGATCATCACGATATAATCTTCAGCCTCCACATACAGGTTTTTATTGCCCACCGGCGGCTTTAGAAGTTCGCGGTTCTCTTCTACCCATTTATTAAGGTTGAACGGTTTTTTTATGGCCATAATTTGTTGGATTAAGAACTAAAATTACAAAATAGGTGCGGGGTACTGCTTGAGAGCAACTGCTAAAGTTGACCAAAAATACCCATTAAAGGGTATTTGCTGGTTTCGGGAAAGCCCATACTTTCGATGCGATTCTGATAAACGCAACTTCAGGGTCGTGAAGTATATGCGGGCTGCTCGGGAGATTAGGGGACCGGGCAGCCCTTTACTTCTTCTTCCTATTTCGTTTTTACCAGCCTATTTTTCCTATTTTTAGTGTTCCAAAATCTTCCCCTTATGAAAAAGACACTCCTTGCCCTAAGTTGCTTAATGGTTTTAGCCTGCGGCGAAAAATCCACAAACACCGCCCAACTCGATTCGGTAGAAACCACTACCGAAGCTGCCGTCAAACAGGATTTTGCCATCGTCATCCACGGCGGCGCAGGAACCATTCGCAAGGAAAACATGACTGATTCGTTGGAACAAGCCTACCGCGACAAACTCACCGAAGCCATCAAAACAGGTCACGAAATCCTCGCCAATGGCGGAAGCAGTATAGAAGCCGTACAACGTACCATCAATGTGATGGAAGATTCTCCGCTTTTCAATTCGGCAAAAGGTGCGGTGTTTACACACGACGGCAAAAATGATCTGGACGCTAGCATAATGGATGGCGCGACCCTCAATGCAGGCGCGGTTGCAGGCGTTCAGACAGTAAGAAACCCAATCAATCTCGCGTACGAAGTGATGGTCAACTCTGAGCACGTTATGCTGAGCGGCAAAGGCGCCGAAAAGTTTGCCGACGAGCAAGGTTTGGAAATCGTCGATCCCTCTTATTTTTATACAGAAAACCGTTACCAAAGTTTGCAGCGCGCTTTAGAACGGGAGAAAGAGGAGGCTGTAAACAAGCAGGCTTCTGTGTTTTACGATCCTTTTATCAAAGACGAAAAATATGGTACTGTAGGCTGTGTTGCCCTTGATAAAAACGGGAACCTAGCCGCGGGAACGTCCACCGGCGGGATGACCAACAAAAAGTACAACCGTATCGGCGATTCGCCCATTATTGGAGCAGGAACGTACGCCAACAATGCTACCTGCGGAATTTCATCAACCGGCTGGGGCGAGTATTTTATACGCGGGATGGTGGCCTACGACATTTCGGCGATGATGGAATATGGCGGAAAATCTTTGGCGGAAGCCAGCGCTAATGTCATCCAGAATAAACTTACCGAACTGGGTGGCACCGGTGGCATCGTTGCGCTTGACGCTTCGGGTAATGTCGCGATGGAGTTCAACACACCCGGAATGTACCGAGCCTATATGGATGATGACGGGGAGTTGACTATTGGTTTTTATGGTGAAAATGAAACAGCCGTAAAAGCGGAATAAGCAGCAAGACCATTTAGCTGCTCAAAAACAGGGAAAAGAAATTTGGTACGTCAGCTACAGCAACCGAATTTGCAAAGTGGAGCGGGAATATCACTTTAAAAAATAAGGTTAGATTCAGAAAAGAGCCTGTGTTTTAATTATCTTTCTAGCACTAAAATTCCTACATAGGTTTTCCTTATGAATAAGTTCTTTTTCTGCTTCGGCCTGGCCGCGATGCTTCTGTTTTTGGGATGCGGTGACAACGATAAGGCCAAGTCAACTGACAATCTTTTTAAGTTTAAAGAATACATCAGCTATACGACTTACGGCAACCAGTCGGTAGCGTCGCCCATTAGGATTGAACTGACCCAACCCCTGGAAGATTATGAGATCAACCAGAAAATGGCGGATGGAATTTTTTTCATTTCGCCAAAAACTTCCGGCGAACTGCTTATAAAAGACAATTCCACGCTGATTTTCACACCAGATGCCCGCCTGAAACCCGATACTGAATATGTCGTCCGCCTCAAGCTAGAAAAGCTTTACAAACGCGTACCCGATGATTTTAAGGAGTTTACTTTTAGCTTCAGAACAATTACGCCGGATTTTAAGGTTACGCTTGGCAACTTGCAGTCGTATTCCAAAGAATATCAATATTTGGAAGGTACGATCCGGACTTCGGATATAATAGATTTCGCAGCCGCGAAAAAATTAATTTCCGCTTCTCAAGAAAACCAAAAACTCAGCATCGACTGGCTTGAGGAGGGATCTGCCGGAAGTATTTTCAATTTTACCATAGACAGCATTTCCCGCAAGATCAAAGATTCTCAGGTCACCGTTACCTGGGATGGCGACCCAATTGATAGCGAAGCCGAGGGGAAAAATTCACTGGTCATTCCAGGCAGGAACCGCTTTGCCATCGTCGAAGTCAACAGCAGCCGTGGCGCCCAATCTTCACTCGAAATCAACTTTTCAGACCCGCTGGCGCCCGATCAGGATTTTAAGGGTCTGGTCACCTTGGCCGATCAAGAGGATCTACGATTTGAGGCTAACGGCAATGTGTTGAACGTCTATCCTCAAAATGCGCTTTCCGGCGAGATTCAGGTGACTGTTTTTAAAGGGATCAAGAACGAAGATGGTTTCGGGCTCAAAAATGATTTTTCGGAAAAAGTGGCTTTCGAGCAGTTAAAACCTGCCGTTCGCATGCTTTCTAAAGGCGTCATCCTGCCCAATGCCAAACAGAACCCTATTTATTTTGAAGCGGTTAATTTGAAATCGGTTGATGTCAGGGTTATTCAAATCTTTGAGGACAATGTGCTGCAGTTTTTACAGGAAAACAACCTGAACGACCTTTCGAGCTACAATCTAAAACGGGTAGGCCGACGTGTGGCAAAAAAGACCATCAACCTGATCGAAAATCCTAAAGCCAACCTCGGTTCATGGAAAGCTCACGCCGTAGATGTTTCTTCCTTTTTCAAGTCGGAGCCCGGTGCGCTGTATCGTTTGGAAATCAGTTTTGACCAAAACCAGGCCTTGTTTCCCTGTGGCGACGAGACCGCTGTAGAACTTGCCAACCAAAACCTGCCTGACGCAGAGGAAGAGCTTAGGGAAGAAGAATATTGGGACAACTTGCGATACAGCTACCGCAACGAAGTTTATAATTGGCGGGAACGTGAAAATCCGTGTCACCCGGCGTATTATAATGATGAAAAGACGGCTTCCACCAACCTGCTCGGTTCTGATCTTGGCTTTATCGTAAAAGAAGCCAACGATGGCAGTTATCAATTTATCACTACCAACCTGCTCACCGCCCAACCTGCGATGGGTGCCCGGGTGGAACTGTACAATTATCAGCAACAACTGTTGCACTCGCTCACCACTGACCGCGAAGGTATTGCAGAATATACAACCGACGAAAACATCGCCTTTGCCATCGCCAAACAGAACAATGATTTGGCTTACGCGAAATTGAGCGATGGGAATGCGCTTTCGCTCAGCAAGTTTGACGTCTCCGGAAAAGAATTGCAGCAAGGCCTCAAAGGTTTCACCTACACCGAAAGGGGCGTACACCGGCCTGGCGATACCATCCATCTCACTTTTGTGTTGAATGACAATGCCAACCCCTTGCCGAAAAGCCACCCGGTAACTCTCGAAGTCACTGACGCGCGTGGAAAATTGGTGCATCGCAAAACTTTGACAAAGGACTTCTCCTCGGGGGGAGATGCCGCAGGCAGCGGGGGAAATTTTTACTATTTCCCAATCACTACGGCCAGCAACGCACCCACCGGAAACTGGCGCGCCAAGATCGCCGTGGGTGGTGCGATTTTCAACAAAACACTACCCGTGGCGACGGTAAAGCCCAACCGTTTAAAAATCAAACTCGATTTTAAGGATGAGGTGCTTGACGCGAGTAGTCCCATTTCGGGGATGGCGACGGGAACTTGGTTGCACGGCGCGCCAGCGAGAAATCTCAAAATTTCTATGGATGCGACTTTGACCGCTACCGGGACGCCTTTCGAGAATTATAAAACCTTTGATTTTATCGATCCCGTGCGCCTCTTTACTGAAGTGGAAATCCCCATTTTGGAAACCGAATTGAATTCCGAAGGAAAAATTACATTCAGTAAGAAAGTCGAATTGAGCAAGCAGGCTCCGGGAATGCTTAAGGCTACTTTTTTGACGAAATTTTTTGAGGGTGGTGGTGATTTCTCGATTGATGTGTTCTCAAAAAATCTCGCACCTTATTCGCATTTCGTTGGCCTGCGTTCACCTGAAGCCAAACAGTACGGCGCTTTCGACACCGATGTGAACAACACGTTTGACGTGGTCACGCTAAACGCTCAGGGCAATCCCAGCGGTAACCGGGAGGTCGAAGTACATGTCTTTAAAATCGAATGGCGCTGGTGGTGGAGCCGAGGGAGCGATAACTTGTCCCGTTACGAAAACACCTCGGTGCACCGGCCGGTAAAGAATTTCACGGTCAAAACGGATGCCAACGGAAAGGCTTCCTTCCATGTCAATATTCCTGATGACGAAGGTGGTCGCTACCTGATTCGTCTCATCGATAAAGCGTCGGGACACGCTACGGGCCGCAGCGCTTATTTTTATCAGCGCTGGTGGGAAAGCCCGGACGGCGGTGCCGATAATGCCACGACTTTGGTGTTTTCATCAGAAAAAAAAGAATACCGTGTGGGCGACGATGCGGTGATCACTTTTCCGTCAAGTGCGGGAGGTCGTGCCTTGATCAGTGTGGAAAACGGGAGCAGTGTTTTGCAGACGCAATGGTTTGACACCAAAGATAAACAGACTAAAATCAGCATCCCGCTAACTTCAGCAATGGCGCCCAATGTGTACGTCAACATCAGTTCGCTACAACCGCATGAGCAGACCAAAAATGATCTTCCTATTCGTTTATACGGTGTCATTCCCGTGTTGGTGACCAATCCCAAAACGGTCTTGGAACCGCAAATCAAAATGCCTGATGTGCTTCGACCGGAACGGGATTTTAAAGTCACCGTTTCCGAAGCAAATAACCGCCCGATGACCTACACCGTCGCCGTGGTCGATGAAGGTTTGCTGGATCTTACGCGTTTTGAAACCCCAAAAATCCACGAGTCGTTTTACTCCAGGGAAGCTTTGGGCGTGCGTACGTTCGACATTTTTGATGATGTGATCGGTGCGTATTCGGGAAGTGTGGACAATGTTTTTGCCATTGGTGGTGGCGATGTTGCGGCCGGTGCCAAAAACCGCAAGGCCGATCGGTTTAAACCCGTGGTCAGTTATTTGGGGCCTTTCATTTTAGCCGCTGGCGAAAATGCAACACATACCATCAAAATGCCCAATTATGTGGGAAGTGTCCGTACGATGGTCATTGCCGGAAATGCAAAAGATGCCGCCTACGGAAAGACGGAAGCCACAACACCCGTACGCACCCCGTTGATGGTTTTGGCCTCGCTTCCGCGGAAATTGTCTCCGGGCGAAACTGTGACACTTCCCGTAACCGTTTTTGCCATGGAAGATAAAGTGAAAAATGCAACGGTTTCCGTAAAAACATCAGATGCGCTAAAACCTGTAGGCGGCAGTTCAAAGTCCGTAACTTTTACGGATCCGGGCGAGCAGATTGTAAATTTTGATTTTGAGGTGTTACCCACGACAAAATTTCAAACCATTTCAGTGACAGCTTCGGGCGGTGGTGAAAAAGCTTCGTATAATGTGGAAATTGATGTGGAAAACCCGAATCCCATTTCGCTGCGATCAAAAACCATAACCTTACAGCCCAACGCCGAGCAGGACCTGACGTTTACGCCTTTTGGAGTTTCGGGAACCAACGGGGCAACTTTGGAATTCTCAACACTTCCTCCAATGAATTTTACCCGAAGGATGGAGTATTTAATTTCCTATCCGCACGGTTGTGTGGAGCAGACGACGTCTTCGGCATTTCCGCAGTTGTTCCTTACCGAAATTTTTGAACTCACCGCTCAGAAAAAACAGGACATTCAGAAAAATGTAAAAGCGGCGATCAAAAAGCTCGGGGATTTCCAGACCACAAATGGCGGACTGTCCTACTGGCCCGGACACTCTCGGGTGGATGCATGGAGCACCAACTATGCCGGTCATTTTATGCTGGCGGCCAAAGAAAAAGGCTATGCCCTGCCGCTTACCTTTTTAAGCAATTGGAAACGATATCAACAGCGCGCCGCACGGCAGTGGCGCAATAACAGTACCCGCTACAACAGCAGTTTGTTGCAGGCGTATCGATTGTACACCCTGGCACTTGCCGGAAGTCCCGAACTCGCTGCGATGAACAGGCTTCGGGAATCTGGTGATATGAGTAACGATGCCAAATGGCGACTGGCGGCGGCATACGCTTTGACCGGAAAGACCAGTATTGCTCGGGAGCTTGCGCAGATCGCCAACATTAACTTTATCCGCTCAAACGGAAGATATTACTATTACGGTTCGCCCTTTAGAAACAAGGCGATGGCGCTGGAAACCATGGTGATCCTCAAGGATGAGCAGCAACGCGAACTCTCGGAATCCCTCGCGAAAGGGTTATCCTCAGACCGCTGGTACAGCACTCAGGAAACGTCGTATGCGTTGATGGCTTTGGCGAAAATGGTTGAGGCCAATGGGGGAAAGGATTTGGATGTTGCGTTCACAAAATCTGATAAAACAGAAACCATTACCACAGATTATCCGGCAGCGCAGCGGGAGTTGGTCGTGACCGATGGCAGTAATATCATAACTATTTCTAATAAAAAAGACAATGTGGTGTATGTCACCCTTTCGCAACGCGGAAAATTACCCGTAGGCGAAGAACTTACTGAAAACAAAAATCTATATGTCAAAACCCGATTTACCTTCGGCGGAAATCAATCTATTCCTGTCGATAAACTGAGTCAGGGCACCGAAATCACCGCACAGATTACCGTCAACAACACTTCGATGGATAATGTGGATAACATCGCTTTGACCCAGATTTTTCCCAGCGGTTGGGAAATCGTCAACACCAGTTTTACCGAACTCGGGGGCGGCGCTACCGGAAACGCCAATTACACAGACATTCGCGATGACCGGGTGAATTTCTATTTTGATCTAAATTCTAAAAAGTCAAAAACCTTTACTGTAAAACTGAACGCTTCCTATCTGGGCCGCTACTACCTGCCCGGCACCCAGGTGGAAGCGATGTATGATGAAGATTACTTTGCGCGGAACAAAGGACAGTGGGTTGAGGTTGTGGAATAAATTCTAAATTGCTATTAATTGAAAAACAGTCAATCGCTCACATTACGTTTGAAATTGACTGTTTTTTTTAAATGCTTTTACGAAAAATAGGAGATTACCCCTGTTTTAGGGAATCAAGTGTATTTTTTACTGTAGACTGATATAGTTGATAAACTTCACTATTCTTTGTCAGTACTTCATACAAACATATTTCGTCCACTGTTTTATTTTCAACTACGTAATTGCCATCTGGTAAGTATCCCTCACAGGAGGATTTTGATTTTTTCTCAGATGCTCCAGGACAATCTCCAACTTGCACATTGTCATTAGCAACAAGGTATCTTGGGCCATTGTCAAGGCTTAAGTAAACCCTGACATTGACAGTATAACATCCATCAACGGCATCAACAATATCGCTTTCTGTTTCTAATAGCATGAAAGGAATCATTGCTTTTGATTGGTTTGCTTCTTTATTTCCAAAAAGGAGCGCCCTAAAATCAGGCTTTTCAATGCTGATATTTACTGAATCAGAAGTTGCATTATCATCAGAACAGCTGGATATTCCAAAGCAGATTATAACAAGTAAAAAATACGTTTTGCGCATAATTTAAAGTTTTAAAGTGATTAGGAAGCAAGTCTAAAAAAAAATTGATAATCATCAAAAATACTATGCAATAATTTGAATGAGATTAAATTTTATGGGTTTGCCTTACTCTTGATATGGACTATTTCTTATATCTGCTATCTAGGTCAAAAAAATATTCACCCATTTTGAATTGAGAAATTACAGTTTGTAAGTTATCTTAAAAACCACCGTACGCGGCTGGATAAAGGTGCGCCGGTCTGAGATAGGAATTGGGAGAAGGAATTGGAGTTGCGGAAGCGGAGGTCAAAAATATTCTGAACGTCGATCTCAAAACCCGAGGGTGTAAATTAAACTCTGTCTGAATCGGATTATTTATTAATTTCATTCAAACAGAATTATGACCACAAAAGAACAGCAAGAATTTGAGAGGAAAGTGCTTGACCAGTTTATGTCCGGCAAGAGT
>JBATUQ010000016.1:0-2077 GCA_049671285.1 Leeuwenhoekiella sp. | reverse complement strand
ACCTGAAGGAATTCGATCAGGAGGATGTCCCAACTGTGTTTTTGGTGGACGTGTGCCTTTTCGTGCGCCAAGATTTCCGGGGCGATCTGGTTTTGTTTAAAGTCGGTTATAGGCAGGAAAATATATTTTAAAAAGGAATGGGGAACGATCTTTCCGGTGAGCAGGACATTGATGTAGTTGTGCGCGGGGATTTTTTCGTTGTCCTTGACTTTCTTGTGAATGGCCCGGATGTTTTTCGCAAAACGGAAACCAAATACGAAGAATCCAATGGCATAAATAGTACCGATAATATAAGATGTATAGTCAATAGGTTCCTCAATAGCGACGGTAGGAGATGCGGTGAAATTTGCCTCTGGATAATAGGCTGGGCTTTCCACAACTTCTGGAGCTGGCATTTCTACGGTGTAGCTCAACGTGATGAGCGGAAGCGTCAATGCCAACACCAAACTCCCCAGAAGATAGAATCTCTTAAAGTGGTGCGCTGCAGTCTGCTCCAGAGCCAATTTATAAAAGCTCCAAAGTACAAGGATACATAAGGCAGATTTGAAGAGGTAAGCTAGCATGGGTCTTGTTTTAAAGGGTACTATATATTGACTTTGATCAAGCAGAAAGACAATGTCTTTTTTAACAGCATTTGGGTCAATTGCTATTTTGACCACATAGGTGTCTTAATCTTCAGTAGAAATCTGAACAGTATCAGGATCAAAGCTGGACTCGACCTTGGGTTTTTTGCCATCATTTAAACTTTGTTTAATAAACTTCAACGCCTCACTGTAATCTGTTGCTTTTCCATTGAGATAGAAGGTGGCACCGTGCCTTTTCATTACCTTCAAGTTGTTGATATATTGACTTCTGGTTGTGGGCTGAGGTAACGATTTTTCATTTTCTCGTAATGCAGGTAACTCTTGGGAAATTACCGGAGGTGTGGGTACAGCAGGTAATTGTGCGATTGGAGTTGGAGGTGATGGTGGAAGTTGGCTTTTTGTTGCAGCTGGTGGAGGCGGTGTTGGCGGAGGCAGCAATTTTTTTGACGGATTCACTTCGTAAAGCTCCGTGACTTTATAAGCTTCATTGAGTCTATCTTGAAATTCATTGCCGACGTTTTTTGCAGATACAATAATCCGGCAATTCATCATATTACTTTTGCTCCATTTTGCAGTAGCTTCATTGATCGTTTGAGCAAAGTCTTGTATAGATGTTGATTTGCCATATACCCATAAAGACTCATCTTCAACTTTTATAAAAATACGTGGATTAGGTTGTTTTAATTCAAAATTAAGTTCACCGTAATAATCATTCTTATAAGTGCTGGTCTTTCGGAATGCATCATTTATTTTCTCTAAAAACTCTTGGTTTCCATAAGGAGCCTCAGTAGGATATTGAGTGACTATTTTAAAGCTCGTTAGATTATCACTCCAGTTTTGTGTCAACGAATCTAGGTGTGCAACAAAATTTTCGAATGGAACAGGCTCTTCGTTTAAAAGTATTATACCAGGATTTTCAAGAAAATTTGGGACATCTATTTTCAGTTTACGATGTTTTAGTGTAGTGGAATCCTGTTTTTGTACGTTAGTAATCGAATCTATGTTCATAGCATTTTCTTTACCAATCAGTACAGGCCTCGCCACAATTTCCTGATTAAAGAAATAAATACAGCAGCCCAGTACGGGAAGTAAAAGTGTAAGTCTGGTGATTAGTTTTTTGGTCGAAAAGGATTGTGATAACATAAGGATTCGTTTTTTGGCCCTCCGAAAAGGCGGGCGGGTTAATGAATAATTGATCGGGCTGCTTAACGCGGTGTGATGAGCACCACCCGAATATTGAAAAAGTAGTTGGATATAATTTTCTACGGAAATTTTTTCACCAAGCACGGAAGCATCTGCCAGAAATTCGTGGTTCAGTGCCACGCTTTTTTTGAAAAAGAAGAACAACGGATTGAACCAGAACACCACCTGAAGGAATTCGATCAGGAGGATGTCCCAACTGTGTTTTTGGTGGACGTGTGCCTTTTCGTGCGCCAAGATTTCCGGGGCGATCTGGTTTTGTTTAAAGTCGGTTATAGGCAGGAAAATATATT
>JBATUQ010000015.1:0-22552 GCA_049671285.1 Leeuwenhoekiella sp. | reverse complement strand
TTTCGATGACCTCACGAGATTTTTTCGATGGGTCGCTGTTCTTGTCGCTGCATTCATACCGGAATAGTTTCGTTTTGTCGAGAATCGCCTTTACAAATTCTTTTGTATCGATGATTTTAAATTCTTTCATCTTGTCGAATTTCTTGGTAATGGTGTAGAATTCATTATCCAGAAATTTATCGAAAAGATTGTTCAATCTTGGCATAATCAAGTGTGTATTGTTCTTGCTGTGTTTTATGGAAAACTCGATTTCTGCTTGTGACACGTGCAGTCCGTTTGAACATACTTCTCTGTAAAATCCGAAGTGTCCAGAGGTCTTTTCGCTACCGTCATACGAGTTTTTGAACCGAAGCATCGGTAGTATCAGGTCTTTATCGTTCTTGACGGTAAACTGGCTTTTGTCGTCGATGATAAAGTCAGTAATGAACGACCTGTCATTTTTGTTGATGGTTCGTTTGTGGAAGTTCAGTTGTGCATCGGTTAGCATTTCTTCAGCTTTCTTGAAGAACAGTTGATTTGGAATGTGACCATAGCTGTTCGATACCACGTTGACAATTTTGCCATTTGAGATAATGGCATTTTCAAGCCCTCTTCGGGATTCCATCTGTGTCAGATTTTTTAAGGATTTCATTTCTGATGGAACAAAGATTTCATCCTGTTGTAAATTTTTTAAATACATAGCTTTTGAATTTAGATTAAACATTTTCTGATAATACTCGGTAATAGTTGGGATGCTTATCCCTGTAATAAGCCAAGTGACTTTCGCCACTATCAATGTTATAATTTTCACTACTCGATTGATAATGCATTTCAGCTTGTTGTAGCGAAATTTTAGGTTTTTCAGATACTCGTTTCATAATGATATAATTTGATTAAACAATATTTGAGCAGTACCCAAACGGAAGCTAAAATCTCAGCTCAAAAGGAAACGGAATAAATTAGCGATGGCAGAAGGAATGGCTTTATGCCGTAGTCTTTTGATGGGTGTATTTTACGAGTTTATCTTTGCGCTAACTATTGATTGATAACCCCTTCCTTATGAACCCATCTTTTAAAAAACTATCATAAAAAAGAAAAAGGGCCAGCACGAATGCCGACCCTTCTTCAAACAACAAAAGCTAATCGTTGTGTTCCTCAATTTGCTTTTCGAGAACTGTGATGCGCTCTTTCAAACGTGCTTCACGCTTGTCTCGTTTTTCAGCATATTCCTTTTCTATGCTGGCAATCTTGGATTTGTAATATCCTTGCATCGCATTGTAGAATGAAATGTTCGTCAAGTTGTTGACGTGATTGCTTTCGCCAAAATGAACTTGCTTTGTGAGCATATAACGTATCAGCTTATGGAAGATTTCCTTTTTGAACTTTTTCTTGAAATTTTCGACCATTTCAACTTTGGTCATTTTTGAAGTGTCGCCCAAAAACTTTGAGAAATACTTTTGTTGGCTCATACAATCCACATTGTTTTCAAAGAGCGATATCGAGAATGCTACCATTTCATCTGTTGAAAGTGTCTTCTTCCTATCAATATATTTCGTCTCACGAATCATTTCTACAACTTCTTCAAACTGGTTGTTGTTCTCTATTTGATTCTTGCGGATTTCTCTTTCGTTGATTTTAATGATTTGTTCTTCAGGCGTACAATCTGCCATTTTTCTGTTGGCCAATGGTGCCGAATAATCTGTTGATTCATCTTTTGTTTTTTCAACAATTTTTATGAAGACTTCTTTATTCCTGTACGTTTCAGGATGGAACAAAATGCCATTGACAAATCCATTTTCTTTCGCTGAATTATATTTCACAAATTCTTCATCATAGTCCTGTTTTGCTTCTTCAAGTTCAGCTTTCAATCGTTCTTCAGAATAATCATAGTGTTGATATTCTATCTTAATATCCTGGATTGTTGGCTCAATCGGATGCACTATAATTTCAACATCATCCAGTAGATAGACTTTCAATCCCTTCTTTTCTAATTGTGATATAATTAGCTGATTGTTTTCGTCATCTGCCCAATACTGTCGCATTTCAGGGATTAAAAAGATATTCTCTTTCTTGGACTTTTCAATCAGGTTTAAGAACGATTTACTTTTCTTAGTTTCAAAACAGGCTGCTTTTGTACAGACCATTTTACCATCGCCGAACAGATTGCCTTGATTTGCCGCGTTGAAAGGACATTCAACGCAAGACCCAGCTTTTGGGACCAATTTTTTATCGGCTACATCAAAAGATGCTTTTTCCAAATCGTAGGTCTGGTCTTTAATCATCTTGTTTATCTGATGCGCATTAAAATCCTCGCCCATCGTTTCCAGCATCATCTGTTGTTCTTCCGGTTCAAAGAGCGCGACACCTACACCCAAGGAAATGGTCATTTCGCCATTGCGGACATAGTGCTTGAAACCGTCAATCAATCCAGCTAATTTTAATCGCTGTCTGATGAAGTTATCCGTTCTACCTAATCGCTTTGCGATTTCAGATGTTGAATACTTTTCACTTAGGTAAGCAATTGCCTCGGCTTCTTCGGTAGGTTCAACATCTTGTCTTTGCAGATTTTCGATGATTTGAACTTCCAGAATATCATTGGTCTCATAAGTCCTCACGATACAGGGCACAGTCTTCTTTCCTGCCAGCTTGCTTGCGCGATATCGGCGTTCGCCCATCACGATGATGTAATGGCCATTTAGTTGCCTTACCGTGATTGGTTGCAACACACCGTGCTTTTCGATACTCTCAGAAAGCTGCTGCAAGGCATCATCATTAAAAGTCTTTCTGGGCTGCTCAAGGTCAGGCTTGATTTTACCCAATGGTAAGTTCTGAATTTGAAGTGCGGATGATTTCTTTCCATTTACTTCTTTCTTGGCAGCTACTTTAGTTCTACTGCGCTTCTTTGTGGTACTCGCTTTTGTTGTCATAATACTCAAATTTTTGATTAAACAATATTTGAGCAGAAATCAAACGGAAGATAAAATCTTGGCTCAAAAGGAAACGGAATAAATGAGTAGGGCAAGAAGCGGTGGCTTTATGCCGTAGTCTTTTGATGGAAGTATTTTACGAGTTTACCTTGCGTGTATATTGTATGATAATAAACTACCTTTACTAAAACTTACAACCAGTCATTGATTTTGGTTGTAATTGAGTTAATTTTTATCAACAACCTTTTTTTTGTCCCTCATTTACACCTCAGTCCCTTGAAACTACTGTGAATAAAGGATGGTTAGATATTGTATTGGAAAGTAACAACTCTAATTTATCAGCGTGACCATCCTGCATATTTAATGTAAAAAAACTGAACGCCACTATTTTGAAGTGGATACTTTATCATCTTCCGTAAGCTTAACTCTTTTGGCTTCATTAACCAACGTATCTCTCCCATTCCATAATTCTTTGCCAATCAATAGTATTGCGAGCGTAAATGCCGCTATCCATACTAAAATCACCACCATTTTGATTTCTTTATAGTCTCCGCTCAACTTTATAATAACCGAGGTTAGGAGCACTACCAAGAGGCAACCAAAAGCTTTTCCGGTAGATTTGTATCTCAAAATAAATTTTTCTGCCTGAAACCTGTAGTGATCTTTATCAACGCCGTTGTCGGTTTCCTCAAATTTTTTCAAGGTCTGCCTCGCCCGGTCAGATAGGTGAGCATTTCTCAAACTTACCAGTGCAAGTAAAGTTGAAACAGCAATAAATATTGGTGCTTCAAAATTTTCTCCTTTAAATATTGTAGTTATGCTCTCTGTGAACTCCATATGTCTTGATTGAAAGAATACTCCCCTATCTCTAAATTTATATTAATTTATTCAACATGCTTACCCATTTTCATAGATCTTGAGTCAAGGTAGATTGTTTCACCTCGAAATAATGCAAATGCAAGGTTGATTTTTGTTCAGTCAGGGCGTTCAATTTAAATTAGACGCAAGACATTTTTCTCATCTGTAGTACTTGCAGACGTTATTTGGATAACTCTCAACACGTTATGTGTAACTTCCTGAAAATCCTCAAAGCACGCTAACTTTTATTTATAATCCTGATTTTAAAAAGGATTTAATTATATGACATGGTATTGACAGTATCGTCATTGGCCAATCGAGGTACAGACTAAATGGACAGCCAAGGCACGGCCTGTAAATAATCTAGTTTATTAGGCGTATTTTAAAGATAATCTCTGGTATCCTCTGGCTTGCGGAATGCTCATAGGATGAATGCACCCTTCCTTGGGTGCATTTGAGCTTTGATACTAATTACTAATTTTCAATGGCTTGACTAATTTTCAAACGCTTAACGATTTTCGAAGAACGCAAATTCACTTGACGGCACCCTTATGTATTAAGGAATGTCGCTTGAGGATAAATGCAAGTTTCCGAATATATCAAAATGAAACCTACCAGCCAAAGTTACAGGACCTTCTTGAAAACCATTAATTCCAAATCGATTTTGAGTTACACGGAGTGGATGGTCTGGAACAATACATTTTATAATACCGAAGATTTGAACGAGTCTTATTAATCTTTTCGTGGAACGGTAGCCTTGTAAAAAATCGCCTCCTCACTGGTGGTAATCGAATAAGCGCTATCAGCTAATAAGAGTGCAGATTTTCCTTTGTCAACCTCCAGTTTAGTATTGGCCTGTGTAATTGTTGCCGAACCTGAAATTAAAATCAATATTGAAATACTTACCGAAACTGAGTTATAAGTTGACTCTGGGGTCAAAACTATTTTTGAAAGCTCAAAATCTCGAACGGGACTTTTATAAATGCGTTCCATGCCTTGTTCCTGCAACTGCCCGCGCAAGACATTGGGAAGGGTTTCTTCAAATTTTACGTGCTTTAGCAATTCCTCGACATCAATGTGCTTTGGCGTAAGCCCACCACGGAGCACATTGTCTGAATTGGCCATCAACTCAATATTCTGCCCCTCAAGATAGGCGTGCGGTAAACCCGCATCCTGAAATATCGCTTCACCCTCATTTAATTGAACAACATTGAAAAAGTAAATCGAAAATATTCCCCGATCCAAATTTGCAGGATCATTGCTTGAATCGCAAGCTTTGGCCGCCCAATAATCCGGCGAGGACTTCTGTATTTTACCTGCTTTATAATTTGGCAATATCCTATTTATAAGGGGCCGAAGCCTATCATTTACCTCTTCTTGAGATAACTGCATTACGGTTTTATAAAGTCCATAGTACCCTTTTTCCTTAAAAATAGGATGGAGTTCATTGAACTCAGGGATTTTTAGCAAAACATCACTAAGCGCTGGAGATGTCAAAAATCCGTGCAAAAGCCAAAATTCACTAAGAGCAACCATAATCTCCGGCTTGTGGTTGTCATCCTTGTAATTCCGGTTTGACGCCGTTCGTGGAATTCCTGCTTCGTTCTCCCGTTTGAACCCTTTAATAGCTTCGGCTTTTGTAGGGTGTACCTGAATGGATAACATTTCTTCTACATCCAAAACCTTGAACAGAAAAGGGAGTCTGCCAAATTCTCCGGCCACTTCTTCTCCCAATGTTTCTATTGGTATCTCATGTATCAGGGTATCCAGGTTAACCGCCCCTTTTGGCGTATGTGCTACAGCAGGGGCATTTTTATGTGCACCCAGCCAATATTCAGCTATTTTTAAACTTCCTCCTTTTTGACGAAGCAGGTCAGCTATGTACCTTTTGCCTCCCCAGTCATAATTTTGGAGTTTTCCGTCTAGAAGAAATAATTTGGTCATGGACAAGTATCTTTTTCTTATGCTTTATAATCGCGCCGTCTCACGCTCTACATCGACTAGTATTACAAAGCGTTTTAAGCCGAAGTTATTACTTCCTATGTTATAAGCGCTGCTGGTTTCAAATGGTCAACCCTCATAAACTTTAACAAATATATTTTATTTAAGGGTAAAGTGTAAAAGGATCAAAACGCCCCCGGCAAAGCTAATAATAAGGATCAATTTAAAAGATAATTTTGACTGATTATGACAATTGGGGAATTACTTTCTTAAATCTTTATTGGCGGCTAAAAGGTAAAGGGGTTGTAGGTTTCGTAAAATTAAATTCATCAAACGTTACTCTTAAATTGATAGGGATAAATTTCGTTCAGAAAATTTTGTCTCTGCCATTAGTTGCTACAACCTCAGCATTTGGTTTCAAACTATCTCTTTGCATTATTTATAAAAAAAGCAGCAGCCGTAAATACATCGTGTAACATACCTTTGACGATAAATTTGTTTGTGAGTACAAAGGTTTGCTCAAAAAAATGCATATTTATGCTGTAGCCTTTACAAAAGCCACTATGACACATATGAAAATTAAACTGCTCCCCTATTATTTTTTAGTAATGGTGACGGGCGCATTACAAGCCCAGGTCAGCCAGATAGATGAATCTTTCCTAAACCCTACCTTAAAATTTGAGGAACGGGTACAAATTTTGGTCTCCCAAATGACAACTGATGAAAAAATCAGTCAGTTGATGAACGATGCACCGGCCATAGAACGATTAAAAATTCCAAAGTATAACTGGTGGAACGAATGTTTGCACGGAGTGGCCCGCAATGGATTTGCTACAGTGTTTCCACAGTCAATTACCGTAGCTGCCTCGTTTAACAAACCCTTGATTAATGAAATTGGCATTGTCATCGCTGATGAGGCCAGGGCCAAATACCATCATGCACTCAGACAGGGCAAGCGGGAAATATATGGCGGTCTGGATTTTTGGTCGCCAAACATTAATATTTTCCGGGATCCCCGCTGGGGACGTGGTCACGAGACTTATGGGGAGGACCCTTATTTGACGGGAGAACTGGCGACGGCGTTTATTAAAGGCCTTCAAGGGGATGATCCCAAGTATCTGAAGACCATCGCCACCGCAAAACATTTTGCCGTACACTCCGGCCCCGAGGCATTAAGGCACTCATTTGATGTAGATGTGAGCGAAAGGGACCTCTACGAAACGTACCTGCCAGCCTTCCGGAAAACGGTCAAGGACGCTAAGGTATATTCTGTCATGGGGGCATATAACAGGTTTAGGGGAGAGTCAGCATCCGGGCACGATTTCTTACTCAATCAATTGCTTCGGAAGCAGTGGGGATTTGACGGCTATGTGGTTTCAGACTGCCGTGCGATAAGGGACATAAAAACCGGTCACCACTTGGCCGATACAGAGGCAGAAGCGGCGTCTATAGGATTGAAGGGTGGATGCGATCTCAATTGCGGCAACTATTACCAGTACCTCAATGAGGCACTCGATCAAGGTCTGGTTACCGAAAAGGACATCGACCAAGCGCTCTCAAGATTGCTATTGGCAAGATTTAAAATGGGAATGTTCGATCCTGATGATGAAGTTCCCTTTACCATGATTTCCGAAGATATTGTTTGCTCTTCCGCACACAATACACTGGCGAGAAAGGCATCCCAAGAAAGTATTGTCCTGTTGCAGAACAGAAACCAACTTTTGCCTTTAAAGAATGAAAACATCAGTAAAATAGCTGTCATTGGGCCAAACGCTGACAACTGGGAGTCGCTGGTGGGCAACTATCACGGTACTCCTAAAAATCCCGTTACCTTTTTAAAAGGCATTACCAATAAAGTACAGCCGGAAATTGAAATCCTTTATGCGGAGGGCGCACACCTCGGAGAAGATAAACACAACCTTAAACCGATTCCCGGTATTTATCTGGAGACCAATGAAGGATCTCAGGGCCTTATGGCGTCTTATTATGACAATATGGAATGGAGTGGAGATCCCGTCCTGCAAAGAGTGGACGACAACATTCACTTCTGGTGGGAACATCAGCCTATTTCCAAGAAGTTGATAGACAATTTTTCAATAAAATGGGAAGGCGTTTTAAAGCCGAAAAAATCAGGAAACTACGAACTAGGGATATTTTCAAAAAGGGGAATGCGCGTGCTGATTGCGGGTAAGGAAATTTCAAACGGTAAAGGGTCTGAGCATCACGGTCTTTACGCTACCCAGACCGTAGCTCTCGAAGCTGGAAAAAAATATCCGCTAGAGGCATATTATTTTAGCGATAAAAGCAATGCCCATGCTCATCTGCTGTGGGCGATGCCTGATGAAAATTTAATTGACAGGGCCGTTGCGGTGACCAAGGAGGCTGATATCGCGGTTGTGGTCCTGGGCCTTTCCCAACGTCTGGAAGGAGAAGACGGCGACAGGACAGACATCGCACTACCCAAAGAACAACTTGCCCTGCTCCAAGCGGTGAAAGCCACTGGAAAACCTGTGGTCCTGGTCATTAATGCGGGTAGCGCACTAGCCTTAAACTGGGCAAAGGAAAATATCGATACCATTCTCAGCGTTGGCTATCCGGGAGAAGAAGGCGGTAATGCCCTTGCAGATGTGCTTTTTGGAGACTACAACCCGGCTGGGCGCCTGCCCATAACCTACTATTCATCCCTTGAAGAACTTCCTCCCTTCGAAAATTATGATATGGACAATAGGACCTATCGGTACTATGGGGGCACGCCGCTATTCCCGTTTGGTTATGGTCTAAGTTATACAGATTTTGAATATTCGAATATTGACATCCCGAAGCAAATGAGGGCTGGCGACACACTAACCCTTCGCGTACAGGTAACCAATACGGGAAAACTGGCCGGTGATGAGGTGGTACAGCTTTATTTGAAAGATAACAAGGCCAGCACGCCACGACCAACCCATCAGTTGGAAGGTTTTAAAAGGATTCATTTAAAAGCCGGCGAAAGTAAAACAGTTACCTTTCACCTTACGCCCAGACAATTTTCCGTGATCAACAAAAAGGAAAAGCGTGTAATCGAACCAGGCTGGTTTACGCTATTCGTTGGAGGTGGTCAGCCTCATATGAAAAATACAAGTCAAGTAATATCAGCAAACTTATTGGTGAAAGGCAAGATGGCTTTTGATGAGCGCTAAAAGAGAATAGAAATGGCACCACGTATCAGGCATTTACTCATATGAGCAAGAGTCTTTTAAAAGTATCCGGTAACATATTGGCTCGGTCAATACTTGCAGTAAGGGGTTCTGAAGTCTTACTACTGATTTTCGGACAAAAGACAAAGAGGTAATAGACAGCAGGGCTATGTTCAACCACGCCAATCCCTCCCTTTGATATTCTAAAGGTATGCTATAATTAAACCCACAATCAAATGGCAGGACGACCGAAGACATTTTGTGAAGACGAGCTCATTGACAGTGCCACCCGAGTATTCTGGCAAAAAGGTTATTTGGGTGCAAGTACTCAGAATTTGATGGCTGCCATGGGTGTAGGGCAAGGCTCTTTTTACCGAAGCTTCCCCGGTGGAAAGCAGGAACTCTATCAAAAATCGTTAGTCAGGTTTTTAAGAGGTCTCATTGCCGGTTTCTACGATGGTCTGGAAAAGAGCACCGATCCCATTGCATATTTAAAGAGTTTTTTTTACAGTATTGTGGATCGATCTTCAAAAACAATATGTGACGGCTGTTTCTTGGGGAATGCACTGGTTGAACTAAGCCACGTAGATACTGCCACACAAAAGATCGCCGTAGAACAGGTCAAACAATTGAAGGAGGGATTTAAGGTGGCCTTGTTGCAGGGCAAGGAGCAAGGTTCTTTGAAAACGCAAAAAGCACCAGAATTACTGGCAGTGCACCTGATCAACCTATGGAACGGTATAAACTTAACCCAGCGGATGAACCCTTCGGATAAGGAACTTAGGGAGCTGCTTGCGTTAAATTTAAGTGTATTGGAATAATTTTTTTGAGTATTTTGTAATGATCATTACAATTTGCGACCTAAGTGGTATAAAACTTTAAAAAATAAAATTATGTCAATTATCAATGTACCATCAAAAGATCAGGTAAACGCAACCAACCAGGCCATTTTCGATCAGCTTGAAGGCAAACTGGGCTTTGTTCCAAACCTTTACGCCACCTATGCCCTAAGCAACAATGCACTTAAAAACTATTTGGCACTGAGTGGTGCACCCACCTCCTTGAACAATAAGGAAAAAGAAGTGGTCAATCTGGCCGTTAGCCAAGTGAATGAATGTGCCTACTGTCTGGCTGCACATACTGCAATCGGGAAAATGAACGGATTGAGTGATGAGCAAATCCTTCAGGCGCGAAGGGGTGAATTAATTGATAACCAAAAATTGGACGCCTTGGCCAAACTGGCTAGAAATGCTACCGAGAACCGGGGAAGAACCGATGAGCGGGTTGTTGAAAATTTCTTGACTGCTGGATATACTAAGGAAAACCTTATCGACACCTTGGTCTTGATTGGTGATAAAACCATCTCCAATTACTTGCATAGTACGACACAGGTTCCAATAGACTTTCCTGCGGCACCAAGCTTGGAAGAAACCCCTGCTTAAATCCTATTCCGTTTTACCTATGTGTTTATATAATCCATTTACGCGGCATTCAGGAAAAAAAGGCTGGACTTGATCTGTAAGAACGGGCTCATTAGCTGTACCTATGTCACCCTTTTGCCCTTTTCAAATTGTATGATGTTCCCCAATACCCCTTGGCCGATTAGGCTTTGGGGTTTTTTTTTCCAATAGGCTATGTAAGGTCTACTTATTATTTTCTTTCATGGCGACCAACACCCAAAGCATTTAACGTCGTGCAGTATATCAAGGTGACCTATAATACTCCACGGCTTATTGTCATCCCGGTTAATAATCCCAGATATTCTTCAAATTGTAGAATCATTCTTGGTCCAAAAACTCAATACTTCAACTATCCCTATTACAATGTAAACTGCATTCCGTGGCTACCGTTTAAAATAAAGGAGCACAAATAGAAAACAACGGGAAACCACTGAACAGTACAACAAGGATAGTGCATGTTTGACCAAAGGTCAAGAAGATCAATTGAAATCCAAGATTTAAACGGTTCAAAAAAGGTCTTCCTTCGTGAGCTAGGGGGATTGACCTATTTTTACACCATGGTCAAAAACATACAGATACGACTTACGCTGGAAGAAGAAGCTGCCACCGGTATTTTGTCTAAGAAAGCAGCCCGCCAACTCGCTATCCCAGAACATACCTTCCAATTAAAAGTGATACGCAAATCAATCGATGCCCGGAAGGCGACTATAATGTTCAATTACAAACTGGCCATTTATATTGCGGAACCGGCACCTCGAGATTCGGTATCCTTTGACTACAAAGACGTTTCTAAGGCCAAACCTATACACATCGTGGGCTTTGGTCCGGCAGGTATGTGGGCGGCCCTGCGCTGTCTTGAGCTGGGCCACAAACCAGTCGTGCTAGAGCGCGGGAAGGATGTTCAAGCCCGACGCCGAGATCTCAAGGCCATCAATCAAGACCATATCGTAAACGGCGAAAGCAACTACTGTTTTGGGGAAGGCGGCGCAGGTACCTATTCTGATGGAAAATTATACACCCGCAGCCTCAAACGGGGGGATGTACGTCGCATTTTTGAAAGCCTGGTCTATCACGGCGCGACGGAACGTATTCTAATAGATGCCCATCCCCACATCGGGACCAACAAGCTCCCTAAGATTGTGCAGAACATACGCGAAGCTATCATTCACCACGGCGGCGAAATCCATTTCAACACCAAGCTCACCGATTTTGTCATTAAAGACGACACCATAAAAGCGGTGGTCCTAAACGACAACAAAGAAATGGCAGTTGACCGGTTGATCCTGGCTACAGGACACTCGGCGCGGGATATTTTTGAACTCTTGCATAAAAAGGACGTGGCACTAAAAGCAAAATCCTTTGCGATGGGGGTTCGGGTAGAACATCCACAGCAGATCATCGACAGCATTCAGTACCATTGCTCCGGCGACCGCCACGAACTCCTTCCTCCTGCCGCTTACAGTTTGGTACAGCAGGTGAGTCAGCGGGGCGTATATTCCTTCTGCATGTGTCCCGGTGGCTTTATTGTTCCGGCGGCAACCGCACCCGGCGAAGTAGTGGTCAACGGCATGTCCCCGTCCAAAAGGAACAACCTGTTTGCCAACTCCGGCATTGTGGTCGAGATCGATGTGGATAAGGACATTCCCAAATATGAAAAATTTGGTGCTTTGAAAGGTTTGGAATATCAAAAAAATTTGGAAAGGCTGGCATTTACCTCCGGAGGACGCACCCAGACCGCACCCGGGCAACGCCTTACGGATTTCGTAGAAGGAAAATTATCAACAGATTTAAACCCTACTTCTTACCAACCTGGCTTGCAATCTTCACCGCTGCACTCACTCCTGCCCAAACTTTTGGGCGGTCGCCTGCGCAAAGGTTTTAAAGCCTTCGGCGAAAAAATGCACGGCTATTATACCGCAGAAGCCAATGTCGTGGGTGTTGAATCCAGAACCTCCTCCCCCGTAACCATCCCCAGAAACGAAGGCTTGGAGCATCCCGTTATCAAGGGCCTCTTCCCCTGTGGAGAAGGCGGCGGTTATGCTGGCGGTATCGTCTCTGCTGCAATGGACGGTGAACGCTGCGCCGAAGCCGCTATGGTGGGATTATAAAATTTGGTGGCTAAGTGGTTATCGAAACGCATTGGAGAATTTTGTAGCGAAGCCACCGATAGCTGCGTAATTTGCAAGCCGAGGTACAGCAAAAAGATTTCTACCTCCCTTTATTTACACCTTTACACGGGATGGAAACAATTTT
Source organism: Leeuwenhoekiella sp. (assembly GCA_049671285.1). Classification (GTDB taxonomy): domain Bacteria; phylum Bacteroidota; class Bacteroidia; order Flavobacteriales; family Flavobacteriaceae; genus Leeuwenhoekiella. Next base: position 9,958 of record JBATUQ010000015.1, on the reverse strand, counting down.
ATTGAAGTTTTGGTGATGCATTTTAGAGGGATTTGCTGTCTTAGCTTTGTACAGGTCCAATATCCTTTGAGGAAATGATGCTAATCTTATTAAAAAACTACGGCTTTTACACGTTGATAAACTGGGCTATTTAAAGTTTGCACACTTTAAGGGATAGTGTCTAATTTGCTTTTAAAAATCCTAGTCAGACTCGTCCAGAAATTGTACCAAGGCCGCCTGATCAACTGGTTTAACAAAGAAATGATTTACCTTACTAAATTCTTTCGCCCTCTCCCGATCCTCCTTATTTATGCTACTGGTCACTATAAAAATCTTTATCTCTTGCTTGAGCGGCAGTTTTGCAAACTCTTCAAGAAATTGCCAGCCGTCCCAAATGGGCATATTCAGATCGAGTAAAATGAGTTCTGGCACACCGCTACCCTCCATAACTAGAGGGTGTAGTTTGTCATAAGCCTCCTTACCGTTAGAGCACACCATTATATTCTCAACCCGACCCGATGACATTAAACTTTTCTTAGAGAGAAAGACGTGCACGGGGTCATCATCAATTATACAAGCAAGACTAATTTTTTTCATAAGGTAGATTTACGATAAATTTTGTTCCTGAGTCAACAGCACTTTCAACAGTTATAGTACCTCCCATAGCTTCCACTTGATTCTTTGTTAGAAACAGACCAATACCTTTAGAATCCTTGTGGTCGTGAAAGGTATGGTACATTTTGAACAACCGGCTGCCGAACCGATTAAGGTCTATTCCCAAACCATTGTCTTCAATACTTAGCACCACCATTTTTGTTAGGTCATTCTTTGCCGATTTAATACGTACAAAACTTTTTCGGCTTTCTGATTTATACCTAATCCCATTGGTGATTAAATTTAAAATAACACTTTCTAGATAAGAATTCAAACCGAATACAGAATCATCTTCAGAAACTTCTAATTCGAGTGAGACATCCTCCGTAAGAAATAGTGAATGACAGCTGTCTGCGATCTTGACCACGGCGCTTTTTAGATTGATCTTTTTAAAGTTTGAATTATCTGCAGTATTAATATCTACAACTTCATTGAGGTCTTTTATAGTTGACTCCAAATTGCCCGAAGCAGCGTTTAGATGGGTGTACAATTCATCTTGTTTCATCTCGGGGAACGAGTCGGCAAACAATCTTAACAGCATAGATATACCACTAGAATGTGATCTAAGGTTATGAGAGACAATATGTGCAAAGTTTTTCAACCTGTCATTTTGACTTTGCGCCACCTTCAGCAAGCCTTGTATTCGCTCGTATTGCTCTTTTCGTAATGAGTCATCTCTCTTTCTTAGCGAAATATCCTCTACAAAGCTCCATATCATTTTTTTGCCATCTGCATCTTTAACGAGAACTCCATTGAGCAATACAGGGTATTTGGTGCCATTTTTTCTTAAATATTCTTTCTCATAAGGGCCATAAAAACCATTGACATGCAATAATTGCAATTGTTTTTGCTCTTGATCACTGTATTCTATAGGAGTAACATCCCAATAACTTAAACTCAAAAATTCTTCTTGGGTATAGCCAATAGGCTCGAGTAATTTTGAGTTAACCTCTACGTAAGCACCCGTATCAAAATCATTCAGCGCAATACCAATGGGGGACAAGCGGTAAAGGGCATCTAGCAACACTTGCCTATACTTACGGTCTCGTTCATTTTTTTTATCTCTGGTAATATCTTGAAACATCCCCAGCATCAATAAGGGATTGCCCTGACCATCGTGTTTTATCACCTTGCCCTTGACTTGCAACCATATATAGTCTTCGTTCTTTTTCTTTAATCGAAATTGTTGTCTAAAACTTTTCTCTGGGTTTATAAAATGCTCATTGAGCGCTCGCTGTATAGTCGCCCGATCATCTGGGTGTATTAAAGATTCCCAATGGTCAAAACCCAGGCTGGCATATTCTGACGGAGCATAACCCGTTATGTCAGCCCATACCTCGTTGAAAACAAACCTATTTTGCTCAATATCCCACTCATAGGTGGCGATCTTAAGCTCATCTGTTAACTGATTTTGATTGATTTTCTGCTTGATCAAAGCCCGGTTTGTTGCTTGCAGCTTCTTATTGACATAATCCAACTCCAAAGTCTTCATGACCTGTGACGCCAGCAGTTTTAAATTTTTAATTTGAGTTTGACTCAAATGTTTTGGAGTTTCATCAATGGCGCATAACGTACCTATTACCATATTATCAAACCCTACTAAAGGTGCACCAGCATAGAAAATCACCGGTTTGGCAGCAGTTACAAAAGGACTGTTTTTAAACCGGTGGTCCAGACGTGCATCTGCAACGGTCATTACCTCGTTTGGGGCCTGAATGGTATAATTGCAGAAAGTAAATTCGCGCGGGAAGGATCTTTGCACCATATCGAGATTGTGAGTCGATTTAATGTATTGCTTATTTTTTCCCATTAAGGTGATAAGTGCACTCGCTGTTCCACAAATTTGTGAAGCCATTGCGCTTAGAAAATTAAGATCTTCACGGCCAAATTCTATGCCCTCATTGATACCTTTTACCTTTTCAATACGACTTGGGCTGTCTATATAAGATTTGTTCGAGGTGTGATCCATACGGGTGATTTCTGTCTAAAATAAGAATGTTTAGTAACAGTCCAAATGATTTTGTATAAATTAATAATCTCTCTATAATAAATAGTTTACTTCTGTTATGGTGCCAAATCAAGACCTGTTGAAAGCGAGGCATATAGGATTATACGCACATAAAAACTAAAGTTGGTGGTGGCCTATTGGCTAAATTTCCTTGATTATATTTGTAACTTTTAGCCACATTCTTTATTGCAATATTCCATAAATGAAAATCCTCCATACCGCCGACTGGCACATCGGTAAAAAACTACATAAACAATACCTCTACCGCGATTTTGAGCTGTTTATCAATTGGCTGGTTGCGCTGATTGAACGTGAAGGAATTGATGTAATTTTGATTTCAGGCGATCTGTTTGACCTGGCCAACCCTGCCGCCGAAGCGCGCAAACAATACTACCGGGCCTTGGCCAGATTACGTGGATTGCAATGTAAAATCATTATCACGGGCGGCAACCACGATTCTCCCACGATGCTCGACGCTCCACGGGAAATCCTCGAGGAACTCAACGTCACCATCATTGGTGGGCTGCCAGAACGGGTCGAAGATTATTTGATTCCGCTGAAAGATGAAGATGGAAACACCGTAGCCGTGGTCGCTGCCATTCCGTATTTGCGGGACAGTGATCTGCGGGCCTCCAATGAGGATGCTGTGTATGAAAACCGTGTGGAAGCGATCAGAAAAGGCATCGAAACCATTTTCACCGCCGCCGCAAAAGCTTGTGAAAACTTATTTCCGTATATCCCTGCAATCGCAATGGGTCATCTATATGCCGCCGGTATCGAACCCAGCGAGAGCGAACGTGACATCCAAATCGGGAATCAGGCGGCGTTTCAGGCGAACCGGTTTGGGGAATATTTCAGCTATGTAGCATTGGGCCATATTCATAAGCCGCAACGCGTTTCTGCCGCAGTGCCAACTTTTTATAGCGGTTCCCCGCTGGCACTTTCTTTTAGTGAACGCCAAGACGAAAAGCGCGTGCTGCTATTGGATACCAAAAATGGTTTTGAACCTCAAAGCATTTCCGTGCCCACATTTAGAAGACTTTTAAAAATCATCGGATCCCTTGGTTCCATTAAAAATAAACTCGGTACACTTTCCGCCGAAGGCCAACTCACCAATCTCATTGAGGTAGCGATGCTAGAAGATAATTTTGACGCCAATCTAATCGCCCAGCTTGACGAACTTGTAACCTCTTTTAACGTTCGTGGAATGGAAATCGTAAAGCATCGCGCCACCTTTAAGAACCGCCAACAGGAAACCGGTCAACTTTTCACAGTCAATCAACATTTGGAAGACCTCAAACCGCAGGAGGTTTTTGCTAAACTGCTCGAGCAGCACAGTTATTCTGAAGATGTTAAGGATAAGGTTGCTCAAGCGTTTTCCGAAATTACAGAACAGGTTCAAAACTCCACTCAGCCGCTATGAAAATTCTAAAAATAGCGTTTAAGAATATCAATTCGCTGCGGGGCGAGCACGCCATAGATTTCACGCAAAAACCCTTTACGCAGAACAACCTGTTTGCCATCACCGGCCCCACAGGAAGCGGAAAGACCACGATTCTCGATGTGATTTCGCTGGCGTTGTTCAACCAAGTGCCGCGATTGGGCAGAATGAGTACCTCCGAAATCTTAAAAAAAGGCGCGATTCTTACCCGCAACCAGCAGGATGCCTATGCGACCATAACCTATAGCTGTGCGAAAGGGATTTTCGTTTCCAAATGGGAGATTTCCACGGCGCGTACGGGCAATCTTCGTGACTATCACATGGAAGTTGCCAACGTGGAAACCAACAAAATCCTTCCGCTTAAAAAGTCTGAAGTGCCAGGGAAGAATGAGGAATTGATCGGGCTCAATTACGATCAGTTTATTAAATCGGTCGTGTTGGCACAGGGCGAATTTGCGCAGTTTTTGCAGGTGCCAAAAAAGGAACGTGGCGCGCTTTTGGAAAAAATCACCGGTACCGAAATCTATCGGAAAATTGGGCAGGCGGTTCATTTAAAACATAAGGAACGAGCGGAAATCATTTCCTTAAAACGTAATAAGGTCGAAACCTACCGCGAACAGTTGCTTGACGAAAAAGTTTTTGCGGAAAAACTTCATGAGGCAGAAAAACTAGAACAGGAAAAGAAAACTTTGAAAGTGACGGTCGAAAAACTTTCGAAAGAAATTACGCTGAAAGAAAACCTGCAAAAGCAACAAAACGAACTCACCACAACCACCGAAGCACTTGCCAAGGTCAACACCCGGAAAAAAGAATTTAAAGAAGAGAAAGGCGATCGCTTAAAACGTCATCAGCAAATACAATTGGTGGCCGAAGATTTGAATATATGGCTATCGCTTCGGGAGAAAACAGGAGAGAAAAAACAGGAAATCATAAAAGCCACCGAAGCATTACAACGGGCTGAAACCAAAAGAGAATCGCTAACCCAAAAGTTTTCGCAGCAATTCCACTTAGAAATTAATCCTGAGAATTTTGGTCTGAAGACACAGGAATACAAAAAGGAAGTGCGCCAACTCATCGCCGACCGTCAGGAACTGCTAACAACCTTTACAGCCAGCAAAACTCCGGTAGAAGTTTCCGCCAAAAGATTTGAACTTGATTTTAACCCGAAAAAAATAGGTGTGTTTCTATCGCAGGTTGAGCAAAAGAAAGACAAACACCAATCGGAATATAAAGACATTGAAGAACGTTTTGATCTGAAAAACCATTCGGTGCCCACACAACAGGAAAACATCGAAAGACAACTGCGGCAATGGCGACAGGCTGAAAAATCTTTTGTTCAACTTAATAATTTGAAAGAGCAGCAGCAGGAGCGCGAGAAGGCGTTGCAGACTTTAGAAAAACAAAAAGCAGAATTGCCGGAAGCCATTGAGAAACTTTTACGGCAAATAGAACTCAAGCAAGCGCAACTCGAAGCCAAACAAAAATCGCTGGAAGTGGAGCAGCTTCAAAAACAGCTGGACGACTACCGAAATGATCTCAAGCCCGATGAGCCCTGTCCACTCTGCGGTTCAGTACACCATCCATTTGCTAAGCACCATCCACAACAGGAGAACAAACTGAAATCGGTTGTTTCTCAAATGGAGCGGGAATTAAAAACGCTGGAGAAAGAACAGGTCGAAAAACAGACCGCTTTGCGCCAATTGGAAAATCAAGTCACTGAACTCAACCGACAGCTAACGATAATCAATGAACAACTGCTCCGCGAGCAGCAACAGTTTGATGAAAGCTATAAAGGCATTTTAGGAATTGGAGATTCTGTCGATTTTAATGAGCAGGAAAAAAAACTGGAAAGCCGATTGAAACAGCTCGCAGCGGCTCAAAAACTGAAGGAGAATCTTGAAATCCTAAACGATCTTACCGCCCAGACCCGGGAATTGGAAACACTAATTGCCAAAGGTTCGGCAAAATCAAGTGCTTTGGAAAAACTGTATGGCGGGTACAATTTTGAAATTGATATCAGTAATCTAGAAACGTCCTGGAATGCCAACGAACAGGCATTCAAGCAATATCAACGGACAAAAAAAACTTCGGAAGAAATCCTTGCCAAGCTCACCACACAACACGAAGCGCTGACCACTGCCCTGCTCCAACAATTGAGCGCCAAGGGTTATGCCTCAATCGAAGAGGCATTGCAAAATCGTTTGGATGCAGTGACGGCCCAAACTTGGACAAAAGAGTACGATACTATAAAACAGGAAGAAATTCGGTTGGGTGCTTTAAGCAAAAAACTTTCCGAAGAAATAGAACTATTGAAGCAAACCGCAAGTGATTCCACCGTTGACGAGTTGCAACAGGAATCAAATTCCATTAACGAAGATCTCGCCAAAACAGAAGCCGCAGCCAATACCCTTTCGCACCAGGTTCAGAATCACAGACAATTTCAGAAGCAAATTTCAGATTTACGGAAAGCGATTGAAAAAGATTTGGCAGATTCCGGCCATTGGCAAGTATTGTACGACCTTATAGGTGATGCGACCGGAAATAAGTTCAACGATTTTGCACAGGACTTGACCCTGTCACAACTCTTGCAACTTGCCAATAAACGCCTGCAGCTTTTAACCGATCGCTACCGCATTGACCAGCCTAAGGATGATGAAGACGACAGTCTCGTCGCCATAGATGAGCATATGGGCGGGCAGCGGCGTTCAATAAAAACGTTGAGTGGCGGGGAAACCTTTATCCTCAGTCTGGCGCTGGCCTTGGCCTTATCTGATCTGGCTTCCCGAAATGTAGAAATCAACAGCCTTTTTATCGACGAAGGCTTTGGCACCCTCGACCCGGAGACGTTGGATCAAACGCTGGATACACTGGAAGTACTTCAGGCGGAATCCAACAAAACCATTGGCGTTATCAGCCATGTGGACAGCCTTAAGGAACGTATCGCCACCCAAATTCAACTTACGCAAAACGGTCAGGGTTACAGCAGTTTGACGATTGTCTGAGTTTTTCCGTTTAGTATTTTTTTCACATTTTCAAAAGCTTTTATTGGGAGTGTTTCGCTTTGGTGTTCAGTATTTTTACATCAGATCTTAAACGAAACTGCTTTGGTTTTATAATTTTTATACTATTAACGAGGCTCAGGATATGGGTATTTCCAAAGGGCTTTCAGAAGAAAACAGGGAAAAACGGAGGAAATGATATCAATACTTCTAGCTGACGAATTTGTACTGTGCACCAAATCCCATTTAGCCCTTTAAAATCCCATAAGCATCGATTTCCATTCTAAGCAAGTCTCTTTAAAGAGCAATACAACTGGCCGGATAAGTTTGTGATTCTGTGGCAGAACGCCTGCGGAAATTAGGACACTATGCCCAAGAAACTCATAACAATATTTGGAAAATACAAATCTTTCTGAAAATATAAACCGGGATAATGATAGCGCATGCAGTACAAAAGAACTGCCGGAGGATTCTGAGACCGTCATTCAATTTATACAGGCAAATATAAATCCCATCGCAGAGGAATACCGCATTTAAGGTACAAGTGAATTTATCACCGGCCTGATTCATGAACACAAGGAAATGGCGTGGATGATTTGCGCTTAAATAAAGAAATAGAAAATTATGATTCAACATACCGTTGCTATAAAACACATCAAGTTTATCAACCACGATACGCTGCACCTCAAAACAGAAAAACCGAAGGATTATTCATATGTGCCTGGTCAAGCCACTCACGTGCGTATTGATGCTGAAGACGTTCGGGACGAGCGGGGGGCTTTTACCTTCACCAATTTACCCGCTGCTGATCATCTTGAGTTTACCATAAAAACCTATCCGTCCCACAACGGAATGACAGATAAGCTACGTGACCTTAAAGTTGGTGACCATTTATTGCTGGAAGAAGTCTATGGCGCTATCAAATATAAAGGCAAAGGGGTGTTTATCGCAGGTGGTGCGGGAGTTACACCTTTTGTTTCCATTTTAAAATCTTTGGAAGACAAGGACGAACTTGATGGGCACAAACTGCTTTTTTCGAACAAATCGGAAAAGGATATTTTGATGAAAGGTACTTTTGAAGCGATGCTTGGAGAAAACTTTGTCAATATCCTTTCAGAAGAAAAGGCTGAAAATTATGCCCACGGTCACATCGATAAAGAATTTTTAAAGAAGCACATCGATGACTGGTCACAATACTTTTATGTATGCGGCCCACCAAAAATGATAGAATCCGTTGAAAATGATCTTTACGATTTAGGTGTAAAAGAAGACCAGATCGTGAAGGAGGATTTAGGTTAAACACAAAACCTCATACTGAAAATCCCGGACTGTAAAGGAATTCGGGATTTTTTTATGGAATAAACACAAATCAAAAAACTGGAGTTTTCCACTTGTAATTACGTTATCAGTATTTCTGCTACACCTAAAAAAACCTTGAATTTTCACACACTAAAATGGGCAAAGCCAGAAGACCTTAACCCCAATGAACCTTGATTGTTGGCCGCTTGCTCGTATTGATCGATGAGGAAGCCGCACTTTATGCCATCATCCAACCCTAAAATCCGCGGACGGTAACCAAATACAGTAGTGAAATCGATTTTAAGGCCAGTGCACGGCAGGGGGATATCATTGAGATCGGCATTTAAGCAGTCAGTTTTGGCAATACGTCCATCGTTTTAGAATTTGAACTACGCAATAAAATGATCCGGGAAACCATCATTACCCTTGATAAAATTGTTATGGTAGGTCTGGATGAAAAAGGCAAAGACCAGCCACACGGAAAACCAAAATAGAATACGTCAAGGATCGTCTGGAGCAATAAAAAAGCCCTCTGACTTCCATCCGAAGGGCTTCTGAATACTAACTTCTCAATTAGCTAGGCAGCTTTTGCCGGCTTCCACGCGGGGAGCAACTGTTGCTCGATAAGTACTTTCCAGCGGTTGATGCGTTTGACTTCGTAATCCTGAACGATATCGCGCTCATAATCATAAAAATTGATCACTACTGGGGCCTCAGTATTTTTGGTGTAAAAGATCAGGTTTAAGCTTTTCAGGCGTCCTTGCTGGTTTTGCCCTGATGTAGATGGAAGCTGATCCTCTTGAATAACTATTCGACTTAAGGACTTGAGATCTACTTGCTCATAGCGCAACTCATTTTCGAGCAGTTCGGCAAACAGTAATTGCTTGTTGGCCGTATCTAAAGCAATATGACGTAACGACCAGTATTCTTCCTGATCGACTTTTAAATTATTTTTCAAAGCTTCTTCGTGTATTTTTTTCGAAAGCTTTTTGGTGTTGCCGTGCCCCAAAACCAAAAAGAGTATATAGGGAACAGCTACCAGACCAACAACAGTAATAAACAGCAATAACATTTCAATTTTCATCGTAGGAATTCATTTTTTAAACAATCAATTTTTTGATGCCAAGCATCGGGAACGGGATTACAAAATCAAGTTGCAATCGCATTTAAGAAAATTTAAAAAACTACTAGGGAAAAGAATGAAATGGAAAGAGCAGCAACAACCGGTACGCAATTGGAAATCCCGCCGAAGAATTTACAAGGAATAAGTGGTTTTCATCTATCTCATTAGCCTGCACTCGGTCTGACCAAATGCTCGAATGAAACAGGTCGTGTATAACTTGTTCGGATTGTGACCAAGGTGAAAAATTTTCTAAAAGGATCAGCGAAGGCTCAACAACAGAGATGGCCTGGTCATTACCACCTTCCAATTGAGCTAAAGAAGAATGATCGGAAGACGGATATGCTTGAGCCGCTTCAGACGAAAAAGCAAAACCCTCTTGTGCCGTTACAAATAACAGCAAACTGACAAATACCGCTTTTATAATGTCCTTCATATTCCTTTCAAAGGTAAAACAG
>JBATUQ010000014.1:0-101601 GCA_049671285.1 Leeuwenhoekiella sp. | reverse complement strand
GGAAATAAAAAAATTATACGCCGCTGCAGGTTGGGATCCCGCTACGCAGTCTTATACAGGTGAGACCAAGCCAGTGGAGTGGATTCGTATTCATAACCTGCCTGATTTTGCCTATTTTAACCACTCGCAGCACGTAAGCGTTGCCGGGATTCAGTGTCAGGAGTGTCACGGTCCGGTTGAAGAAATGGAAATCATGTACCAGCACGCACCCTTGACGATGGGGTGGTGTATCAACTGTCACCGCGAGACCAATGTACGTATGGCCGGCAATCCTTACTATGAGAAAATTCACGAAGAGCTTTCGAAGAAATACGGGGTGGAGCAGTTGACCATCGCGCAAATGGGTGGCCTGGAATGTGGTAAGTGTCATTACTAGAAAGTTTTTGGCCAATAAAATAATTAATAGAATAAGTCTGATATCACGGTTCAGGGAGAATGTAAAAATTTTCCAAAGACCGAAAATCATAAATTAATAAGTATGTCATCAAACAAGAAATACTGGAAGAGTGCTGAGGAGCTGGATGAAAACAGCCCGCTCGTACAAACACTCCGTCAGAATGAGTTTGTGGAAGATATTCCCACCGAAGATCTGTTTTTAGGAGATAAGGAATCTCTTGAAAGCTCATCTGCCACGCGCAGGGATTTCTTGAAATATGTTGGTTTTTCAACAGCCGCCGCTTCTCTGGCAGCTTGCGAAGGGCCGGTCGTTAAGTCCATTCCTTATGTGGTGGCTCCTGAGCGTATCACAGTAGGTATGCCAGATTATTATGCGACCACCATTGCAGATGGTTATGATTTTGCTTCGGTATTGGTGAAGACCCGTGAAGGTCGCCCTATTAAAATTGAGAACAACAAAATGGCCGGAAGTTTGGGCGGTGCCAATGCCCGTGTTCACGCTTCCGTATTGTCATTATATGATACTAAAAGACTTCAGGGACCAAGAATAAACGGAGAAGATGCTTCTTGGGGGCAACTTGACGAAGAACTTGGCTCAAAATTGAATGCGCTTGGCGGAAAGTCCATCGTGCTGTTAACGCAGACTTTTGCCAGCCCGTCAACGGCGAAATTGATTCAAAGTTTTCAAGGTGCTTATCCCAACGTGAAACACGTGGTTTACGACACGATCAGTGAAGAGGCTGCGGTTGAAGCTTTTCAAAGTAAGTACGGAACCCGCGCCATGGCCGATTATGATTTCACCGAAGCTGGTGTGATCGTTTCTGTAGGTGCAGACTTTTTGGGCGATTGGCAAGGTGGTGGTTACGACACTGGCTATTCTTTGAGCCGAATTCCAAAAGAGGGTGAAATGTCACGCCACATTCAGTTTGAAGCGGTGATGTCATTAAGCGGTGCCAATGCAGACAAGCGTGTGCCTATGACGCCGAGCCAACAGAAAAAAGCTGTTGCTGCCATTCACGGAATGATTGCAGGTGGTTCTTCATCTTCAGGTCTTTCCGGTGAAATGGGCAGAGCGGTTCAAAATGCAGCCAAGCAATTGCGCAGCGCCGGAAGCAAGGGTGTTTTCCTAACCGGGCTTCCCGATGTCAACGCTCAGCGTTTGGCTTTGGAGATCAACAGTGCTTTGGGCAGTGTTTGTATGGATACGGCCAAACCAAAAATGACCCGTCAAGGAAATGCTGAGGAGGTGTTGCAGTTGGTTGAAGCTATGAATGCCGGAAATGTTGGTGCCTTGTTGGTTGCCGGTGTGGATCCTGTTTATAGCCTTCCCGAGGCAGATGCTTTCGCCGAAGCGATGGAAAAAGTGGATGTAAAAGTTTCTTTTTCATTGAAGGAAGACGCCACGGCCAAACTTTGTGATTATTTAGCGCCAAGCAACCATTATTTGGAATCTTGGGGCGATGTTGAGATAAAACGGGGTACGGTTTGCTTAACGCAGCCTACCATCAGGCCTTTGTTTGATACCCGCCAATTTGAGGACACCTTATTGAAATGGTCCGGTGCTGATGAATCGTATTACGATTATTTACGTGCCAATTGGTCTGGCGATAAAAGCTGGAACAAGACCTTGCAAGATGGTGTTGGTTCTGTGATCATTTCCGAAACTGAGGAAATTACCGGAACGCAGGAAAGTGTTACAGCAAATGCGGGGATTTCTGCCGCCAGTGCTGCTGCCGCTTTAGCTGCTCAGGATGAAACTACCAACGGCAACTTTGAACTCGTACTCTACGGAAAGACCAGTATGGGTGACGGCCGCCAGGCAAACAACCCTTGGTTGCAGGAAATGCCAGACCCAATTACCCGTGCATCTTGGGACAATTATTTAACGATGAACCGTCACGATGCTGATGCGCTCGCAATAGAGAACATACACGTCGCCAATGGTGCGCTCAATGGGCATTATGCCACGGTAAAAATGGGAGATGTTCAGATTACGGCTCCTGTGATTATTCAGCCTGGTCAGGCGAAAGGTACTGTGGGTCTTGCTTTGGGATATGGCAAAACAGCTTCCATTCAGGATGAAATGCAGGTGGGGGTCAATGCTTTTCCACTTTATAAGAATCTAAACAATATTCAGTCGGTTGCTATCGCGAAAGCCGGAAGTGAATGGCACGAGTTTGCTTGTGTTCAGCTTCAGAACACCCTAATGGGCCGTGGCGATATCGTGAAGGAAACGACGCTTGAGATATTCAATACCAAAGACGTTCATTACTGGAATGCCATTCCGGAAGTAACCAAAAACCATATCGAAACTCCGGTTACCTCTCCTGAGGTTGATATTTGGGAAAGTTTTGACCGAAGTATCGCGCACCATTTCAATTTGTCTATCGACTTGAATGCGTGTACCGGTTGTGGCGCTTGTGTAATTGCGTGTCATTCTGAAAATAACGTGCCTGTCGTAGGAAAAGATGAAGTTAGGAAAAGCCGGGATATGCACTGGTTGCGTATTGACCGCTACTATTCTTCTGATATGACCGAAGAAAAGGCGGAAGAAGAAGGATACAGCGGTGTGGGCTTATTTGGTAACGGTGTCACTGATATGTTCTCTGAGATGGAAGAGCCAGCGGCAGACAACCCGCAAGTAGTTTTTCAACCGGTAATGTGCCAGCACTGTAACCATGCGCCCTGTGAAACGGTTTGTCCGGTTGCCGCTTCGGCTCACGGGCGTCAGGGACAGAATCATATGACTTACAACCGTTGTGTGGGAACGCGGTACTGTGCAAACAACTGCCCGTATAAAGTGCGACGTTTCAACTGGTTCCTTTACAACGAGAACGACGAGTTTGATTACCATATGAACAATGATCTAGGCCGAATGGTGCTCAACCCAGATGTGACCGTTCGTTCACGAGGGGTGATGGAAAAATGTTCTATGTGTATCCAGATGACACAAAAAACAATACTCGAAGCCAAGCGCGAAGGCCGTGTTATAGAGGATGGTGAGTTTGCAACGGCGTGTAGCAATGCCTGTAGTAACCATGCCATTAAGTTTGGTGACATTAATGATAAAGAGAGTGAAATTTTAGCACTTAAGGAAGATGACCGTAGTTATCACCTGCTGGAGCACGTGGGAACAAAACCGAATGTGGTGTATCAAACCAAAGTGCGCAACACCTCTGAAGCTTAATAAAACAATCTAAGAAATAAGGATTTAGGATTATGTCTCATTACGAAGCATCCATAAGAAGGCCACTTGTAACCGGTGATAAAACCTATCACGATGTTACACTTGATGTTGCTGCTCCCGTTGAAGGGAGGGCAAATAAATCATGGTGGATTGTCTTTTCTATTGCATTGATCGCCTTTTTATGGGGGTTGGGTTGTATAATTTATACCGTTTCCACAGGTATTGGTACTTGGGGTCTCAATAAGACCGTAGGTTGGGCCTGGGATATCACTAACTTCGTTTGGTGGGTAGGTATAGGTCACGCAGGTACGTTGATTTCTGCGGTACTGCTACTCTTCCGTCAAAAATGGAGAATGGCAATCAACCGTTCTGCGGAAGCTATGACGATCTTCTCGGTAGTTCAGGCGGGTCTTTTCCCCATTATCCATATGGGTCGTCCTTGGTTGGCCTATTGGGTATTGCCCATTCCAAACCAGTTTGGTTCCCTCTGGGTGAACTTCAATTCCCCATTACTTTGGGACGTTTTTGCAATTTCAACATATCTTTCGGTATCGCTGGTTTTCTGGTGGACGGGATTGCTTCCGGATTTTGCGATGATTCGCGATAGGGCTGTTAAGCCTTTTCAAAAGCACATATACGGTATACTTTCCTTCGGGTGGTCTGGTCGTGCAAAAGACTGGCAGCGTTTTGAGGAAGTTTCCTTGGTGTTGGCAGGTCTTGCGACACCATTGGTACTTTCGGTTCACACTATTGTATCGTTTGACTTTGCAACTTCGGTGATACCAGGATGGCATACCACTATCTTCCCGCCCTATTTTGTTGCGGGTGCAATTTTCTCGGGTTTTGCGATGGTAAACACCCTATTGATCATTATGCGAAAGGTTTCCAATTTAGAAAATTACATTACCGTTCAGCATATAGAGTTGATGAATATCGTGATTATGATTACGGGTTCCATTGTAGGTGTGGCTTACATCACAGAGCTGTTCATTGCTTGGTATTCTGGTGTTGAATACGAACAATATGCCTTCCTAAACCGGGCAACCGGACCGTACTGGTGGGCCTACTGGAGTATGATGACCTGTAACGTGTTCTCGCCACAGTTTATGTGGTTCCCAAGATTGCGCCGCAGTATTATGTTTTCATTCTTCATTTCTATTGTGGTAAACATCGGGATGTGGTTTGAGCGCTTTGTGATCATTGTAACCTCGTTGCACAGAGATTACCTGCCGTCTTCCTGGACGATGTTCTCCCCAACTTTTGTAGATATTGGTATTTTCATAGGAACGATCGGATTCTTTTTCGTACTATTCCTATTGTACGCACGCACGTTCCCTGTAATAGCACAAGCGGAAGTGAAGACCATTCTGAAATCTTCAGGGGAGAAATATAAAAAATTAAGGGAACAGCAATTGACCTTAGTAGGTAGCGGAAAAGATTCGCGAACCTCCAGCAATTATCCTGATCACAATGTGATGGCACGTCAGCCGGTTTCCAACTCAGCGGTGAGCGAGGGAAAGACTTCCCTTTCAGATGAAAAATCCGTTCACGAACCAACAGTACACGCTGATGCATTGGTTGATACCGAAGCAAAAAAGTTTGAGATTGACAGAATGCTGGCAAACATAGGTACTTATGATCCGGCTACCCAGCAGGCAGATGACCTGAAGAAGATAAGCGGTGTTGGTCCCATTATGGAGCAGAAACTCCATCAACTTGGTATCTACACCTACGACCAAGTAAGCAAAATGACCAAGAGTGAATACGACCTGTTGGATGACATTATAGATTCTTTCCCAGGCAGGGCAGAACGTGACGATTGGGCAGGACAAGCGACTAAATTAAAACAGAAATAGAAGTATGGCATCTTCACAAGTTATCCACGCTATATATAATGACGACGACATCCTGATGAATGCTGTCAAGGAAGTGCGTGCCAAGCATTATCATATTAATGAAATCTACACGCCTTTTCCCGTTCACGGGCTTGATAAGGCGATGGGTTTGCCACACACACGTCTTGCGATCACATCGTTTATGTATGGATTGGTAGGTTTATCGGTAGCTGTAGCGATGATGAATTTTATCATGATCGAAGATTGGCCTCAGAACATTGGGGGTAAGCCGAGCTTTTCCTATTTGCAGAATATGCCGGCCTTTGTACCCATTATGTTTGAACTTACGGTATTTTTTGCGGCTCACTTAATGGTGATCACCTTTTATATGCGCAGTAAATTATGGCCGTTTAAAAAGGCTGAAAATCCAGATCCTAGAACCACTGATGATCATTTCCTTATGGAAATCGACGTCGCCGGTCATAATGTAGATGATGTAAGCAAATTTCTGTATGACACTGGTGCCGCAGAATTGAGCCTTATGCATAATTAAGAAAGAGAGATTTAAAATGAAGAATTTATTTTCATTGTTAGTTATACTTCTAGGAGTCTTTTCGATGGTGAGCTGCCATGACAAAGAAGATCCCAATTATGAGTATATGCCCAATATGTATAGGGAAGTAAGCTATGAAGCATATGGGAAGTACGATGTGTTTCCCAATACCCAGGAAGCATTGCAACCGGTAGATGGTTCTGTACCCCGCGGTTGGATGCCGTACGATTACGAGGATAATCGCGACGGGTATCTTGCTGCAAAGGAAAACTTGGAAAACCCCTTGCCTTATACAGAGGACATTGTCAACGAAGGGAAAGCGCTTTATACCATTTATTGTGCTATCTGTCACGGAGATAAAGGTGACGGTAAAGGAACATTGGCACAGCGCGAAAAGATTCTAGGTGTGCCCGCCTACAATGATGCTGGAAGGGCAATCACTGAAGGTAGCGTCTATCACGTTATGTATTACGGGATCAATACCATGGGATCTTATGCCTCTCAAACCACGGAGGAAGAGCTTTGGCAAATCAATCATTATGTGATGACCTTGAAAAACCAGCTTGACGGAAACGGCGAGATTCCTTATGAAAATACAGACGGAAGCACAGAAATGACAGACGATATGGTTGCTGAGGAGTCCGCAACTACAGAGGATGTTGAAGAAACAACTGAAGAATAACTAAGTCAGGATATTACTATTTATGTACACCCTATCAAGTAAACTAAGACTTTTTTCCATCATTTTTATGGTGGTTGGCCTGATTGGTATCGTTGTAGGTTTTATCACTACGCCAAATACCGAAGCTGAGATCAAGGAAATGATGGCAGCCCACGATTCCCACGGTGGTCACCAAGAGGAGGAGCATAGTGAGCAGAGCGTTCAGCAGAATATCGTTGATCACGAAAGCGAGTCATCGGATCAAGAAGCTGCCGGACATCGGGAGCAATCTGCTCATCTAAACACGGTTGGTCATGAAGGTGAATCTTCAGCTCACGGCGATGCAGGTCACGCTGAAACTTCTCACGGAGATAGCCATATGGAGCATACGTTGCATCAGTATATAAATAAGCCGTGGAGTGCGCTTTATATCGCGGCCTTCTTTTTCTTTATGATTTCACTGGGTGCTTTGGCATTTTATGCAATTCAATATGCGGCCCAGGCCGGATGGTCCCCACTGCTGCTCCGTGTCATGGAAGGGATTACGGCCTACTTACTTCCTGGTGGAGTTATTGTTTTTGTGATCCTCGCGATTACAGGCTTTACCCATTGGAACCATCTATTTGTTTGGATGGACCCAGAGGTGGTAGCAGGTGACAAGTTGTTACAGGGAAAGGAGAGCTATTTGAATGTTCCTTTTTTTCTGATTCGGGCGGCAATCTTTATTACCGGTTGGAGTCTGTACCGTCATTTTGCCAGAAAGTATAGTCTTAAACAAGATGATGCCGATGATAATTACTGGCATAAAAAATCCTTCAAGGGAGCAGCGATTTTCTTGGTATTCTTCATTGTTACCGAATCCATTATGTCTTGGGACTGGATAATGAGTGTTGACCCGCATTGGTTCAGCACGCTCTTTGGATGGTATGTTTTTGCAGGTATGATGGTTTGTGCGATCACTGTTATGGCGATGATTACTATTTACCTCAAGTCGCGCGGTTATCTGCTCGAAGTCAATGACAGTCACATTCATGACTTAGCGAAGTTCATGTTTGGTTTCAGTATATTCTGGACGTACCTGTGGTTCTCTCAGTTTATGCTTATTTGGTACTCAAACATTCCGGAGGAGGTTACGTATTTCATCACCCGCATCGAGGATTACAAGCTTCCGTTCTTCGGTATGATTGTAATGAACTTCATTTTTCCTGTTCTCCTTTTGATGAACAGCGATTATAAAAGAATAAATTGGTTTGTGATTATGGCAGGGATTATTATCCTGGCCGGTCATTATATAGATGTTTTTGTAATGATTATGCCTGCAACGGTAGGAGAATCTTGGTTTATAGGTATTCCGGAAATCAGCTCGATGCTTTTCTTCCTAGGTTTGTTCTTGTTCATTGTCTTCAGTGCATTGACCAAAGCGCCTTTGGTACCAAAACGTAACCCATTGATTGGAGAGAGTAAGCATTTTCATTATTAGTAGAAACTTTAAGTTAAAGATATTCAGATGACGCCTTTATTAATACTTGTTGTAGTTGTTCTTTTTGCCGCTGCGGTTTGGCAAATGAATAAGATATACAAAATGTCACGTCAAAGCACACAGACCAATGCTTCATCAGCTGAGGTCGCGCATAACAAGGACAACAGGATCAACGGTCAATTGATGATCATGTTCCTGATCTTTTTGTACATTATGATGGGATATTGCTTTTGGCATTATTCTAAATTTTATTTGCCTGAAGCTTCCTCAGATCATGGAACAGGTTATGACACCTTGATGTTTATAACACTTGCTGTGATAATGTTTACCCAGCTTGTTACTCAGATCCTGATCCATTATTTTTCCTATAAGTACCACGGAAAAAAAGGGGCTAAGGCGCTTTTTTATGCTGATAATGACCGTCTGGAGTTTGTATGGACCATCATCCCGGTTATTGTTCTTTCGGGATTAATAATTTATGGTTTGTTTACCTGGTCTGATATCATGAACTATGAGCCGGAAGAAGACGCGATTGTGGTTGAGTTATATGCCCAACGGTTCAACTGGAAAGCACGTTATGCCGGCGAGGATAATACTTTAGGAAATGCAAATGTTCGGTTTATAGAAGGTGCCAATGTTGTAGGGATCGATGCCAGCGATGCTGATGCTATGGATGATATTGTTACCACAGAATTGCACTTGCCAGTAGGAAAGCAGGTTATATTCAAATTACGTTCTCAGGACGTTTTGCATTCAGCATATATGCCACACTTTAGGGCCCAGATGAATGTGGTGCCGGGTATGATAACCCAGTTTTCTTTTACGCCAACCGTGACTACAGAAGAAATACGCGAGACCGAATATATGAGGGATAAAATGCGGACCATTCAGGAAATACGGAGGGAGAAAAGCAAGGCCTTGGAAGCCATTGGTGAGCCAAGCTTGAATTCCTACGATGAGTTCGATTATTACTTGCTTTGCAATAAAATTTGCGGTGCCAGCCATTACAACATGCAGATGAAAATTATTGTCGAGACCCAAGAGGAATATGAGGAATGGCTAGCAGGACAGAAGGACTTTGGCAGTAGCCTCGCACAGAATTAAAAAAAATTGTTTATACAAGAAAAATAGAATTATGTCAGCACATCCAGCAGCAGTAGAGCACGCGCACGATGACCATGCGCACCACCATCACAAGCAGACATTTATAGAAAAGTATATTTTCAGTACCGATCACAAAATGATCTCAAAACAGTATCTGATTACTGGGTTGATCATGGGTATTATCGGTATTGGGATGTCCTTGCTTTTTCGTTTGCAGCTGGCCTGGCCGGATGAGAAGTGGAC
The DNA here is from genome assembly GCA_049671285.1 of Leeuwenhoekiella sp. Lineage (GTDB taxonomy): Bacteria > Bacteroidota > Bacteroidia > Flavobacteriales > Flavobacteriaceae > Leeuwenhoekiella. The sequence continues at coordinate 92,142 of JBATUQ010000014.1, read as the reverse complement.
TGTCTTTGAAATCTTCCTTGGCAAATGGGGCGAGAATGGGGTTATGGATCCCAGTATGTACCTCTCCTTGGTTACAATTCACGGAACGATCATGGTATTTTTTGTACTTACCGCAGGTTTAAGTGGTACATTCAGTAACCTGTTGATACCACTTCAGATTGGCGCCCGTGATATGGCCAGTGGCTTTTTAAATATGGTTTCTTACTGGTTGTTTTTTATATCATCGGTTATTATGGTCATTTCCCTGTTTGTGGAATCGGGACCTGCAGCTGCGGGTTGGACTATTTATCCTCCACTAAGTGCGTTGCCCAATTCCATTTCGGCGTCGGGTATGGGGATGACCCTATGGTTGGTTTCCATGGCGATTTTCATTGCCTCATCACTTTTAGGCTCTTTGAACTATGTGGTAACCGTTATTAACCTTCGTACCAAAGGAATGTCAATGACACGTCTTCCTTTGACTATCTGGGCGTTTTTTGTAACAGCCATTATTGGTATAGTATCATTTCCGGTATTGCTTTCGGCTGCGCTTCTCTTGATTATGGATAGAAGTTTCGGTACTTCGTTTTTCTTATCAGACATTTATATTGGTGGAGAAGTATTGCACAATAGCGGTGGATCTCCAGTTCTTTTTGAACACCTATTCTGGTTTTTGGGTCACCCTGAAGTTTATATCGTACTGCTTCCGGCACTTGGTATTACTTCCGAAATTATTGCAACAAACTCCCGTAAACCTATTTTTGGTTACCGTGCGATGGTTGCTTCCATTTTGGCGATAGCCTTCCTTTCGACTATTGTATGGGGGCACCATATGTTCATTTCAGGGATGAATCCTTTCCTTGGTTCGGTGTTTACGTTTACGACCTTGTTGATCGCGATACCTTCGGGCGTAAAGGCATTTAACTACATAACCACTCTTTGGAAGGGTAACCTCCAAATGAATCCGGGAATGTTGTTTTCTATTGGCTTGGTTTCTACCTTTATTACCGGTGGTCTCACTGGAATAATCCTTGGTGACAGTACGCTGGATATTAACGTGCACGACACTTATTTCGTAGTGGCTCACTTTCATTTGGTGATGGGTATTTCTGCACTTTACGGCTTATTTGCCGGGGTGTATCATTGGTTCCCAAAAATGTTTGAAGGGCGTATGATGAATAAAAATTTGGGCTACGTTCACTTTTGGGTAACCGCAATAGGTTCTTATTGTGTGTTCTTCCCAATGCATTTTATTGGTATGGCTGGTCTGCCAAGACGCTATTATACTAACACGGCGTTCCCATATTTTGATGATCTTGCCGATGTAAACGTTATGATTACAGTGGCAGCCCTCGTAACCGGAGCTGTTCAATTGGTTTTCCTCTACAACTTTATAAGTTCTATGTTCTATGGTAAAATGAGTACTAAGAATCCGTGGAAATCAAATACACTCGAATGGACAACAGAACTCAAGCACATTCACGGAAACTGGGAAGGAGCCATCCCACACGTGCATCGCTGGGCGTATGACTACAGTAAGTTGAACGAGGATGAAACGGATTATGTCATCCCGGGTCAGGATTTTGCGCCTCAAAATGTGCCTTTGCAGGATAACGAAGAAGAAATGAATCATTAGCCTTTCGGCGAAATGAAATTTAATAAGAACCCGTTCTGAAAAGGATGGGTTTTTTTGTTGAAAATGTATTCGGCGATTTTATGAATTGCAAATGGGTGAGTTGGTCGAGCTTTGATTCTGTATTCTTAATATCCTCTGAAGTACAGTTGATGACCTTAAGTGCCATCTCAAGTATCGCAAAGTTCTCGTCAAAATGAAACTCAAGTTGTCAGTTAAATTTGAATAAGATTTAATAACCACCTATTCTAAATTCACCAGAAAATCTTTCCTTTAATAACCAATAACCAATAACCAATAACCAATAACCAATAACCAATAACCAATAACCAATAACCAATAACCAAATCCCCTTTTCGCTATCTTTGAAATATGAATGAAAACCTAGATGCTTCGGCAGAAAATTTTAGCAGGGAAGAGCTCGACATTGAGCGCGCACTGCGCCCGTTGACGTTTGATGATTTTGCAGGTCAGGACCAAGTGCTGGAGAATCTTAAGGTTTTTGTTTCCGCAGCAAATCTGCGTTCTGAGGCGTTGGACCACACGCTATTCCACGGTCCACCGGGACTGGGAAAAACCACCTTGGCCAATATTTTAGCAAATGAGTTGGGTGTGAGTATCAAGGTGACGTCAGGTCCTGTTTTGGATAAACCGGGTGATCTCGCCGGATTGCTTACTAACCTTGAGGAACGCGATGTGCTTTTTATTGACGAAATACATCGGCTAAGCCCAATAGTAGAAGAGTATCTATATTCAGCGATGGAAGATTATCGCATTGATATAATGATCGAAACCGGACCCAACGCCCGGTCCGTCCAGATTAATCTCAATCCGTTTACGCTGATCGGTGCGACCACCCGCTCAGGGCTGCTTACCGCACCTATGCGGGCACGTTTTGGTATTTCCTCGCGCTTGCAATATTACACTACCGAATTATTGACGACTATCGTAGAACGCAGCTCCGAGATTCTCCGAGTGCCGATTGAACATAATGCTGCTATTGAGATCGCTGGAAGAAGCCGTGGAACGCCTCGTATTGCCAATGCACTTTTACGGCGTGTTCGTGATTTTGCCCAGATAAAAGGTAATGGTACGATTGATTTGGCCATTGCAAAATTTGGTCTCAAAGCATTGAATGTCGATGCGCATGGTCTGGACGAAATGGACAATAAAATCCTCGCTACCATCATTGATAAATTTAAGGGCGGTCCGGTAGGTATTACCACCATTGCCACCGCAGTTTCCGAAAGTCCCGAAACTATTGAGGAAGTTTATGAACCTTTCCTAATTCAGCAGGGGTTTGTAATGCGTACGCCTCGTGGCCGGGAAGTGACCGAAGCTGCCTATGCTCATTTGGGCAGGAAGAAGGGCAACATTCAAGGAGGACTGTTTTGAGCAACGAAGTCAAAAAGATTCCGGAAGTTTCTGTTTGGCGGTTTTTAAAACATTCCACTCAAATTTTAAAAAACCCACTGCCCTTTCATCGGCAAAATTTTGAAAAGCACGGCGATACCTTTCGGTTGTTGCTTCCGGGAAACAAATCGGTGGTGTTTTCGCGCGATGCGGAATTTTTACAACACGCCCTTCAGAAGAACCAAAAAAACTTTACGAAGTCCCCCATACAAACCAAAGACCTTAGTAAGTATGTGGGTCAAGGTCTGCTGACTGCTGAAGGAAACCATTGGAAAAAGCAGCGTAAGCTCATTCAGCCTGCCTTTCATAAAAAGCAGATTTTTCAGTTGCTTGATACGATTCAGTCGGTGATTGCAGAAGAAATGAAACGCTTTCAACCCGGGAAGCCCATCGATATTTTTCCTGTCTTTAATGATTTGGCTTTTAAAACCGTTGTGAAATCCCTGTTCAAAACAGCGGTAAGCGATGCTGAAATCAACCGCCTGCAACAAATTACCGAGGAAGCCCAAAAGATGCTGGTGCGCGAACTTCGGCAACCTTATAAATTGTGGTGGTTTAGGCTTAGCGGACAAATACAGCACCACATCAACCTGACCGACGAGGCTCGTCAAATACTTCTTAAGCTTGTACGGCAGCGACAGCAAAGTCAGGAACGTCCCGGCGACCTGCTCGATATGTTGCTTGATGCCAAATACGAAGACGGCACGTTTATGAGCGAGGAACAGCTGCTTGACGAGATCCTTATCCTTTTTGTGGCGGGACACGAGACCACCTCAAATGCGCTTACATTTACGGCGCAACTTTTGGCCAAAAATCAAGAGGTGCAGGATCGGGTGTATGAAGAGGTGCAAAGCGCAAAAAGTGAATCTGTCGACCCGTTGGAAATGATCAAGGCATTGCCCTACACCAATCAGGTGGTCGAGGAGTCGCTCCGGTTGTATCCTCCGGCCTATTTTATCGACCGTGAGAATATCGAGACCGATTATTTTGGGGGTTTCGAAATACCGAAGGGAACCAGTTTGTTGTTTTCGGTGATTGAGATTCACCGGCACGCCGGTTTTTGGGAACGACCTTTAGCGTTTGATCCAGACCGTTTCGCCGAAGGCAATTCGCTGAAATATTCCGCTTTTTATTATCCGTTTGGTGCAGGTTCACGAATGTGTATCGGTAATAATTTTGCGATGTACGAAATGGTTCTGGCAGTCGCCGAAATGGTTTCGAAATTCAAAATTTTGGAAAAGAAATCTCCAATAGAAATACTTCCACTCATCACCTTAAAGCCGAAGAATGCGCTTTTGGAGTTTGAACGGCGGTAATCTGGGGATGGTGACGTTGAACGAAATATAATTATCTTTGAGAGAGAAAATCTTGGTATATGGAACTGGAAGCGCGCAAATATGAGTTTATAAAAAAACTTTTCAAGGTAAAAAGATCAAGTGTTATGGATAAGCTGGAAATACTTTTGACCAAGGAGCAGGAAGTCCAGCGGTTGGCTTCTGAAAAAAATGATCTCAGTGAAAAAGAGATCGAAAGTCTTTTAGAAGAAAAATTGACAAAAAAGCCCAATACCGCGGAGCAATACAATCAGGATTTGGATAATGCCGTTCGTGAAATCGAAAATGGGGATTTTTACACACAAGAAGAGGCGAAAAAAATTGCTGATAAGTGGTAGTGGTCTGGCGAAAAGGTGCGCTCTCCCATCTTGAAAGCTATTGCAAGTACATCAGTGAATTTTTCCCAATGGCTGCTGAGAAAGTAAGAAATGTCATATTTGAAACCGCTGAAAATCTTCGTTACCATCCAGAAAAATATCCCATTGATAAATACCGGAAAAACAATACTGGCGACATAAGAGCTTTTGAAAAATATAGCCTGCGTGTGGCTTACCAAATCACCGATACACAAATAAGAATCTTACGCGTCAGGCATACCAGTAGAAACCCACAACAATACTGAGTTTAAAGGATTCTTTTTGTTATTGGATTTTAACTAGTTGACTTGGTCTGAAAAATTTTAATTTAGGCTGAGCCTCCCTCGCCGGCAGCCAGGCGCAGTCGAAGTCCTGGCCAAATTGTAAACAAAAAACCTCTATTTCCTTTTGATCAACAACACTTCAAAAAATACCCAACTCATAAAGGCCGAAGCAAAACGCCTGGGGTTTATGTCCTGTGGCATTTCAAAAGCAGAGTTTCTGGAAGAGGAAGCGCCGCGTCTAGAGGCTTGGCTCAACAAGGAAATGCACGGCAAAATGGGTTATTTAGAAAATCATTTTGACAAGCGCCTTGATCCCAGCCTGCTTGTTCCCGGTGCCAAAAGTGTGGTTTCGCTGTTACTCAATTATTTCCCACGGGAAATACAAAATGAGGAGGCATATAAAATCTCAAAATACGCTTACGGTACCGATTACCACTTTGTGATCAAGGACAAACTGAAGGCGCTGCTGCATTTCATACAGGATAACATCGGCACGGTGCACGGGCGTGGGTTCGTCGATTCTGCTCCGGTTTTAGATAAGGCTTGGGCGGCAAAGAGCGGTTTGGGCTGGATCGGTAAGAACAGCAACCTGCTCACCAAACAAGTCGGTTCTTTCTACTTTATAGCCGAATTGATAATCGATCTAGACCTTGAGTACGACACACCTGTAACTGATCACTGTGGGAGCTGCACGGCCTGTATCGATGCCTGCCCAACTGATGCCATCGTAGATCCTTATGTGGTGGACGGCAGCAAATGTATCAGTTATTACACCATCGAACTCAAAGATGCCATTCCCGCTTACGCGAAAGGAAAAATGGACGATTGGATGTTTGGCTGCGATATCTGTCAGGACGTCTGCCCGTGGAACCGTTTTAGCAAATCGCATAACGAACCGCTGTTCAACCCGCATCCGGAACTGTTGAAAATGGGCAAGTCCGATTGGGAGGAAATTACCCAAGAAACTTTCGGAAGGATCTTTAAAAAATCGGCTGTCAAACGCACTAAGTTTGAAGGGCTGAAGCGCAACATTGCATTTATCAAAAGTTAAGACCTCAGGGTTTTGTAGTTTAAATAAAAAAAGAAATTTTAGAAACCCGAAACCCGAAACCCGAAACCCGAAACCCGAAACCCGAAACCCGAAACCCGAAACCCGAAACCCGAAACCCGAAACCCGAAACCCCTCTCCATCGGCAATGACATTTGGATTGGTGGCAACGCGATTATTTATCCGGGCTTAGTATTATGCTTTCACATTGTTTAATTTTGATGATACGATTCAAACGAAAACGTTTTTGTAGTGTATTTCACATGTTTTTTTTAAATAGGAAACGCTTTTTTCTTGATTGCCCTTAAATTTCCTATTTAATAATGCATAAAGGTTTTAAGAATCTACAAGAAAAGTAAGTCTTCATGAACAAGATTATTGGTGCAATAAGAAAACCCAATCTTTCCTTCTGGCAGATTTGGAATATGAATGTTGGTTTCTTTGGCATTCAATTCAGTTTTGGTTTACAGCAAACAGCAATCAATCCTATTTTTTCGTTTTTGGGTGCCGATCATTCTGAGCTCCCTTTGCTCAACCTTGCGGGTCCCGTGACCGGATTATTGATACAACCCATAATTGGAGCTATTTCTGATAAGACTTGGTTGCCTAAATGGGGCGGTCGCAGGAAACCCTTCTTTCTATTGGGTGCAATTTTTGGCAGTCTTTGTTTGTTGGCATTTCCGTTTAGCCCAGAACTTTGGTTTGCGGTGGGTCTCCTTTGGATTCTTGATGTTGCCAATAACACCGCCATGGAACCCTACCGCGCGTTTGTAGGCGACAAATTAAATGATGACCAAATCACTTTTGGTTACCAGATGCAAAGCCTTTTTGTAGGTGCTGGAATAACCATTGCCAACTTCTCCTTGTTTCTTTTTCAGGATTGGTTCGGAACGACAGCGAGTGAAGGCGCGGCATTATGCTCTTCTGCCACAGAAACCGTCTCTGTTATTCCGGCGTGGGTATATTATTCATTTTTTCTTGGTGCTGCCGCGTCAGTAGGAACGATAGGATGGTCAGTCTGGAAAAGCAAAGAAATTCCGCCAAGCGAAAAAGAACTTGCCGCCTTAAAAAGAGAAAAGGAAAATTCGACCTTTTCGCAGCGAATTGCAGAACCGTTTATGGAGATTGTAGGGGCAATTGGGAATATGCCAAAAATGATGTGGAAACTTGCCGCCGTATATTTTTTTCAATGGTATGCGCTTTTTGTCTATTGGCAGTTTATTACCCCGATGCTGCGCACCAGTATTTACGGGATTACCACTGAAGATACTACGCGTTTTGAAGGAATTATGAATGCATGTAGGTCGGGCGGTGTCATAGGTACGGGGGATATGGCTTTTGCCCAGAACATACAGCAGGTCTCTGAACAGGCCCTCGCTCAGACCGGTCTGATGAACGGCACCTATAATTTTGTAACGATGCTTGTTGCACTTGCTCTGGTGCCTTTCGCCAAAAAATATGGTTCCCGAAATGTGTACGTCACAAGCTTGGTCCTCTCAGGAGTCGCCATGCTCAGTATGCCACTTATCGATAATGAGTACCTATTGTTGCTTCCCATGATCCTTTTTGGAATAGGCTGGGCTGCGATGATGGGTATTCCATACGCAATGGTTTCCAAGGTAATCCCCGAAGAAAAAAGAGGTATTTATATGGGAATCGTCAATATGATGATTGTTATTCCTATGTTGATACAAACGGTGACCTTTGGTGCGATTATCGAGAACTTTTTAGATAATGACGCTGTCAATGCGATTTTGTTTGGAGGCTTCTTTTTTATAATTGCGGCGATATTGGCACTGCGGCTAAAATCAGGTTATTCTTCAGAAGCGATAAGTATGAAGTAAAGAGCAGTAGGTCTTACTTTTTGCTTGAATTTCTAACGATTAATTCGGTGTCAAGTATGATCGTTTCCGGTTTGAGTGCTATTCCTTTCTTTGTAGCCTGTAATTGCTGAAACATGAGATCAAAAGCCCTTTGGCCCATCTCAAGTCCAGGCTGATCTACAGTACTTAACGTAGGTGTGATCGCAGAGGAAACAAACCAATTGCTAAAGCCCACTATCGCAATTTGCTCAGGAATCTTAATACCCAATTCATTAAGCGTTTTTATAGCTCCTACAGCCACAAGATCTGCTCCCGTAAATAGACCATCAACATCTTTATGGTCGGCCAGCAACGCTTTGGTATGCGTGATACCATCTTCAAAGTTGACAGATTTGCAGGTATAGATCAGCTTGGGGTCGTATGGTAAACCGTGATCATCAATGGCTTTTTTATAGCCTAAAAAACGATCGATTGCATTCTGGACGGGATTGGGTCCCCTAAAATGGGCTATGCGCTTACAGCCTTGATCAATAAGATGTTTTGTGGCGATATATGCTGCTTTTCGATCATCTATAATGACTTTGTGGCAAGGTACGAGTTTTGCAATTTTATCAAACATTACCAGTGGGATGCCACGTTCAATAACTTCGTGCAAGTGCTTAAAGTCATCAGTGGCATTTGCCATGGAAAGTAGGATGCCATCTACACGTTTGTCCAATAAAAGCTGAATCTGTTTCCGCTCAAGGTCGAAAGACTCATTGGATTGAAGTACAATCACCAGATATCCTTCTTTTTCAGCTTCGGCAATTATGCCGTTTACCACCGAAGAAAAAAAATGGTGTATAACCTCCGGAATAATTATGCCTATTGTTTTTGATTCCTGTGTACGCAGATTTACGGCAAAGGAATTGGGGGTATAGTTCAAGGCAGCTGCTGCTTCCTCAACTTTTTTTCTCGTCCTTGCGCTTACATCGCTGTATCCCTTTAATGCTTTGGAAACCGTTGTGACCGAAACACCTAGTTTCCCAGCAATATCTTTTAGAGTTGTATGCGTCATGTTAATTTTATTGCCTTTCGAAAACGTTTTCGGTAAATCGAAATCGATTTCGACCCAATTTAAACCAGAATTATTGATTGCTCTAAATACATTCGCTTTATCAAATTACGCAACTAAATTTAAATCAAATGAAAAAATTACAGTACCTAAGAGCTCTCGTAGTACTTTTCGCCTTCTGTATTTGCAGTGTCGCGAATGCACAATTTACGATTTCTGGATCTATTACAGATAATTCCGGAACTCCATTGCCCGGTGTCAATATTGCTTTAAAAGGAATGGCAAAAGGAGCAGTTTCTGACTTTGACGGAAACTATGCCATAAGTAATGTTGAAAATGGGGCATACACCGTTGTGGCTTCCTTTTTGGGATTTAAGACTAGAGAATATAGGGTTGAGGTTTCAGGAGCAGACGTGACCCAGGACTTTTCCTTAGAGGAAGATGCCCAGGCGCTGGATCAGGTAATCGTCACCGGTGTGGCAAACCCCAGGTCACGTATTGAGTCAAGTGTGTCTGTGACCAGTTTAAAGCCATCAACGATTGAGCAGTCCGCACCGCGGTCAACTGCCGAAATTTTCAGGACCATACCCGGTATTCGATCAGAATCCTCTGGTGGGGAAGGTAATGCCAATATTGCAGTAAGGGGTGTGCCCATATCTTCTGGAGGTTCTAAGTACGTCCAGTTGCAGGAAGACGGCCTACCGGTTTTGCTATACGGTGATATTTCTTTTGGAACAGCAGATATATTTATGCGTTTTGACAACAATGTTGACCGTATTGAAGCCATTCGTGGCGGTTCTGCCTCAACGGCCTCCTCAAACTCTCCGGGTGGTATCATCAACATCATCAGCAAAACCGGGCGACAAGAAGGCGGTTCTGTAGGGACTACTTTTGGTCTGGATTACAACAGCTTCAGGACAGATTTTGATTATGGCGGTCAAATAGGTGACGGACTTTATTTTCATATGGGCGGATTTTACCGTGTAGGGGAAGGTGTGCGTGATGCAGATTTTACAGCTAATAACGGTGGTCAGTTAAAGTTTAATATCACTAAAGAATTTGAAAAAGGATACATTCGCTTACGTGCAAAATATCTCAATGATCGTGCAATAGCATACCTGCCTGCTCCAATAATGGTAACGGGGACCAATGATGATCCTACTTTTGAAAACGTTCCCGGTTTTGATGCCACCTTGGGTACGCTTCACTCCCCATTTCTTGACCAGAACCTGAGCACAGGTCCCGATGGAAACTTAAGGCGTTCTCGTATTTCTGATGGAATGCATCCAGTAAATGCTTCGGTTGGTATAGAGGCTGCATTTGACTTGGGCAACGATTATAAAATCAATAGTAATGGTCGCTTTTCTATAAACAGAGGTCGCTTTGTATCTCCGTTTCCTTCAGAAGTGAATACGGCCAGCAGCATTCTTGGTGGGGATTTTGCAACAGGTAACAACTGGGGATCGCTGCAATATTTGAATGGTGATGCGGTCAATGGGAACGACGTTATTGCACGAATCCACCTTTTTGATACTGAGCTGAACAACTTTAATAACTTTATGAATGACCTTAGGTTAACCAAGAAATTTGACAACTTGAACCTGACTTTTGGTTACTTCAAGTCCATTCAGAATATTTCAATGTCCTGGTTGTGGAATTCCTACTTACAGGAAGTCTCTGATGATAACCCACGATTGATCAATGTCCTGGACACATCTGGGGAGCCTCTTAGTGAAAGGGGTTTATATGCCTACGGAACTCCATTCTGGGGCAACCTGCACCGCAACTACGATACACGATACAATGTGTCTGCCCCATATTTTAACATTGGGATAGAGGCTAGCGAAAAAATTAATTTTGATGCCAGTGTGCGCTACGATTACGGTCGCGTTGACGGTTCATTTACCGGTGGTACTTCTTCTGCCAATGACGTAAATGGCGACGGGACCATTTCCGCTCCTGAGAGAGATGTATTTTTTGTGGACAATGCAAATCCTACAACGGTGAATTATGATTACGACTACCTTTCCTATTCGGTGGGTGGAAATTACCTACTGTCTGAGGGTCAGGCCATGTTTGCCCGTTACAGCCGGGGTGCAGCTGCAAAAGCAGATCGTATTCTTTTTGCAGGCCTCAACTATCTTGATGGTGATGCCATCAATGGTAAGGATTTTATCAATCAGGCAGAACTGGGTTATAAAAAAGGTTTTTCCAACGGTTCGCTCTATGTCACCGCATTCTATGCAAAAACCATCGAAGAAGGTGGCTTTGAAGCTACCACGCAGCAAATTATTGAGAATGACTATAAATCGCTGGGGGTAGAGATTGAAGGGTCTTACAATGTTGATAATTTTAGCTTGCGTGGCGCGCTTACGTATACCAACGCAGAAATTGACAACGGCGATAACGCCGGAAACAAGCCCAGACGTCAGCCTGATTTTATATTTAATGTATTGCCATCGTACAGCTTTGGTAATGACGCAAGGAACTCGATAGGATTGAGCTTTGTTGGTCAGACCAAAGCCTTCGCACAGGACAACAACGATCTTGTCCTTCCCGGTTTCGTTTTGGTAAACAGTAATGTGACGGTAGGGATTACAGATGCTTTAAGTGCAAGTCTTTCTGCAAATAACCTTTTTGATTCCCTGGGTATCACAGAAGCTGAAGAAGGTAGTATCGTAGAGGGGCAGACCAACTTTGTCAGGGCACGTTCCCTAGTAGGTCGCTCGCTTTCCATGTCACTTGCATTTAGATTTTGATTGATTTAAGTTAAATTGGTGAAAAATGGCAGATCGTTGATATTGATGGTTTGCCATTTTATTCGCTCAAACAGCACGGGGGCTGTTCAATTATAATCCTAAAAATAAAGCTATGGAAGCATATTCTAAAGCTATTCAACTCTTGACCAGCGTAGCATCAGAACATGGTTTTCTTGCCAGTGCCAATGATGTGGCAAATTACAAGCGGGTCTGGGCACGTGATGGTGTGATCTGTGGGTTGGCAGGCCTTGTCGATGGAAATGCAAAATTAATAGAGAGCTTTAAGATAACCTTGGAGAGCCTGGCCGCTCACCAGCATGATCTGGGAAATATACCGAGCAATGTCTATTTTGGCGAAAGCCAGACAGAAATAAGCTTCGGGGGTCTTGCAGGTCGAGTGGATACAATTGCCTGGTTTGTAATTGGCGTCTGTCAATATGCCCATTTTACCAAGGATACCAATTTTTTAGAGAGAAACCGGGAAGCCGTGGAGAAAGGGCTCCGGCTCTTGAGTTGCTGGGAGTTTAACAATGCAGATCTTGTTTACGTACCGCGAAGCGGCAACTGGGCGGACGAATACCCCATTCTAGGACATACACTTTATGACCAGCTGTTACGACTCTGGGCATTGCGATGCTTTGCCAAGGTTGGAGCATCGGATGACGCTTCCGCGAAAGCAAATCGCATTCAAAAAAAAATTGAGCTCAATTATAAAAAAAGGGAAGGTTCCAAGGACGTGTATCATCCTAAAGCTTATGGTTCCCTGGCTGTTAAACCATATTGGGCGGCAACATTGGAACCTGCTGGTTATCAAGACCAGTTTGATGCCTTTGGCAACAGCCTCGCCCTAATACTAAACCTGGGTGCCGCAGAAGATACCAGCGGCCTTATAGAATTTGCCGAAAATACACGTAAAGAGCTTAAAGACAAGTTATTGCCAGCTTTCTGGCCAGCAATTTTTGAAGGTGACGTGCAATGGCCGTTTTTGATAAACAACTGCAAATATGAATTTCGTAATTTTCCCTATGAATTCCATAATGGCGGCGTTTGGCAAATGGTAAATGGCTTCTACGGTCTTGGGCTGGTCGCTTCGGGAGAGAAGCAATTGGCGAGCGCTGTTTTAGATCATATCAATTTGTTAAATGCCAAGGAGAACTGGTCTTTCTATGAAAATTTTAACGCAAAAACCAGTGATCCCAATGGGGTGCCATTATGCTCTTGGAGTGCGGCAGCCGCAGTATTGCTTACACAGGCGCTCAACGGCAAAGAACTTTTAAGATGAACAAGGTTTTAGATATAATCTGTGCAGGTGAATTGCTGGTTGATCTCATAGGCACAGCAGTTTCAGAATCGCTTGCAGACACGCCTGCCTTTGAAAAACACCTAGGCGGAAGTCCAACAAATGTAGCGGCCAACCTCACGATGCTGGGTTTTGAAGTTCGGTTGGTGGGTGCAGTAGGAATGGATTCCTTTGGGAAATTTATTTTACATAAACTGAAAAGTAACAATATCGATACAACTTCGGTTGCCAAAATCTCGACTTCCGCAACAAGTGTAGTTGCCGTTTCAAAATCGCAGAATACGCCAGATTTTATTCCTTTTAGAGGAGCAGATGGTCAGATTGATCCTGCTCAATTAGAAGATGATTTGCTCAGGCAGACCAAAGTTTTCCATACCACGGCATTTGCATTGAGTGCAGAACCCGCAAGGTCTGCAATACTTAAAGCAGCAAAAAGGGCAAGTGAATTTGATGCACAATTGAGTATTGATATCAACTACAGCGAAATCATTTGGCCAGATCGCTCTGAAGCTCAGTCTTGCATAGAGCAATACTGTGCGCTCAATCCATTTGTGAAAGTTAGTGAAGACGATATGCAACGTTATTTTAAACAATCACTCAGCCACGAAGCTATTTTTGAATATTTTCACAAAACAGGAGTAGATCTCGTTTGTCTTACACTGGGTAAGAATGGTGTGAAGCTCTCTCAAAAAAACAAGGACATAATATTTGTACCTGCCGGTAAGATAGAGGTGCTTGGCGACGTTACCGGAGCTGGTGATGCATTTTGGTCAGGCTTTCTATCAGCGTATTTAAATGGCTTGCCGGTTTTAGACAGTCTCGATCTCGCTCAAGAACTGGCTGCCATCAAATTGCAATCTGTGGGAAGAATAGATTCACACAGCCAAAAACTCAAAAAGTTCATGAAAATGAATTGAGTTTTGAGTTTCATCGATTTTAAGCCGTGTACTTTATTTGAGTAAGCGGCTTTTTTTATGGAACCAAGGTTTACCGGACTTGAAAATCCAATCACTACCGGTCCCCCAACTCATAATTTACCGGCTACTTTGTAATTCTTGGTAAATCAACTACGTGTTGAAAAAATAGAACACTACTTTTGTTTAAAGGGAGATCATCTGCTTTTTTTGACAGAAAGTATTCAAGATATCTATCCTTTTAATGCACTAATCAATAACCAAGTCATGAGCAAAGAAGGCAAGCGCCGCGAGGCCTTAATATATCACGCGAAACCAACACCAGGCAAGATCGCGGTCGTTCCCACAAAAAAATATTCATCCCAACGTGACCTTTCCCTGGCCTATTCGCCGGGTGTGGCAGAGCCCTGTTTGCAGATCGCAAAGCGCAAGGATGACGTCTTTAAATATACTGCGAAAGGCAATCTGGTCGCCGTAATCTCCAACGGAACGGCGGTCTTGGGCTTGGGCGATATTGGTCCCGAAGCTTCAAAACCGGTGATGGAAGGTAAAGGGCTTTTGTTTAAAATTTTCGCTGGGATCGATGTTTTTGATATTGAGGTGGATACCAAAGATGTGGAAGCATTTATTCAAACGGTTAAAAACATCGCGCCCACTTTTGGCGGAATAAACCTGGAGGACATCAAAGCACCAGAAGCTTTTGAGATCGAAAGAAGGTTAAAGGAAGAGCTTGATATTCCCGTGATGCACGATGATCAGCACGGTACGGCGATCATTTCAGCGGCGGCCTTGCTCAACGCTCTAGAACTTACAGAAAAGAAAATAGAAGAGGTCAAGATCGTGGTAAGCGGTGCCGGTGCAGCAGCGGTATCGTGTACGCGGCTCTATCAAGCTTTTGGCGCAGACCGAAAAAACATCGTTATGCTCGACAGTAAAGGGGTAATACGCGATGATCGCGAAAACCTTTCTCCAGAGAAGGCCGAGTTTGCCTCACACAGAAAAATTGATACACTGGATGAGGCCATGGTCGATGCCGATGTGTTCATCGGACTTTCTATCGCGGATATCGTTAGTCCTGAAATGCTGAAATCTATGGCGGCAAATCCCATTGTCTTTGCCATGGCAAATCCCAATCCGGAGATCGACTATGACCTGGCGATGAAAACACGGGAGGACATCATTATGGCAACCGGCCGTTCTGACCATCCCAATCAGGTAAATAATGTTTTGGGCTTTCCGTTTATTTTTCGCGGAGCGCTAGATGTGCGCGCCACAAAAATCAACGAAGAAATGAAAATGGCAGCGGTAAAAGCCCTTGCCGAAATGGCCAAAGAACCCGTTCCCGAAGAAGTAAATATTGCCTACGGCGAAACGCGTCTCAACTTTAGCCGCGAATATATTATTCCCAAACCCTTTGATCCACGATTGATTGCCAAAGTACCACCGGCAGTTGCAAGAGCCGCGATGGATAGCGGTGTCGCGCGTATAGAAATAACCGATTGGCAGAAGTACGAAGACGACCTTTATGAGCGTATGGGCTCAGACAATAAACTTGTCAGGTTGATGCTCAACAAGGCCAAATCGGCTCCCAAACGTATTGTTTTCGCAGAATCAGATCAGTTGGATGTGCTGAAAGCTGCCCAGATTGTTTACGAAGAAGGCATCGCCGTACCCATACTGTTGGGAACCCGCGAAACCATTGAAGAACTGATGACCGAACTGGAATTTGATGCCGATGTGGAAATCATCGATCCTAAGGCCAAGGAGGCTTTGCCGCAGATTGAAAAATATGCCCATATTTTTTGGCAGACACGGAAGCGCAAAGGGACTACGCTGCACGATGCCAAAAAAATCATACGGCAACGCAATTACTTTGCTTCAATGATGGTCAACGAGGGCGACGCAGATGGTATGATCACGGGCTATTCCAGCAGTTATCCTGCCGCCGTACGACCGGTCTTGGAAGTTATTGGTTCTGCTAAAAATGTGCAAAAAGTCGCCACCGCCAACCTGATGATCACTTCCCGCGGACCGATGTTCTTGGCAGATACTTCCATCAATATTGAGCCTTCGGCGAAAGAACTTGCAAAAATCACCCAGATGACTGCCCGCACGGTACAGATGTTTGGCCTAGAACCTATTATCGCGATGGCTTCCTATTCCAACTTTGGTTCTTCGGAAAATGAAAAAGCTACCAAAGTGCGTGAAGCCGTGGCTTACCTGCACCGTTACTATCCTGACCTTGTAGTTGATGGGGAGGTGCAGGCAGATTTTGCATTGAATATGGATATGATGAAAAGCAAATTCCCATTCTCCAAACTCGCCGGTAAGAAGGTCAATACCTTGGTGTTTTCAAATATTGACTCTGCCAACATTACTTACAAAATGCTTAAGGAACTCGATAAGGCGGATAACATCGGTCCCATTATGATGGGGATGAACAAGCCGGTACACGTACTCCAACTAGGCGCCAGTGTGGACGAAATTGTCAACATGACGGCAATTGCCGTAATCGATGCCCAGCAAAAAGAGAAGAAACAAAAAGAGCTGGAACAGGAGATGGGGAAGATTAAATGATGCAGACAGTTTTCAGTGAAATTTAAGAATCCGTTCAGGTCCAATCTGAACGGATTTTTATTTAGTCCTTGTATATCAAACTATTAAAATACTGGATAACCTTTAACACATCTACTGCAATCTAAAATAGGAAATATTCCATAATTTTGTAATAATTCCTATTTTATGAAACGCACGATAATTCACTTTGATCTCGATACTTTTTTTGTTTCCTGCGAAAGGTTGCAGGATGACCGTTTAAAAGACCGTCCCGTTGTCGTGGGCGGCACCGGTGACCGTGGTGTGGTAAGTGCTGCGAGTTATGAGTCCCGCAGGTTTGGTGTGCACTCCGGCATGTCTATAAAAGTTGCCCGGAGGCTCTGCCCCAATGCCATCTACATTCGTGGCAATGCAGGCACATACACCAAATTCTCCAAAGCCGTCACAGAAATCATCCGCGAAGAAGTCCCGGTTCTCGAAAAGGCCAGCGTCGATGAGTTTTACGCAGACCTTACCGGGATGGATCGCTTTTTTGGCTGTTATAAATTCGCTTCAGAGTTGCGACAACGCATTATGCGGGAGACGGGGCTTCCTATTTCTTTTGGGCTTTCAGCAAACAAGACGGTTTCAAAGGTGGCAACCGGGGAGGCCAAACCCAACAACCAACTTAAAATAGATGACGGCTACGAAAAAACGTTTTTGGCACCGCTTTCCGTCAGGAAAATCCCGATGGTGGGCGAGAAGACCTTTCAGACTTTTTGCCATCTGGGCGTGAAAAAGGTTTCGCTGATCCAGCAGATGCCGGTAGAGATGATGATTTCGGTTTTTGGCAAAAACGGGCGGGTGATCTGGGAGCGCGCCAACGGTATTGACCACACGCCCATTACTGAATATCACGAGCGCAAATCGATCTCCAGCGAGCGTACCTATGGCCGGGACACCACCGATGTACAACAATTGAAGACCACCATCACGGCGATGGCAGAAAATCTGGCTTTTCAGCTGCGGCGTGGCGGTAAGCTTACGTCCTGCATCACGGTAAAAGTGCGGTACTCCGATTTTCAGACGTATTCCAAGCAGTTGAAAATCCCGTATACAGCCGCAGATCATAATTTGATTCCGCAGGTGCTGCAGCTTTTTGAAACGCTGTATTCGCGGCGGCTGCTCATTCGCTTGGTTGGTGTGCGCTACAGCGGCCTGACCGAAGGCCATTCTCAAATAGACCTTTTTGAAGATCCCAAACGCACGGTAAACCTGTACAAAGCGATGGATGCTATCCGCACGCGCTACGGCGACCGAAGCATCTTACGCGCTTCCGCAATGGGCGAGGGATCCCGCACGGTGGGCAATCAGGGCAATCCCTTTAACGGCGAACCACCCATCTTGCTGGCGCACAGGCATCAGTAAAATTCCTCCCCCAACCCCTCCCAAGGAGGGGAGCCACATAGGATTCCTCCCCTTGGGGGAGGACCGGGGATCAATATTTTAAATCAGTTATGTATATAAACAACCATTCTTATTTCAGTTTGCGTTACGGGACCATTTCGGAAGTGGAGCTTCTGGAAATGGCTCGCGAGAATGGTTGTAAAACTTTGGCTTTGACCGATATCAACAATACTTCGGCGTGTTTGAATTTTGTGCGAAAAGCTGAAGAATTTGGCATAAAACCTTTGCTGGGTGTTGATTTTAGGAATGGCGCCAGCTGTTGTTGTGTAATGCTTGCGCTGAATAACAACGGATTTAAAAATATCAACAGCTTCTTGTCAAAATACCTGCATGGCAAAAGTGACTTCCCAGAGCGAGCACCACTTTTGGAAGACGTTGCGATCATTTACCCATTCGAAAAAATCCTGGAACTAGACAAAAACAATTTCACCGAAAATGAGTTCATTGGTATCGCGGCGAGTGATCTCAACCGGCTTAGATTTTCAAAATACAGGGAGTTTAAGGATAGATTGGTCGTGCTGCAACCGGTGAGTTTTAGGCACAAAAGGGATTTTAATGTACACCGCCTGCTTCGGGCGATAGACGGGAATGTGCTGCTGAGCAAGTTGCCTAAAAATGCTCAGGGAAGTTTTGACCAAAAAATGCTTCCGCTGGAAAAATTGAAAGAATCCTTCGAAGATTTTCCGCATATACTTCAGAATACTAGAGAGCTGATGGCAAACTGCGAGATACAATTTGATTTTACTTCAGAAAACAAAAACCAAAACAGAAAAACGGTTTTCGCTTCCGCGGAAGCGGATTATAAAAAACTGGTCAACCTCTGCAAAAGTGCGCTGCCCGAACGCTATGATAACATCACCTATACCATTAAAAGACGTTTGGTGAAAGAGCTTCATATGATACGGGGTAAAAATTATGTTTCCTTTTTTCTCATCAACTGGCAGATCGTAAAGTACGCCCACAGTCAAGGGTATTATCACGTGGGTCGGGGGAGTGGTGCCAACAGTATTGTCGCCTACCTCCTGCGTATCACCGATGTCGATCCCATAGAGCTCGATCTCTATTTTGAACGGTTTATGAACCTTTACCGCACCACGCCACCCGATTTTGACATTGATTTTTCGACTTGGGACAGGGAGGATGTAACGCGCTATATTTTTGAGGAATTTGGCAAAAACGGTCGGGCCGCTCTTTTGGGATCCTATGTCACCTTTAAGCACAGCGGTGCTGTGCGTGAACTGGGCAAGGTCTTCGGCCTGCCCAAACACGAGATCGATAAGTTGAGTGACGGCAAGTTTAATCCCAAAGCGATCGATGATCTGTCAAAACTTGTTCTCAAATATGCAGCCTTCTTGCACGGCAAGCCTAATTATTTAAGCATACACGCTGCAGGTATTTTGATTTCAGAAAAGCCCATTCATTATTTTTCGGCCACAGATCTGCCGCCCAAAGGATTTCCCACGGTACAGTTTGATATGCATATTGCCGAAGATGTAGGGCTGTATAAATTTGACATTTTGGGTCAGCGGGGTTTGGGTAAGATCAAGGATGCTATCGCCATCATCAAAGAGAATCACCCGGAAGTCACGTTGCCGGACATTCACGATGCCAAACCTTTTTTTCGCGACAGCAAAATCAACGCGATGATCGCGCGCGCCGAGTGCATCGGTTGTTTTTATGTAGAATCGCCGGCGATGCGTATGCTGCTGCGCAAACTGGGGGTGGACAATTACCTCACGCTGGTCGCGGCCAGTTCGATCATCAGGCCGGGGGTTTCCAAAAGCGGGATGATGCGCGAGTATATTTTACGGCACAAAAACCCGGAACGCAGAAAAGAGGCCCATCCTGTGCTGTGGGACATTATGCCAGACACCTATGGCGTGATGGTCTATCAAGAAGATGTGATCAAAGTCGCGCACCATTACGCCGGGCTTGATCTGGGGGAGGCTGATGTGCTGCGACGCGGGATGAGTGGCAAATACCGCTCGCGGGAAGAATTTCTAGCGGTGAAAGATAAATTTAAATCCAATTGTCTTGCGCGCGGTGAGGAGGAAGCGATGGTTGATGATGTGTGGCGGCAGATCGAGAGTTTTGCGGGTTATGCTTTCGCGAAAGGGCATTCGGCTTCCTATGCGGTGGAATCCTACCAAAGCCTTTTCCTAAAATGCTATTACCCTCTGGAATATATGGTTGCTACCATAAACAACGGAGGCGGCTTTTACCGGGTGGAAACCTACGTACACGAAGCCCGGCAGCACGGCGGAACGATCCATGCACCATGCATCAACCGCAGCGACATACAGACCACCATCACGGGTAAGGACATTTTTTTGGGCTATCAACACCTCCACGGACTTGAGAAAAGAAGTATCATCAAGATCATAAACGGGCGGGTAAAACAATCCTATTCCTCGCTTGAAGATTTTATGGAGCGCGTGCCGCTGGGCATCGAGCAACTGGACATTTTAATACGCATCAATGCTTTCAGGAGCTTGAACAAGGATAAACGGGCTCTGCTTTGGGAAGCGCATTACAAGGAAAACAACATTCCAAAAAACGAGAACCAACAGCAGTTTTTTAAAGTAGGCATGAGCGATTTTACCTTGCCCAAATTCAAGGTTTCCCAGATAGAGATGGCGTATGATCAGTTGGAGCTTTTGGGTTTTTCGCTGTACGCTCCTTTTGTCCTGTTAGAAAGCCCACCGGAAAATTCGTTACTGGTGACAGATTTTAACCTGTATCTGGGCAAGGAAGTCACCATTTATGGATACTTGGTCACGGTCAAAAATACCGGTACGTCGCGGGGTGACCGGATGTTCTTCGGTACGTTTCTGGATCAAGCGGGGAATTGGCTGGATACGGTTCACTTTCCGCCGGTGGCGAAAAAATATCCGTTTCAGGGAAAGGGGATTTATGAAATAACCGGAAAGGTCGTCGAGGAATTTGATTTTTTGACGCTTGAAGCTACTCGGTTAAAGCGCATGCCCTATGTGAATATTCATCACCAAAGCAGCAAGGGCAGTGAGACGCTGCTTTGAAAACAGGTACCATTATTTCAAGTATTTACCTTGACGACGTTTTGTTGTGTTGCTGATTGATAAACCATCTCCTGAACCTGCAATGTTTTTAGGTATGCGGTGGCTTCGGTCTCTGCAGGTTTGTTACTGACAAGCGCATCGATGGCGTGCTGCTGAAAACGGTACACACAGTCCCCGGCAAAACCGGTTTCGGTAAAATTGTAGTGGTGTTCTTTTTCGGCCTTGCCCAGAAGTTGTACTGTTATTTTTCCGTCAGCATAGAGGCGTAGCGTGCCCTTTTCACCTTCTATTACATACTCGCCAAAGGTAAAGCGGTCTTTGGTATAATTGTTTTCGTTGTATCGGTTGGCGTTCCAAAGTGCCGTGGCACCGCTTTCAAAGTCGAGCAGCATCAGGGCGCAGTCCTCGCCGTTTATCACGGGATTGAGTTTTTTCAATTTCGCATAAGCGGAAACCACTTCCCCCGCGTGGTACCGAAACGTATCAATAAAATGCACGCCGGTCTCGTAAATAAGCAGCCGCTCGTAATCCCTAAAATACGGCTGCCGCGCCAAATAAGCATCGTTTCCCCAACCGTCGCCCATTCGTGAATTGAAGTTGAGGTTAAATAGTTTGCCCAAAGTGCCTGCGCCAATAATTTCTTTTATCTCGCGATGCCACGGCTGAAAACGCCAGTTTTCGTGAATAATAAACCGTACTTTTTTTGATATTTCTTCAATCAGGTTTTTTGAATCTGCGAAAGTGGGGCAGACCGGTTTTTGGCAGATGATGTTGATGCCCAGGTTTGCTGCTTCGTGGCAGATTTTGGCGTGTGTTGCGGGCGGGGTGATGATATCCACAAGGTCGGGACGCTCTTGAGCAAGCGCTTCGGTATAGTCCGAATATAATTTTTTGATATTGAATTTTTTCTGAATCGCTTTCGCGGAAGCGTCATCCAGACTGCAAATTGCAGAAACCTCTACCTCGGGAATACGGCCCCAGGCCTCATAATGAAAGTGGCTGAAGTACCCCGTACCGATGCAGACGATCTTTAGTTTTTTCATCTTTGGTCTATTTTTCCACCTAATTCGCCCAAAAAGTTGTTTTTAACCTTATGGCCCCACGCTTCCAGTAAGTATTCGGTAAGTTTTGTGAGTTTCTGCTCGGCGAGCGGTGAAAGGTAAACTTTCATTAAGAAATCTTTTTAAGTACGTCTTTATAAGATGTGCGTTCACCACGGTTCAGTTGGGCGATCCCTTTTTTGATTTCTTCTTTTTCAGATGGAGTGAGTTTCTCCCAAAAGTCTGATTTTTCATCACTAATGAATTTCGTAACCCGTTGAATGAAAGCTTCGTTTTCGATATCTAATATCAATTTGACAAGTTCTATTTTTGAGGTTTTGATGTCCATGCAGCTTCTTTTGTTTCAAAATTAATAAAATACAAGGATGCTTTGAGGTTTTTATACTTAAATGCTGTTCGCTTTAGATCAGGCAACCTCCTTCCCGGGATCCATCTTTAACCAGCAAAAGATTGCGATGCCCGCCAAAACAGCAGCTACGTAAAAAAAGGGTTCGTTGCTTCCCGTCCACGCTTGTAGGTAAGGGAAGGCGAGGGCCGTCGCAAAGGCGCCCAGGTTACCGGCCATATTCATCATACCGCTTACCTTGCCCGAGTCTTCCTGGCCAATATCCATACAGAATGACCAAGACGGACTAAGCGTCATATCTGCACCAAAAATCGCCACTGAAAGCCAAAGCACCGCGCCCAGCGCAGTTTCCATATACAGGCTCACCAAGATACCGATGATTATCAAACTAAAGCCCAGGATTGCCGGAGTGCGCCGTGACCACTTCCAGCGGCCGGTCCTGTAAATATAATCCACGAGTGCACCACTGACCCAGTTGCCCAATGCTCCAGCTATGAGTGGCATCATAGCGTAAAAACCGGCATCGATCAGTGCCAGATCGTATTTGTCCTTGATGTAGGGAAATAGCCAGGTAAGCGTAAAAAAGAAGATAAAATTACTGCCTATATACTGCACCATGGCCAGTCTCACATTTTTTGAGGCGAGAATAGACGAGACCGGTAACGCCTTGCGCGGGGTTTCCCGTTTCTTTTGACGTGTAGAGACGATATACTCCTTTTCCTCATCAGAAAGGCGCGGGTGATCTTCTGGTTTGTTGCGAAAAAGAAAATAGAAAACAAACGCACACAACACGCCTACGGCGCCAAAAAAGAAAAAAATATTACGCCAGCCCCAAGCGGTGATCAGGTAGGCCACCAGCGGAAGTGCAAACGCTGCTCCCAACCGCGAACCTGAGAAGTTAATCCCCTGGAAAATACCACGTTCTTTGAGCGGCACCCAGCTAAACGCCGCCCGGGAAATATTGGGAAAAGCCCCGGCCTCTGCCGCCCCAAAAACAAAACGGAAAACCAATATGGACACATAACTCCACGCCAGACCGGTTAGCGCGGTAAAAAACGACCAAAGCCCAATGATGACGGTCATTACCTTGCGCACGCCATATTTGTCACCAAAGGCACCGCCGGGAACCTGAAACAAGGCGTACCCCAAAGCAAATGCACCCAGGATCCAGCCCATTTGTGTATCGCTGAGGTCGAGGTCCCGTGTTACAGAATCCTTGGTCGAGCTTATAACCACCCGGTCAATATAAAGCAGTAGCGTAAGTAAAAATGAACCTAGGAAAAAGCCGTAGCGCTTGATGGATGTTTTCATTGCTTATTGAGTTTTTTTGTAAGTTCCCAAAGTGCGGATTCGCTACCTACGTTTCCTGGAAAGACGACATAGGGCAAGCCGGGAAAACGGGTGTCCTTGCCCATTTCCCAAACGGGTACGCCACGCAGTATTTGTCCCAATACTGTTGACCTGTTCATTTGTAAGCCTTTTACGGCCAGATCGTTTGAGGTGATGCCACCTTTGGCAATCAGGTATCTGGGTGCTTTTTCCAGTTTTTCGACCAAGGTGACCAGGGCTTTTGAAATTACACTGCCAATCTCCAGATTGCCATCAACATCTGCTGCAGTTAGCAGTTCGCGGCTGGTGTATAGTAGGACATCTTCACCAGCATCCAATTTTTGATTTAGCTTTCGCGAAAGCGAATCTAGATAATCTGCCGCACCCTTTTTTACGGCTTTTTTTACGTCGAGTTCCAGTGCATTTTCTTGGTTCATTCGGTCATAGAGGTAATTAAACTGTGCCGAAGATTTTGGTACGTAAGACCCCAGCACGAGAAGCCCGCCCTGGTCTGTAGGCTGGAGCATTTGGCCTGCATCGAGCAATTCTTTTGGCGGAAGCCCGATTAGCGATGGCACCATTGAACTTGAGGTACGGTAGGCGAAGGGCTTTCCGTTTTGGGTAGCCAGCAGTAGCGCGTGGCAGGCTTTGTCTAAATCCTCATAGCAAAGGGCATTGAGAATACAATAGGCCTGCGCCGGAAGGTTCTCAAAAAAGGAAACCAATCTTTCGGTGGAATATTTTCGAAGCTTGTCAAGTGGAAGCGAATGGATTTTATCCTGCGAAATACTACCACTACTTTTCTCCTTGATGTATTCTTTTAGGTTGGAGTTTTGGTAACCAAAGGATTTGTCTTCCGCGAAAGCGGTACTTGCCACTGGCAACAGCGTATTTTCTTCCTGAATGTAATGGGTATCATTTACCGTAACCCGGTTGCCCTCAAACATAACCGGGCAAAAGATGGTAACCGCTTCGACATCGTTTGCGTAGGTTTTGAGGTTCTCGATTTCTGCCGGAAAATGTCCGCGTAGGGTAGAATCGCTTCGGCTGAGCAGGATGTATTTTCGGTTGGTCTTTTTGGCTGCCGCCAAAAGGTTTCTAGCCAGTTCCTGAAACACTTCCGCAGAAGCTTTCGCCGTAAGGCTACGGGAATTGGTCAGCACAAAAAATGCCGGTGTTTGAGCTTTAAATTCCTGTAAAAAGGTCTCTTTGTCCCAGGTAGCAAGTAGCGGAATGTCGTAAACCGTCTGGTTCCCGGTAGGATCGTCATCTACAATGACCAGGGTAGTAGCAAGCTGCTCAAAGAGTTTCTCATTGTTTGACCGAAAGGGTGCTGTATCGACCGGTGGCAGTTGCAGTGTGTTTATATCAAGGTTTTGTTCCATCAATTTTCTATGGCGATTACACGGGCAGGGGCGCCATCGCCGCTACCTATTTTCAGGGGAAGTGCGATAAGCTGTACTTCGGTGCTGTTGAGGCTTTCCATATTGGTAAGCCCTTCTATAATAATGACGTGCCCCAAAAGGATTTTATGTATTCTGGTCACTTCCTCGATGTTGTTGACATCTGCCACTGATGGCGGCTCGACCCCCAGCATTTTTGCTTTTTTGTGCACACACCACTGTGCGAGTTCCTCACTTATACGCGGCAGATCATCGCGATACGTGGGTGTATTGATATGCGCTGACCAGCCCGACCACAATAAAAGGCTGTCTCCAGGCTCAAATTTTTCGATTACGTTCTCCGGAAGATGGCCAACCGTAATCAACCCGCTGGCACCTACATTTCTCACATCAACCACAAATGCTTTCCCAACAAAATCCTCTACCGGAATCTCATCGATGGTCTGCTCACTGGCCTCAAAGTGCATTGGGGCATCAATATGTGTTCCCGTATGGGAATAGATGGTGAGCGTGCTGGCATTCCACCCGTCCTTTTCCATAATGCGTGCAGGGCTTTTATCAAAACCGGGCATCGTGTTGGTATAGGTCAGGGTTAGGTCGGTGATTTTCAAATTAAGTTTGTGGTATCGAGGTTGTTTAAAGAGTAGTTGTCAGGCTGCGCACAGTCGAAGCCACTGTCTGGAAAAGATGGTTTTCCACTGCGCTCGACCTGACATTGGTCTAACTTAAATATTTAATCACCGCATCGGCAACATCGCTGGTGCTCGCGGTCCCGCCAAGATCAACAGTGAGTGCGCCTGACTGAGTCGCTTTATCCATTGCGGCCATGACCGCATCGGCAGCTTCTTTCTCACCCAGGTGCTCCAGCATCAATGCGCCTGACCAAATTTGTCCATACGGGTTAGCGATGTTTTTTCCTGCGATATCTGGTGCAGAACCGTGAATGGGCTCAAACATAGAAGGATGGTCATTTTCTGGGTTGATGTTACCACTTCCGCCCAGACCGAGGCTGCCCATTACTGCTCCGCCCAAGTCGCTCAAGATATCCCCAAAAAGGTTTGTGGTTAATACTACATCAAATTGCTCCGGTTTGAGCACAAACATCGCCGTACTGTTGTCGATGTACATCTGCTGGTGTTGCACATCGGGATATTCTGCTGCGACCTCCCTGATCACACGGTCCCAGTAGGTCAGGCTGTGTATCAAGGTGTTTGATTTTGTGATGTGGGTAACTTTGTTTCGGCGTTTGCGGGCCAGTTTAAAGGCGTAATGGGCAATGCGCTCAATACCTTTTCGGGTAAAAATAGAAGTGTCAACACCCATTCCGTTAGGGGAATCCGGTAGGTATTGATCCCCTATCTGTACAAATTCACCTTCAGTATTTTCACGGATGATCACAAAATCGATGTGCTTCTCGCTGCGCAATGGTCTGGTCACACCGGGATAGGTGCGCACCGGCCTAAAATTCACATATTGGTCAAAATGGGTACGTACTTTAAATGTATAGTCTTTTGCGGGAAGCGTATCGTCCACTTCGGGCAATCCTACCGAGCCGAAATAAATGGCATCAAATTTTTTCAGGGTATCCAGACCATTTTTTGGGAGAAACTCCTGATGCTCCAAATAATATTTGGCGCCCCAGCCAAAGGATTCCGTTTCAAGTTTAAAATTAAATTTTTCCGCTGCAGTTTGCAGTACCCGTAATCCTTCGGGAACGATTTCGTTGCCAATTCCATCTCCGGGCACAATTGCGATTTTATAAGCCTTCATAGGTTGATTTTGATTTATTGTCACAAATATAAACGAAGTCTTTTGCTCTACAGGTCAAATTGTTGTCCAAATCTTCTTTAATGTAAAAAACACCCATTCATTTCCGAAGTATGATATGACAGGTGAAAACTACCTGCGGGTGCCGTAAAGTCTTTACTTTTTGTACATTTGGCGCACTTGTTAAAGAATTGCCAATGATCACATTCCTTAAGGGACGTCTTGTCGAAAAAAACCCAACTGAGGTCATCATAGATTGCAATGGGGTGGGCTATTTCGTCAACATTTCCCTTCATACGTTTTCCCTGTTGCCGGAAAGCGAAAGCATCACCATTTACACCTATTTGCACATCAAAGAGGATGCACACACCCTGTATGGCTTTATGGAAAAGGCCGAAAGGGAAGTGTTTAAACTGCTGATATCGGTTTCTGGTGTTGGGACGAGTATTGCGCGGACAATGTTGTCATCGCTCAATCCGCAACAAGTGCAACAAGCGATTGGCTCTGGCGACGTGCGGACGATCCAGTCCGTTAAGGGCATTGGGGCAAAAACTGCCCAGCGGGTGATTCTTGACCTCAAGGAAAAGATATTGAAAGTATTTGCGGTTGATGAAGTTTCGGGTGTAACGGGCAATACCCACAAAGAGGAGGCGTTATCTGCATTGGAAACCCTCGGCTTTTCGCGCAAGCAGGCAGAGCGGGTCTGTGATGCAGTTATTAGGGAAAATCCTTCCGCAGGAGTGGAAACCATTATTAAACAGGCGCTTAAAAACTTATAGGTAACCTTGGGTACAGTTTTATCTTCAAATTTATCGCTCCGGTATTTTTTTGGCCTTTGCCTTTTCCTGATCCCGTTTTTGGGCAGTGCCCAGGAAGAGGAAGAAACGGAAACGGAAACCGATACTACCGAGACGACCTACGCGCTGGGCCGGCTGATGCTGCAGAATCCCAACAGCATCGTTTCAAAATACCGCTACGACCCCGCCATTAATAAATACATCTATACCGAAGAACTCGGCGCCTTCAATATCAATTATCCCAGAATACTTTCGCCAGAAGAATTTAAGGAGCGTGTACGCCGGGAGCAGATGCAGTCTTATTTTAAGGAAAAGATCGCTGCAATAGACGGCCGCACTGATGAGGCTATTGAGGATCGCAAAAGTCTCCTGCCCGGTTTTTATGTAAACTCCGGCCTCTTTGAAAGCATTTTTGGTGGAAACACCATAGAGTTTACCCCGAGTGGTTCGGTGGAGCTTGATCTGGGCGGGCTATATACCAAGCAGGACAACCCGAGGTTCTCACCCAGAAACCGAAGCAATTTCAGTTTTGACTTTGACCAGCGCATCAGCTTGAGCTTACTGGGCAAGATTGGCGAGCGGCTGCAGATCAATGCCAATTACGATACCGAAGCTTCCTTTAATTTTCAGAACCAGATAAAGCTGGAATATACCCCTACGGAAGACGATATCATTCAAAAAATCGAGATTGGGAATGTAAACATGCCGCTAAACAGCGCGCTTATACAAGGATCGCAAAGCCTGTTTGGGGTCAAGACGCAATTGCAATTTGGCAAGACGACCGTCACCGGAGTGTTTTCTGAGCAACAGAGCCAGACCCGTTCGGTCACTGCGCAGGGGGAGGCAACAGTTCAGGATTTTGAGGTTTTTGCCCTTGATTATGATGAAAACAGGCATTATTTCCTTGCCCAGTATTTTAGGGATACCTATGATCAGGCACTGGCCCGTTATCCATTTGTCAATACCAATATACAGATCAACCGTATAGAGGTCTGGGTGACAAACCGTACCCAGAGTTTTGAAAACACACGTAACGTCGTCGCCGTTCAGGATCTTGGCGAAAGCCGCCCGGAGAATATAGGACTTGACGACATCCCGGCAGGATTCATCAATGTTTCTCCAGACGCCAGGCCAGACAACCCCAATAATGATTTTAATCCCTTTGGCCTTACCGGCAATGGGCAAACTATCCTCAGGCCGGGCATCCGGGAGGCTTCTACCGTGGGGCAGAGCTTTGGCATAAATGTTAACGATGGTACCGATTACGCCCTCTTGGAAAATGCCAGAAAATTAAACCAGAACGAGTACACCCTCAACGACCGCTTGGGGTATATCTCGCTCAACCAGCGCTTGAGCAACGATGAGGTTTTGGCGGTGGCATATCAGTACACCGTGAACGGTGAGGTCTTTCAGGTGGGTGAGTTTGCCAATGACGGCATCGACGGTTCAGCGCAGCCCGATGACCCCGGTGCTCCCGGTAATGTGAACAATACCGGTGAGCCACAGGCACTCATCGTAAAAATGCTCAAAAGCAACATTACCAGCGTACAGGAGCCGGTCTGGGACTTGATGATGAAAAACATCTACAGTTTGGGTGGTGGGCAGCTGCAGCAGGAAGGTTTCCGGTTGAACATCGTTTATACAGATCCCGCGCCCCTTAATTACATCCGGCCGGCACAGAACGGGCCACCGCTTCCCCCTACTGATTTTAACCCGGCACTGGTAGAAGAGACCCCGTTGCTTAACGTTTTTAACCTGGATCGGTTAACGCGCTTTGGCGACCCGCAGATAGGTGGGGATGGCTTTTTTGATTATCAGCCGGGCATTACGGTCAATCCCAGTACGGGAAGTATCATTTTCACCTCGGTAGAACCCTTTGGTAGTTATCTCTTTGACCAATTGGCTGCTGAACCGGGGGAAGTTTATAACAATACGGATACGTACAATGCCAATCAGGAAAAATACGTGTACCGAAGTCTGTATGAATCCACAAAAACGGTAGCCCGTGATGATGCTGATAAGAACCGCTTTCAGTTAAAGGGAAAGTACAAATCCTCGCAGGATGACGGTATACCAATTGGTGGATTCAATGTTCCCCAAGGATCAGTGACCGTAACTGCCGGTGGGCGGGTGCTTCAGGAAGGACTGGATTATACCGTAGATTATCAGCGGGGCCGCGTGATCATTCTCGATCCTGCGCTCAAGGCTTCAAACATTCCCATTAATGTTTCCACCGAAAACAGTTCCCTTTTTGGCCAGCAGACCAAAAGATTTATCGGTCTTAACGTGGAGCACCGTTTCAACGACGATCTTATTGTGGGCGGTACAATGGTCAATCTGAGCGAAAGACCATTGACCCAAAAAGCGAGTTACAGTTTTGAGCCCATAAATAACACCATTTTTGGCCTCAACGCCAGCTACCAGACTGAGGTCCCTTTCCTCACCCGGTTGATCAATAAATATCCTACCATTGATACAGACGTACCTTCAGAATTTTCCATACGCGGGGAAGTAGCATACCTTTTACCGGGACAGCCCAAAGGCACCGATTTTGGTGGAAAAGCCGCCTCCTACATCGATGATTTTGAGGGCGCGCAGACTTCTATAGATATCAGTTCGCCGCTGCAGTGGTTTTTATCTTCGGCGCCCATTGGTTTTGGTGGGGAGCTGCAAAACGGAGATCTGGCATCTGGTTACAAGCGCGCCAAACTCGCTTGGTATAGTATCGATCCACTGTTTTATAGCAGTCGTCGTCCCGATGGAATATCTGATAATGACCTGAGCAACTTTGCCACACGAAGGATTTTTCGTGAAGAGATATTTCCGCAGCAGGATGTGGTGGCGGGCACCACCCAGGCGCTTTTTACATTGGACCTCGCGTATTACCCTTCTGAACGTGGCGCATATAACTTCAGTCCGGATGCAGAAGATGGTATCTTGAGCGACCCGGCGGAGAACTTTGGTGGGATCATGCGTCAATTTACCTCGACCGATTTTGAGCAGTCCAATGTGGAATACATCGAGTTCTGGCTTATGGATCCCTTTGAGTATGCTGAAAACGCAACGAATCCCGGCGGAAAATTGACGCTGAACCTTGGTAATATTTCGGAAGATGTACTGAAGGACGGAAGAAAGCAATATGAAAATGGTCTCCCGGAAGACGGCGGCCTGCAAAATACCTCCCCCACCGCTTGGGGCAAGGTACCCACCAGCCAGGCCTTAGTTTACGCCTTTGATTCAGCAGGGCAGGAGCGGCTTAATCAGGATATAGGTTATGATGGTCTTGACGATGCTCAGGAACGGGAGAATTTTCCGGCGTTTGCAGGTTTGGACGACCCTGCTGGTGACAACTATGAGTTTTTTGTTCAGGCGCAGGGAAGCATTCTCAACCGCTACAAGAGGTATAACGGTCAGGAAGGAAACTCCCCGGTAGAAGTTACACAGACCAACCGCGGTTCTACCACGTTGCCCGATGTGGAGGATTTTAACCGGGATTATACCATGAACACGGTGGATAGCTATTTTGAATACGAGCTGGACATCACACCCAACAATCTTAATGTTTCCAATCCCTACGTTGCGGATATCCGGCGAGATACTGTGCAGTTGCAAAATGGAGAAAACCTGCCTACCAAATGGGTACAGTTTAAGATACCAATTAGTCAACCTACCAACACTGTAGGAGGGATTTCAGATTTTAGGTCCAGTCGTTTTATGCGGATGTTTATGAGCAATTTTCAACAGGAGACTGTATTGCGTTTTGGTACACTGAACTTAGTGCGCGGGGATTACCGGCGCTACTTGCAGTCGCTAGATCCTTTGGAGCAGGACGATAACAATGACGATACCCTTTTTGAGGTAGAAGCTATCAGCATACAGGAGAATGAAGATCGCAATCCCATACCATATACTTTGCCGCCGGGCGTGCAACGGGAAGAACTGCTAAACAACAACAATACAATTCGCCAGAATGAGCAATCTCTTGCAATGCGGGTTTGTGACCTCGAAGGGCAGGACAGCCGCGGGGTTTATAAGAATTTTAGGCTGGATATGCGTCAGTATGAAAACATAGAGATGTTTGTACACGCAGAATCCTTGGTTGATGATGCCGGTCAGGCCACCGACGATCTGTTTGAAAATGAAATGGTGGCCTTCATCCGTATAGGAACAGATTTAAGCGAAAACTTTTATCAAATTGAACTGCCCCTGGTGCCCACACCCTATTTTACACAAGACCCCGAGGAAATCTGGCCGGAAGCCAACCGTTTTGATGTACCACTTGATTTATTGGAAACCGTCAAGGCAGCATTTATAAATGTGGGTGCCGGTGTACAACCGGATGAGATCGCCTACTTTGACAGCGGGGCCAATCTTATAGTAAATCCTCGAAACACGCCCTACAGCACTGGTGAACTTCGCATAGGGATCAAGGGGAACCCGAGTTTTGGGGACGTACGTGTGCTGATGTTGGGCCTCAAAAATGGAAACGCCCAACGCGCAAACACGGTTTGTGGGGAAGCTTGGTTTAACGAGCTTCGCCTGTCTGAACTTAAAAACGAAGGTGGCTGGGCAGGCATTGTAAATATGGATGCCAACATTGCGGATTTTGCAACCGTTTCGGCTACTGGACGGCATACAACCATTGGTTTTGGGGGTATTGATCAGGCGCCCAACCAGAGAAGTCTGGAAAATGCCACCTCTTATGATGTAACCACCAATGTCAATGTAGGTCAATTGCTTCCGCAACAATGGGGTATAAAAATACCTTTTAATTATGCGGTGGGCGGTGCATTTTCCACTCCAAAATACGATCCCTTATATACTGATCTGGAATTGGAAACTGTTCTTGATCAGGCCAGCGAGGAAAACCGCGAGGAAATTGAGGATCGGGCCATTGCCCGTACTGTTCGGCAGAGTATCAATCTCATTGGCGTAAGGAAGGAACGCACCGGTGAGGCCGAAGAAAATTTTTATGATGTGGAGAATTTTGCATTTTCCTACAGCCACAACCAGGAAGACCACAAGGATTTTGAGATAGAAAGCTCTACCGATCAAAGTGTGCGTCTGGGGGCAACCTACAATTATGCGTTTGAACAGAAACCTGTCGAGCCATTTGCCAAAAACGATTCCCTATTTGCCAGCAAATACTGGAAGCTGCTGAAGGATTTTAATTTCAATTACCTTCCGGCGAGCGTAACGGTCAATTCAAATATTGTACGCCAGTTCAACAGACAAAAATTTAGGGACATAACACTAAATGAAGGTTCAATAGTTCCCGAATTTTCACAGCGCAACTATGCTTTCGACAGGCAATTTACCATCAATTTCCCACTTACCAAATCGCTGACCGCCACCCTCGACCAGGGACAGAACCGCATCGTGCGCAATTATCTGTTGCCCGATGACCGGGTAGATCCCACAGCCGGCGGGGTGTACAGCGGCTTCTTTGATCCAGGAACCCCAAACAGGCATTTCCAGACGTTGCAGGCCAATTACAAACTGCCGTTGGATAAAATTCCGTTTCTGGGCTTCGTGGATGCAACCTATAGCTATTCTGCAGATTATGAATGGAACCGGGGTTCCAATCAATTGCAAACGCTGGGTGATATACCCAATTTGGGAAATACCATTTCCAATGCCAATATCCACGCCTTGAATGGTGTGCTGGATATGAGCACCTTCTACAATAGTATCGGCCTAAAGAAAATCACCGGTCGCAAAGCACCTGTCTCGCGGGAGGAACGCGAACTGGCAGTGCCTACCTTGGGCAATACACCCCGGCAACAGGACGCGGGCAACAGTCTGAGCGGGGGTCAAAAAGCGGCCAATTTTTTCATAGGCCTGCTTACAGGTGTAAAAAGGATCACCATAAATTATGAGCAGAACAATGGTACCTACCTTCCGGGCTTTCTCCCGGGTGTAGGTTTTATGGGGACGACCAAGCCAAGTCTGGGCTACGTTTTTGGAAGCCAAGCAGATGTGCGCTTTGAGGCTGCCCGTAAGGGGTGGTTGACATTGTTTCAGGAGTTTAATGGGCAATATCAAGAAACTGAAAGTGAGCGCTTGGGCATACAGGCACAGGCGCGGTTTATCACAGACCTGACGGTAGATGTGAATATGAACAAAAATTATCAGGAGACCTACAACGAGAATTACCGGGTTGATAACACCGGTCTGGAGTTGGAATATGTGGGATTGACGGGGAACTCTTTTGGTAATTACAACATAAGTACCATCATGTTGGGTTCGGCATTCGCCGAAAATACTTTGGAAAGCGCAGCAACCTTTACCGAATTTGAAGATAACAGGCTTACTATCGCCAATCGCCTTGCCGAGCAATTTTATCAGGGAACGCCCATACCGAGGGATGAGAATGGATACCCAGAGGGATACGGCCGAAACAATCAGGCGGTGTTGATCCCCGCATTTCTTTCAGCATATACTACCGGAGAGGCAGATAAGGTCAAACTGGGTGCTTTTCGGAATATTCCCTTGCCCAACTGGCAGGTGAAATATACTGGATTTATGAAAATGGACTGGTTTAAAAAACGTTTCAAACGTTTTTCGATAAATCATGGCTACACTTCAGGATATACGATCAATCAGTTCAGGACCAATTTGGCTTATGATACGGGACTCAATAATAATCCCGGGGACGCACAGCTGGATCAAGCCGGCAACTTCGTCAATGCCCGGCTGTTTTCAAACGTAAACCTGACCGAACAGTTTTCACCCCTCATCCGCCTTGATTTTGAGATGCGCAATTCAGTAAAAATCCTGACCGAAATACGAAAGGACCGGGCGCTTTCCCTCAGTTTTGACAACAATCTTTTAACCGAAATTAACGGTAATGAATATATTGTGGGGCTGGGATATCGTTTTAAAGACATTACATTTGCAACGCGTGTAGCCGGAAAGCGTACAATCCTCAAAAGCGATATAAACATTACTGCGGATTTTTCGCTAAGGCAAAACAAGACGATTGTGAGATATCTTGACCTTGATAACGATCAGGTGACCAGCGGTCAGGATATTTACGGTTTTGTGCTGAAAGCAGATTACGCGCTCAGCAAAAACCTGAGTGCGATTTTCTTTTACGATCACTCCTTTGCGACCTATGCCATTTCTACGGCATTTCCGCAAACGACAATAAGATCAGGCATCACGCTGCGCTATAATTTTGGCAATTAATACTTGTAATATGAGCTTACCTAAATCACTAAAATATACCAAGGATCACGAGTGGGTGCGTATAGAAGGGGATACCGCAACTGTTGGGATCACAGACTTTGCTCAGGGGGAACTGGGAGATATTGTCTATGTTGAAGTAGAAACCGTTGACGAGACCTTAGATCGGGAAGAAGTCTTTGGAACAGTGGAAGCCGTAAAAACAGTTTCAGACCTGTTCTTGCCCTTATCTGGTGAAATCATTGAATTTAATGAAACCCTGGAGTCCCAACCGGAACTCGTCAATGAAGACCCATACGGCCAGGGGTGGATGATCAAAATTAAGTTTTCAGATTCCAGTGAACTTGAGGACTTATTAGATGCCCAGGCCTATGAAGCGCTCACTGGCAGTTAAAGTAACTACCGTTGCCATCATAGGGTATTCCCTTGCCATCCTCATTGGTTCTCTTATGGCCATGCCTCCACTGCCAGAAAACTTGGAAGGTATTCCGCCGGATAAGAAAATTCATTTTTTTGCCTATTTCGTTCTCAGCGTAAGCTGGATGCTGTATTTGCATTTGGTCATTTTTAATAAGGAGAAATTCTGGAAGGCCTTGACATTAACCTTTTTCGGAAGTTTTGTTTATGGTCTGATTATTGAAGTACTGCAAGCGTCTTTGACAGACAGCAGATCTGGAGATGTTTGGGATTTATTGGCCAATACGCTGGGTATTCTTACAGGAATATTTGTGATAAGCCTGATTCGCTCACAGGTTCCGGTTCTAAAATGAAATTTTAATTTCAGTTTGCCGATGTTTTTATTAAATTAGCCACACTTAATTATTTTATCATGGAACCAAAGAAAAATCCCAAAGCTGACCTTAGCAAGAGGAGTATTCTCTTTTTTCAGATAGGGCTTATCTTGATCTTGGGACTTACCTATCTTGCGATCGAGCATAAGACTTATGAAAAAGAGGTCATTGACGTAGGTCAACTGAACATTGATGCGGAGATCGAAGAAGATGTGCCGATCACTGAAATGCGCAACACACCGCCACCGCCACCGCCACCACCGCCACCGCCACCAGCACCCGAAGAAATCGAGGTTGTTGAAGATGATGTGGAAATAGAGGAAACTGTGATAGAATCTACTGAAACCGATCAGGAAGATGAGATTGTTGACGTAGAAGAGGTATCCTATAGCACCGAGGAAGTCGTCGAGGATGTGCCCTTTGCGGTCATTGAGAATGTACCGGTGTATCCAGGTTGTGAGGACGAAAAGACCAATGAGGCCAGAAGGCAATGTATGTCTGAGCAAATTGATCGGTTGATTAAGCGAAAGTTTAATACAGAACTTGGTTCAGAATTGGGCCTGTCTGGAGTAAACCGTATATATGTACAGTTTAAAATCGATACTAAGGGTAAAGTACAATTTATGGGTGCCCGAGGGCCACATCCAAGACTGGAGCGTGAAGCAGAGCGAGTGACCGGATTACTTCCTGACATGACGCCCGGGATGCAGCGTGGTAAACCAGTAGGTGTGCTCTATTCACTTCCCATAGTGTTTCAAGTGCAATAAGAAGTATAGCCCTTAATTTATAAAAACCCGTTCACATCGTGAGCGGGTTTTCTATTTGGCAAGCTTGTTGTTAAAGTTTTTAGAGTAACTAATTCTTTAAACTTTAAATATGAAAAATTCTCATGAATTGCGCAAATCCGTTCGGAAAAACGGAAAGCAGCAGCCAACAAACAAGCATGATGTAAACTTACGTAAAAACAGTGTACTCTATTTTCAGGTGGGATTGATCGTAGCCCTGCTACTTTCACTTTTTGTCATAGAATATAAAACTCCGGTGACTTATACTGAATATGAGGAAGTCGCCATAGGTGAAAGGATCGAGCAAGAGGAGTACGTGCTTTTTACTGTAGATCAGCCCAAGCCGGTACAACCACCAAAACCGAAAATAGTTCAAACCACTCTTCCTCCTGTAATTGATAAAAAAGATGATCCTGAGGAAAAAGAGGATTACTTCGACGATATCGTTATAGATTTTCCGACAGAAAATACAGGCGAGACCGGTGCTGAAGCTGTTACCTACGTCGATCCCGAAGAGGGAGTTGTGGAATCACATTCGTTTATAGATGTTCAGGACGTGCCTATTTATCCCGGTTGTGAGGGTCTCGATACCAATGAAGAGCGCAAGGAATGTATGGAGGAAAAGCTCAATCGGCTCATACGTAGAAAATTCAATACAGCCCTTGGGGACGGATCACCAGGTATTAAGCGCATCGACCTTCAATTTACCATAGACGAAAATGGAAATATTACTGATGTACTAACGCGCGCACCAGACAAGTTACTGGAACAAGAGGCCCAGAGGGTCATCAATATGGTTCCAACAATGAAACCGGGAATGCAGGGCAACAAAAAGGTAAGGGTCATTTATCAACAGCCTATCCTTTTTAAGGTAGATAGATAGGTTAAAGAAAGAAAAACACGATTGCAGGACTGCTCAAAATTTGAGTGGTCTTTTTTCTGTGCATCGCATATTGATCTGGCATTTTTGTAAATTACAGGTTATTCTATGCTGATCGTTATGAGATTTCTACATACTGTATTTTTTTGGTTGAAAAACCCTCAAGATCCTCAGCAATGTAAAAAGTTTAAGGATGCGCTATATCATTTTATGCAAACCAGCACATATGCCAATGACCCATTTATCGGTAGGCCAGCTGGTACGTCCCGGGATGTGGTGGACGGAAGTTTTACGTATTCGTTGAGCCTGATTTTCGATAGCGAAGAAAAGCACGGGCTTTACCAGAATGAGCCAGCGCATCTCGAATTTCTGGAGGTAGCGGCGCCACTTTGGGAGCGGGTGGCCGTATATGATTCCCTTGCCCCTGAATATTGATTCCTTCCTGATAGCTTTCGCGTAAGCAAATAATAAAACCCAGTAACTTGAGCAAAGAACACAATACCCTAATTCACGAAACCAGTCCATATCTGTTGCAACACGCCTACAATCCAGTAGCTTGGCAGCCGTGGACGGATGAAGTTTTTCTGAAGGCTAAACAAGAAAACAAACTGGTGGTGGTCAGCATTGGTTACAGTGCCTGCCACTGGTGCCACGTTATGGAACACGAAAGCTTTGAGGATGACCCTGTGGCCCAAGTTATGAATGCAGAATATATTTCTGTGAAGGTGGATCGCGAGGAGCGTCCGGATGTAGATCAGGTGTATATGCGAGCCGTGCAGTTGATGACAGGCCAGGGCGGGTGGCCGCTCAATGTGGTTGTCCTGCCAGATGGCCGTCCTGTCTGGGGAGGTACTTATTTTAAAAAGCAACAATGGATCAACGCCTTGCAGCAAATCGCCGATCTGTACAAAACCGACCCTTCCCGTTTAATCGATTATGCAGAAAAACTCGCTACCGGTTTACAAGAAACCGCTGTAGTAAACACGCAAAAGGACAAACTGCAAATAAGTCCTGAGGAACTTCAGGCGGCGGTTGCCAAATGGCAGGAACAGTTTGACCTTCGTTTTGGCGGTACGCGACGTGCGCCTAAATTTATGATGCCATCCAATTATTCATTTCTTCTAAATTATTTACAGATAGACAAGAATCGGGAGTTGGCTGATTTTGTACATCTTACCTTACGACAGATGGCCTATGGCGGCCTATATGATCAAGTGGGCGGCGGTTTTTCCCGATACAGTGTGGATGAAGAATGGCACGTTCCCCATTTTGAAAAAATGCTCTACGACAATGCGCAGTTACTTGCCCTTTATAGCGATGCGTATAAAAGTTCTGGCGAAAAACTGTATCAGGAAACTGTTTATCAAACCTTTGACTTTCTCAATCGCGAACTTAGAGATGAATCTGGGGGCTATTACGCCGCGCTGGATGCTGACAGTTTGGATGAAAACGGAACCTTGCAAGAGGGTGCTTTCTATGTATGGAAAAAACAGGAACTACAAAAAAACCTTGGGGATACTTTTTACTTGTTTGCCGAATATTACAATGTAAATCCATTTGGGTATTGGGAACACGGCAATTATGTCCTCATCAGGCAGGACAGTGATGCCAATTTTATTGCCGAGCATCAGTTAGAAGGGGTTGCGTTTCAGAAAATAAAAGCGGATTGGCTTGAAAAATTAATGACCATACGTTCCCAACGGAAGCGTCCCCGCTTGGATAATAAAATCATTACAGGTTGGAACGGCCTTCTGGCGACAGGATTGTTTAAAGCCTATCAAGCTTTTGGGGAGAAGCGTTTTTTGGCTTCCGCCGAAAGTATCATAGACTTGATTCATGCAGAGATGATGTTGGAAACAGGGAGGTTAAAACGGATTTTGGGAAAGGAAATAAATGGTTTTTTGGAAGATTATGTGGCCGTGATCGAGGCCGCGCTGGTTGCTTTTGAAACCACGGGTAAACTGCACTATTTGCAGTTGGCACAAAAGCTTACCACGTATGTCGAGCAACATTACAGTCGAAAAGATAATCTGCTTTTTAGCTATACATCAGATGAAGACACGGCGCTTGTTAACCGTCCTGTGGAGGTCACTGACAATGTAATACCATCCTCAAACAGCATGATGGCCAACAACCTTTTTAGGTTAGGGAAGCTATTGGGAGATACCAATTATATAGATCGTTCTGCTAGAATGCTCACCGCAATAACCGATAGTTTTATGAGCTATCCTTCTGGATATTCCAACTGGTTTGATCTGGTGTTGGCTACCAATAAACCTTTTTACGAAATAGTTATAATAGGTTCAAATGCAAAAGATGTCGCAAACGGTTTTTTTCAACGTCATCTACCCAACTGCCTTATGGTTTTTTCAGAATCAAAAAATGATGAATTGACCTTGTTAAAAGGTCGGTACCAAGAGGGTGAAACACTGATCTATATTTGTCAAGACCAAAGTTGTCAATTGCCGGTCAAGACACTTGCGGAAGCCATGCAAATACTTGAAAATTAACATAGTTTAAACATTTAGATTTTCGGACATAGCCGCTTAACACGGAAATTTGCACAAATTAAATTTAAAAAAATGGAATTGAATTTTTTACCTGAAGGCTGGCGGGATAGTGCCATCGTTGCCAAAATCATGGAATATGGTATCGCAT
Organism: Leeuwenhoekiella sp.; assembly: GCA_049671285.1. Taxonomy (GTDB): domain Bacteria; phylum Bacteroidota; class Bacteroidia; order Flavobacteriales; family Flavobacteriaceae; genus Leeuwenhoekiella. The sequence continues at coordinate 52,200 of JBATUQ010000014.1, read as the reverse complement.
TTCTTTCTGCTGTCGCCATATTTTTAGTGGGTATGTGGACTATTAAAATCATTAACCGATATGTAAAAAGGTTTTTTGAAAAAAAGGATTATGATATTACCCTTGAGAAATTCATCGCTGATCTGGTACGCTGGGCGTTGTGGATTGTTTTAATAGTCATTGTTATTACCCAGCTTGGTGTTCAGACCACCTCGCTTGTCGCAATAATAGGTGCTGCTGGCCTCGCTATTGGTCTGGCACTACAAGGATCACTGGCCAATTTTGCGGGTGGGGTTTTGATTCTACTTCTCCGTCCATTTAAGGTAGGCGATTGGATTTCTTCCCAAGGAATTTCCGGTTCTGTAAAGGAAATCAGTATTTTTAATACCAAACTGGTCACATTTGAAAATCAGGAAGCCGTACTGCCAAACGGAAAACTTTCCAATGATAATATTATAAATTACACGGTAGAGGGCATACGCCGCGAAGCCATGACCTGGGGAATCTCTTATGATTCTGATATCAAACTCGCAAAACAAATTTTGCTTGACCTGGTTGCAGAACAAGGCGATAAGATTTTGGGCGATCCTCAACCGGCACCAATGTGTATGGTGACCGCATTGGCAGACAGTTCCGTAAACTTGCAATTGCGGTACTTTACTAAAAATGAAGATTTCTTTGCTGTGAAATGGTATGTGCTTGAAGAGGGGAAAAAGCGACTGGAAGATGCCGGTATTGTCATTCCGTTCCCACAGCGAGATGTTCACGTCTTTAATGAAAGCGGGGCAACTTTTGGTCCTAAGACCCAGTAGGGAGATTTATTTTTTCTTGGGTTTGGTGACTAAAAAATCCTTGAGATAGTACGGTTCAAAATAGGCGACATCCACAAAGTCGCCTTTTTTGTATTTCGCATTTGCGAAAGGGATCATTTCACGCGCCGAGGGCAAAGCTTTTGGAAGGAATATAGCGTTGGGGTGATTGCACTGCTCCTGAAATTTTTCCACGCCATTCCCAATAAATACGGTGTTTCCCTGATCCAGATATTCATTGTAAAGGTCTCCGGTTATAATTTCGGCTCTCGTCTCCCGAATGCTGGTCAGTTTCTTGTTAAAAACAGCGCTGTAGACTTCCATCCGGCGGGCATCGAGTAGGGGTATATAAAAGTCGGCCTGATATTTTACCGCAGCTTGTTGCGCCAGATGCTGCAGCGTATCAACCGCAATTAGCGGCACGTTGTGGGCGTAGCACAACCCTTTGGCGCTGCTCACACCAATGCGCAGACCAGTGTAGGAACCAGGGCCACTGCTTACGGCCACAGCATCGAGTTGATTGAATGCAATCTTGGCATCAGTCAAAACTTTAGAAATAAAAGGATGCAACCGCTCCGCATGGGAATAGTTGGCTCCCATATCCTCCTGAAGAATGACTAACTCACCATCTTTGCTTAAGGACACCGAGCAATTGGTAGTCGTGGTTTCCAGATGAAGAATATAGGCCACGGTAGAAAATTTTACTCTTTGGAGGCCAAAGCCTCGTTTTCCCCTTGTACCTCGATCTTATCTCCTTTTTTCAAGGATTTAGTGACCGTGTTGTACGGTCCCGTTATGACCGTTTCATCGCCTGAGAGTCCAGAGGTGATTTCAATATAAGTATCGTTCTGAATACCGGTCTTGACCACTTTGAGATCTGCATTCTCGCCGTCTTTGATAAATACGCATTCAAATCGTTCTTCGGCGGTACGTGCTGCTGTACCAGCAGATTTGGTAGAAGTCGTATCGTCCTTAACGACGATCGCACTAATGGGTACCGCGATCACATCAATTTGTTTGCTGGTGATAATATCAACGGTTGCCGTCATACCCGGACGGAACGGGGAATAACTTTCGGGCTTGCCCTCAACCAGATCTTCATAGGATTCTTCCAGAATGCGGACTTTTACCTTAAAGTTGGTCACCTGATCTGCGGTAAGATTGGACTCTGCAGAATTGGCAATTTCGGTTACCAGCCCTTTAAATTCTTTCTTTAAGTAGGCATCAACTTCAACCATTGTAGAGTCGCCAATATCAATTTTAACGATGTCGTTTTCATTTACATCAACTTCAACCTCCATATTGCTGAGGTTGGCGACACGCATCATTTCGGTTCCAGCCATTTGTGCGGTTCCTACCACGCGTTCCCCCAATTCTACGTCGAGGCTGGAAATGGTACCGTCAATAGGCGCATAAATGGTGGTACGGTCCAGATTGTCGGCGGCCTGTTTTACATTGGCACTGGCACTTTGCGAACTAAAATAAGCCGATTTTACAGCGGCTTGCGCCACTTCATATTCAGAAACAGATGCATCGTAATTTGCTTTTGAGATCACACCCTTATCAAAAAGGGGCTTGTTTCGGTTGTAGTTGAGTTCTGCAACTTTTAGTCGGGCTTCGGCCTGTGCCATATTGGCCTGTGCATTTTGCAAGGCCGCTCGGGATTGTGTGAGTGCAGATTGTATAAGGTCTGGATTGATGCGGGCCAGCAGATCTCCCTTTTTCACCTCTTGTCCTTCCTTGACCGGAAGTTCAATGATTTCACCGGAAACTTCCGAAGAAATTTTAACCTCTACTTCCGGTTGAATTTTACCCGTTGCGGCAACAGTCTGTATAATGGTCCGGCGATCCAGTTTTTCTACGGCGACTTCTTTAAAATCTCCTGTTTTGCCAAACATTCCAGACTTCTTGCCAATGATCAGACCGATGATGACCACGACCACGATCGCAACAATAATTATGAGTGTCTTTTTTTTCATCTTAAAATTTTAAATCTTCTGGTGGAATTCCAAAGTACAACTCCAAAACCTTTAATCTAAATATATATTCATATTTCGCTTGGTTCAATTGTATCTGGGCGTTGTCAAAGCGCTGCTTGGCCTGGCTAAAATCAAACGCGTTGGTCAGCCCCACATCATAGCGTTCCTGGGCATATTCATAAGCAAGGGATTGCGATTCTGCCGCAACAATTGCGGCCTCGTATGCCTTAAGGGATCCTTGAGCGTCGAGATATGCCTGATATACATTAGACTCTAGATCTAGCGTGGCCTGTTCCAACTGATACCGGTTACGTTCCACATTTATCTTACTGCGAGCTACGGCAGCTCTTGTGTTGAAGCCGTTTAATATTGGAATGTTTATGGATATGCCATATCCTATACCGTCGTTTTGATAAAACAGCTCCACAAAGGGGTCGGCTCCCACCAGCTGGCTGCGGAAACCTGGGGTCTCTGACAGAACCCGTTGACCGCTCCCTTCGACAAATCCTATTTGTCTTGTCGTCGATGGTGCATTGGGATCTGCAACCTGAGTGAATGAACTGGCATCGGTATAACGGGTGTCATAACCAAAGAACGCCGATATGGTGGGGAAATAAGCGCCTTTCGCCAATTGCATATCCTTTAACGCGAGCTCAAGGTCTTTTTCAGCAATTAGGATTTCAAAGCGCTCTTCCTTGGCACTTTCAACGATCTCACCTGGGCTTTTTAGTAAAATGTCTTCTCCCGCGATGCCAAAGTTGGCTTCCTCAATATCAAAATTTTTGTAGTCCTTTATCAAAAGAATTTGTGCCAAACTGATCAAGGAAATCTGCACCTGGTTTTCAGCCGCTACGATGCTTTGCAGCTCATTGGCATTTTGTGCCTTTACTTCGAGCAGGTCCCCTTGAGGGAGCACGCCACCATCTACCAGTTGCTGGGTCTGTTCTATTTGTCCCACGGTGACTTCATTTTGCGCCTGAAGCACTTTGAGATTTTCTTTATTGAGCACCACTTGAAGAAAATTATTAGCTACCAGAAGGGCAATGTCGTCCTCCATTTTCTCAAGTTGGTACTGGGCCGAAAGTTTGGAGAGCTTGGCGCGCTGTGCCTCGCGGAACATCCGCAGTCCATCAAAAAGCGTGTACCCCGCATTGATCCCACCGGTCACCGAAAGAAAGGTGGTTGTCTGGGCATTATTGGTTACCGGGTTAAAACTTAGACCCGTATTTTCTGAAACCGATCCCCTGGCGTTTATGGAAGGCAAAAAGTTGCCAATTGCCGTAAGCTGGTCAATTTCAGCTGCGTCCACATTGAGTTCGCTTTGTTTTATGTTTATATTTTCAGAGAGGGCGCGTTCTATACATTCCTGAAGCGTCCATTGTTTCGTTTGACCCACACATACGATCGAGCAAAGTATGGCGGCCGAAAGAATAAATTTGAATTTCATAATCGATTTTCTGGGAGATAAGTAGTAAAAAGCTAAAAGATGTTACAGCAAAGGCAAAAACTATCCACGTCCATAAGCCGGAGCGGCAGAGATGGGGTTCCAGACTTTTATTTGATCGTCAGCGGTGATTCCGTTTTTGATCTCCACGTAAATACCGTTGCTGATGCCAAGCTGAACATCACGACGTTCAAACTCCTGATCCCCGGTCTGCACTTCCACATAGGGTTGTTGTGTCTTGCGGTCATACTGTATCAGGGCTTCCTTTACCGCGAGTACATTGTCTGCACGGGCTAGGATGATAGACGCGTTGGCACTGAGGCCGGCACGTATAAAAGTGGTGTCCGCTTTATTGAGCGTACCTTTTATTTCAAATTGGATCGCGCCATTTTCTGCAATTCCTTTGGGAGCTATATAGTCCAGCACAGCGTCAAATTTTTTGTTTTCGATGGCACCCACAGTAATTTCCAGCGGTAGGTCTTCCGTTATTTTACCTACTTCGCTTTCATCTACCTTTCCTTCAAAAATCATTTTGTTAACATCTGCCAGCGAAGCGATCGTGGTACCATCGTTAAAGTTGTTGGCCTCGATTACCTGATTTCCTGCTTTAACGGGTACCTCGAGCACCATGCCCGTAATGGTCGCCCTCACCGAAGTTGTGGCGGCACTCCCCAGCCCACTGGTCGTACCCGTTTTTATGATGTCATAATTTTGCCGTACAGAAGTGAGGTTCAACTGTTCCTGCTTGTAACGTTGGGCAGCGGCATTGTAGGATTGCTGTACTTGATCAAAATCATTGGCAGAAACGACCCCCTTGTCAAAAAGTGCTTTTTGCCGCTCGTAAATACTCTCCTGATTGTCAAGATTAAGCTTAGCGGTCTCAACAGCCGTCCGTGAGCTGGCGATACTATTTTTTGCGCTGGTCAGGGAGGAAACATTGGGAACCACTTTGATCTTGGCAATCAGGTCGCCTTCTTGAACAAACTCGCCCGCTTCTACGAGTACTTCCTCGATAATTCCTGAAATATTCGGTTTTATCAAAACTTCTTCGCGTGGAACGATACTTCCTGTGGCCACGGTTTTTTTGACGATGGTTTCTTGAGAAGCTGTCTCGGTATTGTAAACCACGGGATCCTGCTGATCTTTGGTATAGATGTACCAAATGCCCAGGGAAAAGGCTATGACGATGGCAATTAGGAGGATGACAGTGCCGGTTCTTTTCATAATTTAAACGTTACTAAAATTGATTGTTTCTTTAAAATTATATTGTTTTTGCTTTCGCGAAAATTTTTCAGGTTGTGGAAATGATTTTATTCAATGCGCAGGGCATCTACTGGTTTCATTTGTGTGGCCCGTGATGCTGGAATCAGGCCAGCAAGAATACCACTGATTATTAAAATGGTCAGCGCTATAATAATCACCCCGATATTAACCGAAGGATTTGCAAAATTGTCCACCGGTCCGCTTAGGGAGAGGATGTAGTTCATTACCCAAATAACACCAGCGGCAAAACTGATCCCCACCATACCTGATACAATGGTAAGCACAAGAGATTCCTGAAGAATTTGAGATTTTATCATCCATGGGGTTGCGCCAAGTGCACGGCGAACTCCTATTTCTTTTGTGCGTTCTTTAACTACGATAAGCATAATGTTGCTGATCCCGATCACGCCAGACATCAGCACAAGTGCCCCCACAAAGTAGCCTACAAATGACAGCACGCTAAACAGGCCCATCACCCTGCCAAACGATTCTGAAAGGTCGTGATTGCCTATCGCACTCTGATCATCGGGATGCACGGTGTGCTGTTTTTTCATAAAGCTCAAGATTCGTGGCTTGATTGCACTAATATCAACATTATCCTCTGCTGTAATAGCCATCCACCCCACGCGGTTGCCCATATTGAAAGCCTGGGAAAAGGCCGTAAAAGGAATAAAAATGCTATTGGCTTCTTCTTCCTGATCGCCCTGACTGTTCACCGCTTTAAAAACCCCGATGACCATAAAATTGACGCCATTGATTTTTATATAGCTTCCCATCACATCCTCACCTATGTCATACAGGCTTTTGACCACACCGCGGCCTATCACGGCTACCTTGCGGTTGTCATTGATATCAGAATAACTGATGTATCGCCCCTCGATGATTTCCTGAGGCTCTTGGTTTATGTACTCGGGATAATCGCCATAGACGCTAAAAGCTCCGGTCTTGTCATTGCGGGTGACATTGTTGGCGCCGTTGTATCCACCAAGATTGTTTCTAGGAGAAACATACTTAAGCTCGGGCATATCAGATTTTAACGCTTCAACATCTTCCAACTTAAAGTTAAACCTTCGCCCCTTTGGCAGTCCTTTGTAGGACATAGAGGTGCTTTGTGACCACATAAACATTGAGTTGGTAGCGCGGTTACCAAAGTCTGCGGCAACACCGTTACGCAGACCATTGGTCAATGCCAATAAGAGCACCAGAATAAGGATTCCCCAAAAAACGCCAAATGCGGTCAACAGCGTTCGAAACCTATTGGCATTTAATGCTTCCAATATTTCTGACCAGCGGTCCCTGTTAAACATGCTCCAGTTTTATAATATTTGTATTATTCATCACGCAGGGCATCAATCGGTTTGATGTGGGCGGCCCTTCGCGCTGGTATAAAACCGGCTATGGTGCCTGCAAAGATCAGGATGAAGACCGTAGTGATAGAAGTCTTAAAATCGACCTGAGGAAATTTTATAAAATCGCTTTCTACCATCGGGCTCACAATTTCCAGCAATCCCACGCCCGCAAACAGGCCAATAAAACCAGCAATAGCTGTGATAAAGATAGACTCCTGAAGAATCATCCCAATAATGGAGCCGGGTGTGGCGCCTATGGCTTTCCGAACACCTATTTCCTTGGTACGTTCCTTGACAATGATCAACATTATGTTACCCACGCCTACGACGCCCGCAATGATGGTGCCTATACCTACAAACCAAAATACGGCCCTGATAGTAGCGATAAGACCGTATATTTTTTGGGCCTCTTCAAGCGATCCCCAGATGCGCACGGCACCCTGATCGTCTGGTGCGACGCTGTATTTTGCCTTTAGGTCGCGTTCAATATTTTCCTGAAGCTGCAAAGATCTTTCGACAGATTGATCAAGATTATCGGTCATTTTTACAGTGAAAGACATATTGCGCAATTGGTCCCCGGCGTTAAAGGATCGCTGGGCTGTGAGTATGGGAACAAATGCCCGGGATTCTTCGCGTTCTCCTCCTGGATCAGTAAAAACACCAATAACTGTAAAATTGATTCCGTTTACGGCTATCATTTTACCTATGGGATCTTCATTCTTAAAGAGATCGGTTTTTATTTTGTTGCCTATCACTACAACTTTCTTTCCTTCGTCAATATCAGACTGGTTCATATACCGGCCACTGACCAAAGATTGGTTTTCAATGTATTGTAAATCTGGATACGCGCCTTCAATGCGATAATTCCCGGTATTTTCTTCATATACGGTCTGGCCGTTCCATAGGGAATATTGCGGTGTGCTGTATTCAATTTGCCCCTCATATTTTCTCACGATTTCTGCGAAATCATCATTGCGCAGCTGTATGCGTCTTCCCGGGTTAAGACCTTTGTAACCTTTAGTGGTGACCCCAGTGCGAACGCCGATTTGGTTGGTGGCATCTTGCTCAAACTGGCTGCGGACACCTTTCTCAATCCCTGTGCTAAAGCCCAGTAAAATAACGAGTATAAAAATCCCGGATGCGACCGATAGACCGGTAAGGAAGGTTCTCAGCTTGTTTTTGCCTATCGTTTCAAATATCTCCTGCCAGCGTTCTATGTCAAACATGGGAAAGTGCTTTTACCTGTTTTACCGGAGTATCATCAATAATACGGCCATCCTTAAGGTTGACAATGCGCTTGGTCATATGGGCGATGTCCTCCTCGTGGGTTACTACCAGTATGGTCTTCCCCTCATCATTAATGCCCTGAATGAGTTCCATGACTTCGTAGGAGGTTTTGGTATCCAGCGCCCCGGTGGGTTCATCAGCAAGTAAAACCTTTGGATCGCTAGCAAGGGCACGCGCTATGGCAACACGTTGTTTTTGTCCCCCCGAAAGTTCATTGGGGAGGTGATGCGACCATTTTGCCAGACCTACTTTTTCCAGATAATGCATGGCGATGTCCATACGTTCGCCCCGTTTTTTGCCTTGATAGTACAAGGGCATTGCGACATTGTCGAGAGCAGATTTGTAATTTATCAGGTTGAATGACTGGAAGATGAAACCTAAAAATTTGTTGCGGTATTTGGCGGCGATTTTTTCGTTGAGGTTTTTTATGGGTACACCATCCAGTGTGTATGAACCTTGATCGGCCTCATCGAGCATCCCCAGGATATTCAACAATGTGGATTTTCCAGATCCTGAAGATCCCATTATGGAAACCATTTCCCCTTCCTTGACTTCAAAATCAATTCCTTTTAAAACGTGCAGGGAATTTGTTCCCATAGTATAGGATTTGTGAAGGTCCTTAATGGTAATCATGGGCAGATGGGGATTTTCCTGAAGTTAAACAAAAAGCACTTAAAATAGGACTACGCGGGCGAGGAATAGTTACTAATTCAGGTGTTAGTATTATGTTAAATAGTATTTGAACTAATGAATATGGCACCAAATATTTTGCGTACCGCTTAATGGCAGCCGTTTGCGAGCGGTTTTTACGAGTTGCTATTCTTGCTATGGTCTTGCTTTGATTTTTTCAGTATTTTGAAAATGTACCAAATGAGTGTTCCTACTAAAATATAGGGAATGACCATTAGATAAATAATTCCGTTGTTGACACCTTCTGCCATTGTGCTGTCTGCTTCACTTTCGAGAACAGCACGGCACATGGCGCATTGGGCTTTCGCCGTTAGGCTAAATCCCAAAATTAGAAACAAGGGTATTATTTTCCTTTTGAAAAAATTCATTTTACACGGGATAATATGGCGAAATCATAAAATAAACAATTACACCGGTGACGGCGACATACAGCCAAATGGGGAAAGTGATCTTGGCCACTTTTCTATGCAAACGGAATTTTCCACGTATTGCACGGACATACGTTACCAGGACAAACGGAATTACTCCGACCGATAGCACAATATGGCTGAGCAGGATAAAAAAGTAAATATATCTGGAGTTTCCCGCGACCTGCAATTCATCGGCATCAACCATACCATCTAGATTGAGATCACCAAATTTTGTGGAATCTGAGGTGGCGTGGTAGGTAACATACATGAGCAGGAAAAGTACCGAGCAGGCGATGGCAGTCTTCATCAGGTTTTCGTGGGTCTTGCGTTTTCCATTTTTGATCGCGATAACCGCAGCGATCAGTAAGAGTGAAGTAATGCCATTTATGGTCGCGTAGATGGGTGGAAGAAAGCCCAATCGCTCCACGCCGGGAATCCTTACCGTAAATAAAACTGCCACCGCCAAGGGTATGGCGATCGAAAGGACGATTATCCAGGTGTTGTATTTTCTGTTTTCTAGAGCGGCTGTTTCACTCATGATTATTGGGTTTTGAGCAGTTTTTTAATGTCTGAGACAAGCATTGCTATTTCGGCATCTTCTCCATTTTTATCTGAGCTTCCGGCAGGAACGGAGCCGCGGTAGTACACCTTGGGATTGCCAAATTGATCCTTGCGGGAGCGGATAAATCCATTTTGATCCACCAGGGCAAAGTAACCGGAATGTAGGAAGCCTCCTTCTATATTTGGGTTTTCTGAGGCGAGCAGGTTAAATTCCTCATTGGCCAAACTGTAAATAGTCTCTCTATCCCCGGTAAGAAAGTTCCAGTGTGGATGGTCTGCACCGTAGCTTTCGGCGTATGCCTTCAAAACTTCAGGGGTGTCGCCTTCGGGATCGATGCTAATGCTGGCAATGCCAAAATCCTTGCGGTCTTCAAACTCCTCCTGAACCAAAACCAGATTGCTGGTCATGGGAATGCAGATGGAAGGGCAGCGGGTAAAAAAGAAATCCACGACAAAAACCTTCCCGCGGTAATCCTTGTCCGAAATCGTATCGCCTTCCTGATTGATAAACTCAAAAGCGGGGACGCGGCGGTCCTTTCCGTCGATCGTGATGTAGCTCAGGTCGTCATTTGATGTATCCTTGGCTGCATCTATGCGTGCCACATTGAGGCGGTCGTTTTTGACCACCTCATCATTGGCAATCCGCTTAATGATTTTCGGTATAAATAGGATTCCAAAAAGCAGGACAACTGCGGCAATGCCAATGTAGGTCTTTTTTGCATTCATCACTATTAGTGTATTGTGCTCAAATTATTTTAATCCTATGACTTAAAACTTCAGTTTTATAGATGCTTATTTTACGCGGTCAGCGGTATTCTTTTTTAAGGCCAAACGGTATTCTGCCAAAATAATTTTGACATCGTCTTTCATTTTATTGGCAAGTTCGGCGACGTCTGTATAGTCATACCCATATAGCAGGGAAACGTCCTCGTCGTCATCGCGGCCCCTTAGGTTTCGGTTTTTGTCAATAATAAAAATTTGTTCTGAGCCTGTTGCCGCGTTCCAGGAGTAGGGTGTTTTCAATTCTCTGAAAAGCTGTTGCATCTCATTTTTTTCTGCGAAAACAAATTTCCAGTGATCCATATTACTGACAAGCGAGAGTTCTTTTATTACCACCTCAAGTTCAACTTGCGAAGCACCTTTTGGCAACAAAAAGACAAACTGAAAATCTTCAAACTCTGAAAAGTATTTGTAGATCTTTTGGTTAAGGTTAAAAAGTGATGGTCCACTTTCTTCGACATTTTTTCCAAGAAAGCCCAAAACGGTGATCTTGTCCTGCAACTTGGTTTCTTCAACAAAATCCAACTCCGGAATATTTTCTTGAAGCACTGGTAATTTGGCAAAATTGTTAATCCCGGAAGCGAAGAAGAGGTAAGCTACCAGTGGTAAAATAAACAGCACACCAAGAACGAGATATTTTTTCATAGCACAAACTGAAACCAGTAATCGATTTTGGGCTGCAAAGATACAAAGCGTCCCGCTTTATTGCTAATAAATGCCGGCTTGCATTAAAGGCTGCTAGCCATAGCTTGTGGTTGGTTTGGTAAGGTGTTTCCCAAATAGGAGGGAGCAAAAAAAGACGGTAAGATTACCGTCTTTCTAAATTTTTTAGAAATCCCAGGATTGATATCCCTGGGTGTAAACTTCATAGATGTAATCCCCTTCGGTAAGGAGGATGAAGATGAGGTAGCAGATCAGGAAGATCGCCGTCCAGACCACCGCCCGTCGCAGGCCTTTGGTCTCGTGTTCCATATGCATAAAAGCCCAGGTGATATAATAAGCTTTATAGATTGTGAGGATTATAAATATCCAGTTGAGTAGCCTCATCCCTAAAAAGTCAGTATCGACCAAGAACTCTGGTTTGATGATACCCAGAACTACTTCAACAATCGTAACAACGGAAAGAATTGCAAAAACTATCCAGATTCTTCGTACTGCGCTTTTGCTATCGTGGTGGTTGGTATGTGATGCGTCGTGTGCCATAATAAGGTGTCCCTAAAATTTGAGAATTAAACGAGGTAGAAAAAGGTGAATACAAATACCCAGACCAAATCTACAAAGTGCCAGTACAGACCTACTTTTTCAACCATCTCGTAACTGCCACGACGCTCGTAAGTGCCTATGATGACATTAAAGAAGATGATAATGTTGATGATTACCCCAGAGAGTACGTGAAACCCGTGAAATCCGGTAATGAAGAAAAAGAAATCGGCAAAGAGCGGAGCGCCATATTCATTGTGCCTAAGGTTTGCGCCTTCAACCACGAGTTTGCCATCATCACGCAACTTGGCGATAGATGCCTCCCGCGATAAAATGGTCTTCTCACCCTCTTCATTGAGCACCTGGGTGCGAATCCTGAGATTATCGTCTGCCATAAAACCAGCGACAACCTCTTCATAAGATATTTCGGTCAGGGATCCTTCGCCTACAAACCAGTAACCTTCGTTTTCGGTCAATTGTGTGCGCTCACGGGGTATATCTGCCGCAAACTCATCTAGTGCGACCCGGTGGCCTCCTGCATCCACAAATTGAAGGATTTTACCTCCTTTGGTCTCGACAGCTCCATACTCACCAGAGATGAAGTTTGCCCATTCCCAGGCTTGAGAACCAACGAATATCGCACCGCCAATGATCGTAAAGAACATATACCAGATCACTTTGTTCTTATTCATATGATGACCAGCGTCTACAGCAAGTACCATAGTCACCGAAGAAAAGATCAGGATAAAAGTCATCAATGCCACATAATACATTGGCGCATCTACACCATGTAAAAACGGAAAGTGATTGAAGACCTCATCGGCGATGGGCCATTCATCGATAAATTTGTAACGGGAAAAGCCGTAAGCGGCCAAGAAGCCAGAAAAAGTAAGTGCATCAGAAAGGATGAAAAACCACATCATCATCTTTCCATAGCTGGCTCCAAGAGGTTGATTTCCACCTCCCCAGGTTTTGCCTTCGGTACCTGTACTAACAGTGGTAGCGTCCATAAATACGTATCGGGTTAACGAGTGGGGCAAAAATAGGCATTTCACCACCGTTTTTCAAAGTAAAAAAATCAATTTATAACGATTATAAACCTTTATGGGCCCGCAATCGTTTTTAGCTAAAGGCTTGGCGATATCAATAGAAAAACCAAAAGATAAATCCAAAGGAAGTCCACGAAGTGCCAAAATGTGGTGGCCAAATCAAATCCCAAGGTCTCGCCCTCCGTGTATTTGTTGCGGAAGAGCTGTATCAGCACTACCGTCAGGACCACGATTCCCGCCAGGAGGTGAGCGATGTGAGTGACCACAAAGATGTAAATAAACGAGGTGTTTATCGTACTTTGATCTCCTGTGGGATAGTATCCTTGTGCAAACATCTCATCAAATCCCCGAAACTGAAAAACCATAAAGGCGACGCCCAATGCAGCGGTGACCAAGGTTAGGATTTTTGCAGGCTGAAAATTTTCTTTTTTTACCGAAATTTTAGAGATATGAAGTGTGATGCTGCTCAAGATGATGATGGCCGTACTGATGTAAAATGCCTGGGGGAGTTCAAAGTCTGCAAGCCAGTCCCTTCGTTCCTTACTCACGATGTAAGCGCTCGTGAGACCGGCAAACATCATAGAAAGACTGATAATGCCAAACCACATCATCATTTTCTTGGACCGTATAATTTTTTCCCTTTCGGGTTGTTCAGTATAGTTCATTGTTGTTATCATCTTAAAAATTTATCCGCGACATAAATTATTTGAATTAGAGTAATGTAGGTCACACTGTACAGCATAAGTCGTTTTGCGGTAATGTTGTTTTTATAGTGATAAAGCCTAAAGGCATAATATAGCAAGCCCAGTCCCAAAACACCAATTCCCACGGCAGACAACGGTGTTATGTATAACCTTCCGGAAACTCCCAAAACCGGAATAAGCGAAGTTAAAAGCGTCCAGATAGAATATAAAATGACCTGAACCGCAGTACCGCGATCCCTTTTGCCAGTGGGTAGCATAAAGAAACCTCCTTTCTTGTAGTCTTCATATAGAAACCAACCTATCGCCCAGAAATGCGGAAACTGCCAGAAAAACTGAATCATAAACAAAGTGCCCGCCTCGATCCCAAAATCATCAGTGGCAGCAACCCAGCCCATCATAAAGGGTATAGCACCAGGAAAAGCACCTACAAAGACTGAAAGCGGTGTGCGTGTCTTCAACGGGGTATAAACGCAGACGTAAAGAATTATGGAGATCCCGCCAAATAAGGCCGTGGTGGGATTGATATAATATAATGTGGCCATGCCAAGGATGGTAAAAATTGCGGCGATTATAAAGGCCGTTTTAACGGTCATCCGGCCCGCTGGGATGGGGCGGTTTTTGGTACGATCCATCAGGGCGTCAAGATCCTTTTCCAAAATCTGATTATAAGCGTTTGAAGCACCCACCATAAAATAACCGCCTATAGCAAGCAGAAACACATGAAACCAATTGATTGTGTAGACACCTAAAAAGTACCCTGCCAAACTGGAAAACACCACCACAATGGCGAGGCGCATTTTTGTAATCTCCTTAAAATCAACCCACGCTGACGCTTTCTCGATATGTATTTTTGCTACGCTCAGATTCCAGTTTTTACGGGTGTAAAAAGTCGTGCAAAGATACTGTACAACCGAGGTCTGCACAACGAATTGTAGGGATAGTTCCTGTTAAAAACCGTTCACGGATTTTGAAAGGTAATGAACGCGCAAGAAGTATAGATGGGCCGGATTCGAAACGTAAGCCGTTGTGAACATAACTAACCAATGGTCAAAAAAAATCCATTCGATCGAATGGATTTTGTATAATAATAAAGAATTTTTATCTAAGCCTTGGAGTCGATCTCAAAGGAAATCTTGAGATTTACCCTAAATTCTGTAACGGTGTCTCCGGTTACCTTTGCACTCTGCTCATTCACATAAACCGATCTGATTTTATTCAAGGATTTTGCCGCTTCCTTTACGCCGTTTTGCGTGGCCTGTTCCCAGCTTTTTTTAGAACTCGCCAATACTTCGATAACTTTTAATACTGCCATATTGTAAATTTTATAGTGTTTATATTATAGAATTTTCAATTTACAATATTTTCAATCAAAGACCTTTAAAGAAATGAGAAAACTGTGCAATTACCCATTTATTGCCTCGACGGAATTCACCTTGCCCGGCAGCATTTCCTTCAGCATGGTTTCTATACCATTTTTTAGCGTAAAGGTAGATGAGGGGCAGCCGCTGCAGGCACCCTGCAGGATCACCGATACATTGCCAGTGGCAGCATCATACCTTTTAAATAGAATGTTCCCGCCATCACTGGCAACGGCCGGTTTGACGTATTCTTCAATGATGTTCACGATTTCTTTGGAGGTGTCATCAAGGTTATCAAACACTTCTTCCTTTTTGTCTTCGGCCTGGGTAGGAGTGAGGCGGATGTTGTCATTGACAATAGGTTTTCCGTTTGCGATGTGTTCCCGTATAAATTCCCTTACTTCCTGAAAAACATCGTCCCAAGAAACAATGTCGTGTTTCTGTACACTTACATAATTTTCGTCAAGAAAAACCTCTTTTACAAAGGGAAAATGAAATAGGGCGGCGGCCAACGGAGCTTCTTGGGCAGCAGCGATATCCTTAAATTCAAAACTCTGGCTCACCAGTTTTTTATTGCTGACAAATTTAATGACCGATGGGTTGGGCGTGCTTTCAGCATAAACCGTGACCGGTACTTTTTTGGTAACGGCTTCTTCGGTGACCACTTTACCATCGTTGGCATTTAGAAAGTTTTCGATCTGCTCGGCCAGCTCGTTTTCAACCTCCTCCCACTGGACAATGCTATATTTTTCTACGGCAATAAAATTTTGTGCGATATAGACCGTTTTTACAAAGGGCAGGTAAAAAAGCTGTTGGGCTAACGGTGAATTTTGGGCCTCATCAATATTATTGAATTCATAACTGGTGTGATCTACAAGGAATTGACTGGTTTCAAACTTCTTTATGGCAGCGTTTGAAGTAGGGCTTATTTTGATTTCGAAAGCGTTCATTTAGTTAAATTTTTTAATTTCCATCTATTTATTGTGTACTTTATCGATAAATTATATCTTTACACGGATATTATGGATCGGAATAGTTAGTTTTGATCAGTTATCAAGCACACAAGAAGTGATTATACCAACTTTAAGCCACTTATTTTGAAAAGACTTTTATTCATTCTAATTGCACTCGTTTTTATGGGATCTTCCCGGGCACAGGAAGGAATCCCTGTGTACTCAGATTATCTTTCAGACAACCTTTACCTGTTGCATCCCTCCATGGCCGGTGCTGCATTGGCCAACCAGATCAGGTTGACGGCAAGACAACAATGGTTTGACGTGGACGACGCTCCAAACTTACAAACTTTAAGTATAAATGGACGCGTTGGCGACAAAGTTGGTCTCGGCGGAATTGCCTTTGCCGATCAAAACGGATATTTCTCCCAAGCCGGAGTTTATGGTACCTTTGCATATCACCTTTTGCTTTCGCGTAATCCCATTGACCTCAACCAGGTTTCCTTTGGTATGAGCGTGGGCATTTTACAGAACAGTATAGATGAGACGGCTTTCGCGCCGGGAGATCCTGCCATAAGCGGTGGCAGCCTAAGTGATACGTTTTTTAATGTTGACATTGGAGCCTCCTATTATTTTCTGGATTTTTATGCGCACGCTACGGTTAAGAATATTCTTCCCCGCGAGAGAGCGCTCTTCAATGATATCCAAGAATTTGAAAGTACCAACCAGCGCAGGTACATCGCATCGGTAGGATATGTGTTTGGCCAATACGGAAGTACGTGGAGCTACGAGCCGTCCATAATGTTCCAAGCTACTGACGAGACCAAGGAAGCAACCATAGACGGCAACATTAAAGTGTACAAGGATTTTGATGATGAGGTGCAGTTGTGGGGCGGTCTATCTTACCGAAGGAGCTTTGACGGTGCTGAGTTCACCGCGGACGGAGAAGAAATCCGCAGTCAAAAATTACAGTACATCACGCCTTTTTTGGGAGTGAACTACAAAGATTTCATATTTGCCTATACCTATTCGTACCAGAATAATTCGGTGGTCTTTTCAAACGGCGGATTTCATCAGATCACTTTGGGGTATGACTTCAACAAGCGCCGCGAGAAGTACCAGTGTAACTGTCCTGCGATCAATTAAAATTTTGTGTGTGTAATTTGAGTGTTGCCCGAAATGGGATCTAAGAGGTTTGCAAGTACATTGCAAACCTCTTTTTTATTGGTCAGCAAGAGATGTCTTGCAATGGAAGCACCCGTGTTGAGAAGTTGGCTTTGTGCAAGGACGTTTTCGGTCTGCCTGGCCACCGCAAAACCCGAGTCAATTATTTCAACGTTTGCCGGCAAAAGTTCTTTTAGGATTGGCAAGAGATAAGGGTAGTGGCTGCAGCCCAAAACAAGATGATCGATGCCACGGCCCAAGAGCGGACTAAGGAGTTTAAGGAGATAAGCTTTAAGTTCAGGACCATTGATGTTGCCTTGTTCTATAAATTCCACAAGTCCGGTACCTATAACTTCGATGACTTCAATATTAGGGGCGAAAAGATTTGCGGTGCGGTGAAAGAGCGCGCTTGTCAGTGTGCCTTTAGTGGCCAGCACACCTATGATCTTCGTCCTCGACTGAAGCGCCGCAGGTTTGATGGCAGGCTCAATACCAATAAAAGATACTTTATATTTCGCCCGAAGATGATCAATCGCGTTGGTTGTGGCGGTATTACACGCTACCACAATAAGTTTGCAATTTTTGTTGAGCAGCCATTCGGTATTTTTTTCGCAAAGCGCAATAATTTCAGTCTTGCTCTTTTCTCCATACGGAGCATTGAGGCTGTCCGCAAGATACACTGTGTGTTCCCCGGGCAGCAGTTTTACGATCTCCTTCCAGATGGAAGTTCCGCCGACACCGCTGTCAAAAAGGCCTATGGGATGATCGTTGCTCACAAAAATGGTGTGTAATGGTTCAGGTTTCAATTTAAGGGAAATCCCGCATTATATAAGGGAGCCGGTATATTTTTGAACATAAAAAAACTGCCCTGATGATCTCAGGGCAGTTCTATTTTATCTGGAGAAGGTGTTTACATTCCCAAGGCTTTCTTTACATCGGGCATTAAATTGTAGCCATCTGCAAGAAGGACTCCGCTTGCTCCAGTAGTGCTGTCAAGTACATAATCAAAGCCTTTCTCACGTGCCACTTTCTGGATGGTTTCACGGGCTTTCTCGATTACGGGCTTTAACAGTTCACCCTGTTTTTTCTGAAGGTCACGTGCCGCATTCTGACGGAAAGTCATGATAGCGTTCTTCGTTTCTTCAACCTCTTGGGTCCTGCGCATATTTTCCTCATCGGTCTGGGTATCAACTTCCCGGCCATACTGCTCGTACTTCTTTTGCAGGGCAGTGGTCATCTCTTTGATTTCGGCATCATAGGCGGTCTCGATTTTTTGTAGCTCATCGTTGGCCGTTTTAAATGCTGACATTTGTTCTAATAACTCCTGCGTTGCAATGTGTGCAATTTTAGAATCTTGAGCTTGGGTAATTGCCACAGATCCTACCATTAAGGCGATTGCTACAACTAGGGCTTTCATTGTTTTCATTTTAATAATATTAAGTGTTATAGAGTTTTAGTATGGTTCCGCCAGAAAAAATGCATTCAAGTGACGGATCTTGATTTATCTGTTGTTTATGGTGTCTTTTCGTACTTCCCGGCCTTCCCGTACCGCCTGCACGGAATCTCTTTTTCGCTGCCTCTCGGCGAGTATCTGGGCACGGTTTTCTTCGTATTCCTTACGTTTCGCAGCCATAATCGAGTCGCGATCTGCCTTGCGTTCTGCAATAAGGCGCTCCCGCTCCTCTTTCTTGGCCTCTGCCTGCAATTCTCGATCGCTAATTTCTTTATCCTGTTCCACGGTCCTGGCCTCGTCCTCTTCCAGCTCTTTCAAATCCTGACGGTTGTTTACCTGTTCCCTTTTTCCGGCCCGCGTAATGCTGCGCAAGACCAGGTCACTGATGTCGTGGCGCTCGTTGGCATAGAGCATGATCAGGTCTGCGGATTTGTCAAAAATAAAATCGTATTTTCTGGCAGCGGCAATTTCTTGAACCGCATTAAAAACCTGATCCTGTACAGGTTCTACGAGATTGCGCCGTTGTTGCATCATTGCGCCGTTTGTACCAAATCGCTGCTGCTGCATATCTAGAATTTCGCTTTCGCGAAAAGCTATCTCCTCATCCCGTTCCTCGATAAGTTCTGGAGTAAGTAGCACGCGCTCGTTGTCAAGGGTCTTTTTCATCTGCTCTATTTCCAGCATTTCCTTGTCTATTTCATTTTTCCACTTGTTTACCCGGTTGTCAAGCTGGGTCTGCGCTTCCTGGTATTCGGGAACATTGGCAAGGATGTACTCCATATCTATGTATCCTACCCGGATGCTTCGCTGTGCATTTACCCCAAAGGACAAAATGCTCAAAATAAAAAATAGGACGGATGCTCTCATAATCACTGGTGTCTTAGAAAATATCGTGCCATTTTAGAATTGTTGTCCTATGATAAAGTGGGTTTCCCAGCCATTAGGGCCTCCCAGCGTACCGGGAATGGGATCAAACCCATACCCAAAATCAATACCCAACAATCCAAAAGCGGGCATAAATATACGTATTCCTGCTCCGGCAGAACGGTTCAGTAAGAACGGATTATAGCTCCTAAAATTGTCAAAAGACGCACCGCCTTCCGCAAATGCAAGCATGTAGATGGATGCTGAAGGTTTTAAGGTGATGGGATAGCGCAGTTCAAATTCAAATTTGTTGAACAGGGTTGCGCCATCATTGGCGGTCAGGCCATCTTGGCTATTTCGGTCTGCCGGTACGACTCTTTGATTGGGATAGCCACGAAGACGGATGACTTCCCGGCCATCAAGTGCAAAGCCCCCAAGACCATCCCCTCCAAGAAAGAATCGATCAAAAGGCGGAATCCCACGATCGTTGTTATATGCGCCAAGAAAACCAAATTCAGTTTTACTGCTGAGTACAAATTTGCCTATTAACGGCGTGAACCACTGCCCACTGAATTTCACCTTATAATACTCCAGCCAGTCAAAGCGTTCTTGGTCGATTTCGCCAAGGCGGGCACTGTTTTGGTTGGCAATGGCATCGGCACGTTCATTTGCAAGTGCTTTGTAGTCCACACCGTTCCACACTGAATATGGCGGTGTCAATTTTGCCGTAATGCTAAAGTTAGATCCTGTTCTGGGAAAGATTGGGTTAAAATCGCCCTCATTCCTCGACAGGCCAATGGTATAAGCTAGATTTCGGGAGGATCCGTCACCAAATGTAAATAGGCCTATATTGTAATTTTTGAGATCATAATGCTGAAAGCTGATTGCATTGGTAAATGAAAAATAGTTGTCTGGCAACTGAAGCCTTTGCGATATGCCGATTGATCCCCCGGTAATGAGAAAACGTTGATCCCTGTCCGGACGTGCCTGAAACCTGTTGAACGAGTTGCCAAAGGAATATTGTACACTGTGCGATAGTGAAAACTGGAGTTGCATCGGTTTCTTGCCGCCCAGCCAAGGTTCGATCAGCGAGGCACTGTAGGTTTGAAAGAAAGTGCTGGCTTGCGCCCTTAAGCTAAAGGTCTGTCCGTCGCCCATGGGCAGGGGCTGATAGGCTTCCTTATTAAAAATATTCTGTATGGAAAAGTTGTTGAACGACAGCCCTAATGTTCCCACAAAACCACCACCACCGTAACCACCCTGCAGTTCGATTTGGCTGGCACCCTGTTCTACTAAGGCATAGTTGATGTCAACCGTGCCCGCCTGGGGGTCTGCATTGAGGAATTGTGGTTCCAGTTGTTCTGGATCAAAGAAACGGGTCTGTCCCAGTTCCCGCACTGTTTGCAGAACTGCCTGCTGGCTGTAGCGCTGTCCAGGTCGCGTACGTAGGTTTCGGTAGATAACGCGGTCCTTGGTCTTGTCGTTTCCTGTTACCGTAATACGATCAAAATAGGCGAGTTTACCTTCAGTGATACGGATTTCAAAATCGATTGTATCGTTTTCCACATTCACCTCTACCGGATTGATGTTTGAAAACAAATAACCAGAGTTTTTATAAAGGTTGGAAAGGTCGTCTGCATTCGGATCGCCTTCTGCAGCGATTCGCTTTTTTAGCAAAACCCCGTTGTACACATCGCCTTTCTGAAGGCCTAACTGTTGTGCTAGTTCGTAGTCTGTATATACAGAATTTCCGAGAAAATCAATGTCGCCAATGTAATACCGGTTTCCTTCTTCGACCTGCAGTTTTAGGTCAATGGCATCGTCCCCTATCTTGATCAAAGAGTCTGAAACAATACGCGCATCCCGAAAACCTTTCTCCTTATACTTATCGACTATTGAAATCAAGTCTTCCTCATAGTCGTCTTCTATATACTTGGAGCGCTTCCAAAACCGTAAGAAATTCTTTTGTTTCGTGTTTTTCATCTGCTTGCGCAGCTTGGAGTCTGTGAGTTTCTCATTGCCCACAAACTCTATATTTTCAATCTTTACCCGGTCATTTAGGTCAACTTCGATCAACATATCCACCTTCTCGCCGGCAAGGCTGTCATTGACAGGTCTTGTAAGAATGGTTGCTTTTGTATTGAGATAACCATTTTCCCGGTACTTGTTCTCGATAAAGTTTTTGGTCTTGGTAATTAAGTTTTCGGTAACCTTAACACCTGCCTTGAGGTTGTTGTCCTCTTTGATTTCGTCCACCTTTCCCTTTTTGAGGCCGGTTATGGTAATGGTGCTAAGTTCTGGTACTTCACTTACCTCAAGGGTCAAGTTGACCTTGTTTCCCTCAATAGGTGTCGCGTACAGGTTAATGTCGCTGAAGAGGTCAATTTCCCAAAGTCTTTTGATCACCTCGCTGATACGGTCACCGGGCAGGTAAATCGTTTCCCCTTTGCGCAGGCGCGTATAAGCAACGATGGTCTGCTCGTTGTACTGTTTGGCACCAATTACATTGATTTCATTTATAGTGTACTGCTTGCCAGTGGCCCCAGGGATAATTTCTTGCGATTGGGTGGTATAGGTAAGTAAACTTAAAATAACCGCCAGAATGGCGGTGGGTTTAATAAGCATCTGTTCAATTAATTTGATCGCTCGTCTTTCCAAATCTTCGTTCTCTTTTCTGATAATTAAATATAGCTTCGTACAGATGGTCTTTTGTAAAATCCGGCCAGAGGACGGGTGTAAAATATAGTTCCGCGTATGCGATTTGCCATAATAAAAAATTGCTAATGCGCTGCTCACCGCTGGTGCGTATTAGTAAATCAACATCTGGCAGGTCATGGGTGTACAAATGCTCCTTAATGACTGCCTCTGAAATTAAATGTGGCGAAATTACTTCATTTTTAACTTTGAGCGCGATTTCCCGTACAGTTTTTGTCAATTCTTCCCGAGCGCCGTAGCTCAACGCTAAAGTCAGTTTTAAGCGCTTGTTTTCTTTGGTGAGATCAATGACCTCATGCAGTTCTTTGAATGCTTTTTTGGGTAAACTGTCCAAACTTCCTATAGCGTTTAGCGAAATGTCGTTGTCCTGCAGGGTCTTTATTTCCTTGCGCAGGGAGGAGACCAATAGCTTCATCAAGGTGTCGACTTCCAGTTTGGGCCGGTTCCAGTTTTCTGTCGAAAAAGCGTACAGCGTCAGGTTCTGAACACCAAGTTCTGCGCAGGTCTCCACGGTTTCCCTGACTGAGCGTGTGCCTCTCTTGTGGCCGGCCGCGCGCAATAAACCCTGGCTTTTGGCCCAACGGCCGTTACCATCCATGATGATGGCGATATGCCGGGGAAGTCGATCGTGATTTATTTGGTCGAAAAAGTTCATTAATTCATTAAAAATTGCAGTAGCATGGTCTCCGGCCAAAGGTATAGGTTATTGTAATACCTGAAAACATATACCAGTCATTTGTATTGGGGTTGCCAAAAGCTATAGGATTGGGCGTGCTGCCATCCATGGAATCGGTAAATGTATAGCGTGCACCAATTTCGGCAGCAAGAACAAAATCCTTACTTACGGCTGCTTTAAATCCCAGGACAATGGGAATGCTAAAATGAACAGCATTCTCATCGTCGATCAGCTGGCCCTGCCGCACTATAAAAATATCGTGAGCAAATGCGTTGAATCCGGTAAAAAGATACGGCGCCGCTGGGAGGCTGAAATCGTCGTGCAGGTCAAATTCCCAAAACGTATATTCCAGCCCAAGAGAACCTTCTATAAAAAAACTATCAAAAGAATACCCCCTTGCCTGTCTGCTCAGATCATCAGAATCAAGGTCGTCTGCCTCGATATTACCTGCCATTAAACTCGCACGGAACGAGTGACGCTTGCTTCGGTTCCATTTAAATATCCCTCCCAAGACCGCGGTGTTCGGGTCAATATAGTTGGTGCTGCCCACATCGCCAATGTAGTTCAGACCTCCGCCTATCAGACCCAGCTCGTAAGTCTGTGCCCAAGCAGTGCCTGAGCAAAAAATGGCGATTGCTACAATCGTCAAATACCTCATTGTCCTTAAAAAGTTTGCAAATATAATAATAATGGTAAGGCTATAGCGTGATGCGCAAATTACTCTATTGCATAAACAGGAAAAGGTCTTTATTATTGTTTAGTTACGCTTGTCCTCGCCCCAAAGTAATTTTTTCCGAAGGGTAGAAATAAAGGTATCTTCTTCCAAAATGACGAGCTTAATTTCAAATGGAGCTTTGATCAGGCGTATTTCAGTCTCCACAGGAACCGTGGCGATACGGGAATCCATAGAAAGCAGGTGCGATTGCTCCCGTCCCGATACTTTGAGGGTAATCTCGGTGGTATCTGGAACCACAAGCGGCCTGGCGTTGAGGTTATGGGGTGCAATGGGCGTGATTATAAAACTGGATGTTTGGGGCATGATAACCGGTCCCCCGCAACTCAAAGAATAACCGGTAGAACCGGTAGGTGTTGAAATTATCAGCCCATCTGCCCAATAATTGGTGAGGGTCTCACCATTGAGTGCGGTAGCCACAGAAATCATGGAAGTTGAATTCTTACGGCTTACGGTGACCTCGTTGAGGGCAAAGTTCAATTCACCCAGCGCATTGATGCTACCCGTTTGAGCTGCTACGGTGAGCAATGATCTTTTTGATACCGTAAAATTCTTTTTCAAAATCTGTCCTACTGATTTTTTGATCTGCTCCTTATGTATGGTTGCCAAAAAACCCAACCGGCCCGTGTTGATTCCTGCGATGGGGATGTTGAGGTCCCTGACGTATGTGATGGTCTGCAGGATCGTGCCGTCGCCGCCTATGCTAAAAAACAGGTCGTAACTGTTGTCGAGTTCTTCAAATGTGCTAAACTGAGAATAGCTTTTCTTGATTTCCTTGTGCTCGTTGATCAGTTTGAAAAAATTGGCTTCGATGACTACCTCTACATTTTCGGCATCAAGAATATCCAGCAGCAATTGTACATACTGCCCACTGTTTACGTGGTAGAACTGGCCGTAAATACCTACTTTCATAAGTTGTTTTTAGATATTCAGGTATTTCTCCAAATATGCAGAACGTTCTCTGAGGTCCTTAAGAAATGAATCCTCACTATGGCTTGAGGTAATGCTGTAACCGTATCTTCTAAGTGCTCGAAAGACCTCGTTGAGCCCACCACTCCCGCTGACCTTCAGGGAAATCTGTACCACATCGTTCTCGATTTTTGAGATAAAAGCACCTAGAATTTTTCCACCCTGTGCTTCGACAATCTGGCTGATTTCAGAGAAACTATAATCGTGGATGCCCCTTTCTAAAAGTATTATTGCACCCTGCTCGTGAATAAATGGTGTGGTGTTGAAGTAATTGAGAACATCTTCTACCTCGTAATAACCCATGTATCGGCCATCCTCCCTAAGCACAGGAAGCAAATTGGTCTGATTTTGACCGAAGGATTCCAGCAGGTTCAGCCAATTGGTGTCTTCCCTGACAAAAAAAACTTCCATCATATGCCTTACGCCTTCCAGCGGTTGCTGGGCACTGTGGCAATGCACATCGTTTTCGGCCAGGCAGCCCAGAAATGTGGTGCCGTCTGTGACAGGCACGTGGGAGTAGGTGGTCTGGGTAAAGAACTCTTGGGCCTGACCAATGGTGTCTTCCAGCCGCAATGGCTTTATATCATTGATTATATAATCGGTGATTTGCATAAAATTAGGTCTGTACCCTGCAATTTAATCAAAAATCAATGGGATTGCCGACATCTGACATTGTATTTTTGCGATTCAATCCTAGTAGTAAATTTATGACCCGACTAAGTGTTAACGTCAACAAAATAGCCACCTTGCGCAATGCACGCGGGGGTGATGTCCCCAATCTGGTGAAGGTGGTCAGGGACATAGAGCGCTTTGGTGCCCAGGGTATCACGGTGCACCCCAGGCCTGATGAGCGTCACATACGATACAACGATGTGCGCGAGCTAAAAAAAGTGGTCATTACCGAGTTCAATATAGAAGGTAATCCTGTCGAAAAATTCATATCGCTCGTAGTCGAAGTGCGCCCGGATCAAGTTACGCTCGTTCCCGATAGTGTGGATGCGATCACATCAAATGCAGGCTGGGACACTTTGAAAAACAAAAGTTTTCTAAAAGAAGTCATCTCGGCATTTAAGGATATCGGAGTTCGAACATCCATATTTGTTGATCCTGACCTAAAGATGATAGAAGGTGCCGTGGAAACCGGTACCGATCGTATCGAACTGTACACCGAGTCCTTTGCCGAAGGCTTTGCCAAGGGCAATCCCACAGCTGTAAAACCCTATGTAGAGGCTGCGCTGCTCGCCTCAGATTTGGGACTGGGCATCAATGCGGGACACGATCTTTCGCTTCAAAATATTGAATACTTTAAAGATAGCATACCAGAACTGCTCGAAGTGAGCATTGGTCATGCCCTCATTGCAGAAGCTTTGTACGATGGCCTGGAGAAAGTAATAGCGAACTATTTGGAACTCTTGGATTAAATGGAACTGTACAGCAATATAGACGGCCTGGGAAAAGACTTCGTCATCCTGCACGGATTTTTTGGAATGGGTGATAACTGGAAAACCCTTTCCAAAGAATTTATCGATGCAGGTTATCGGGTGCATTTGCTTGATTTGCGCAACCACGGAAGAAGCCCGCACAGCGATGATTTTTCTTACGATCTCATGGCAGGGGATGTAGAAGCCTATTGCAAAACCCAAAACATAGGCGAGATGGTTTTACTTGGGCATTCTATGGGTGGCAAAGTGGCCATGCAATTTGCCGCAACCTACCCAGAACGGGTGACTTCATTGCTAATCGCAGATATTGGTCCAAAATACTATCCACCGCACCACGGAAAAATCCTAGATGCCCTGCACGAACTTTCCCAAAATCCAGAAGCCTTAAGGTCCCGTGGAAATGCAGATGATTTTCTTGGCGAAATAATTAAAGACTGGGGAACACGGCAGTTCCTGCTCAAAAATCTCTACCGAAAAAAAGATAAAACCCTTGCCTTGAGAATGAACCTGCCAGTCCTAACCGAAAAAATAGAAGAGATTGGAAAAGGCCTTCCCGAAACAGCGGTAATACAAGTACGAACATTGTTTCTACGTGGCGAAAATTCATCCTATATCCTTCCAGAAGACCACGAGGTCATCCATCACATCTTTCCAAACAGCTCCATTGTTACTATAAAGGATGCCGGTCACTGGCTTCACGCTGAGAATCCCGATGATTTTTTTAAGGAAGTGATAAAGTTTTTATAACATTGCGGTCATATTTACTATGCTTGCATAATAAATATGTATTTTTGGGGGTTATTAATTATCAAATTATAAATTCGACCCCCTAAAAATTGTGAAACCCCTAATTTATTTCTACATGAAAAAAATCGTTTGCGTAGCTGTTTTGCTACTTTCGGTTGCATCCATTTATGCCGGTGGTTACCGCGTCGCCCTACAAGGTCAGCGGGGTCTTGCCATGGGACATACGGGCGTAGCTTTTGTCAACAGTGCTGAACTAGCCTTTTTCAATCCGGCAGGTCTGGTGTATTTAGAGAATAAGATCAATGTGAGTGCAGGTGCCAGTGCCATATTCTCTAATGTCGCCTGGCAAAATGAGGGTTTTGGCCAATTTGCCAGAACTGACAGCCCTACGGGTACCCCTCTTTATCTTTATGGCTCCTATGCGATTAATGATAATCTGACCTTGGGCCTTGCGGTCTATACGCCTTACGGAAGTTCGGTAGATTGGCCAACAGATTGGGCCGGATCGCATTTGGTCAACAATATTGAGTTAGCAGCAATTTTCGTCCAGCCATTGGTTTCCTATAAAATTACAGATAAGATCAGTGTGGGCGGTGGTCCCATCTTTGTGACCGGAAATGTAAACTTTAACAGGAACGCCAGTCGTACCACATTTGATGAGGAGGGCGACCGTGCCAATGTCACCATCGATGACTCTGGGGTAACAAGCTGGGGATATTCGGTAAGCGCCCTGTTTCGGGCTACAGAAGATTTGAATATTGGTGTGAATTACCGCTCAGAGATCATTTTGGATTCAGAAGATGGTACGGCAACCTTTTCAGATTTTCCAAATACCACTTTACAGAACAATCCGGGCAACGTTACCAAAGGATTTACAGCCTCGCTTCCGCTTCCAGCAGAATTGACCATTGGTGCTTCTTATGCGTTGAAGGACAAATATACATTTAACTTTGACTATTCCCGAGCTTTTTGGGACGTGTACACGGATCTTGATATTTCCTTCGGAAACGGGGTCGAAAGTATCAACCCAAGAAATTATAAGGATGCTTCCACGTATCGTTTTGGATTTCAATATTTGGCCAGTGAGAAGTTTGCGCTTCGGGCAGGTTATTATTTTGATGAGTCGCCGGTACAGCCCGGTTTCTTTGCCCCAGAAACCCCACGGAATGATTCCAACGGATTTACCGGCGGTTTGACTTTTAACATTTCAGAGCATTTTGCCATTGATGCATCCTTCCTTTATCTGCGATTTTCTGAAGTGAATGCATCGTATGACTTCTATACCGAGATTCAGAATGGCCAGCCCACCCAAGTCCCTTTTAGCGGGACCTATAAATCAAGCGCGTTTGCCCCGGGTCTGGGAATTACCTATCGTCTCTAATTGTAAAAAGAAACAAAATGAACAAGTTTTATAAATATATTATTTTGGCGGCTTTTGGTTTTGCCGCCTGTGAACCAGAATTTGAAACTTCAGTTGAAAACGGTGATTTCTACACCAATGGAGAGGCAGATTTCTCAAACTATGTAGCACTGGGAAATTCTTTGACCGCTGGTTTTGCGGACAGTGCCTTATATCTTACCGGTCAACAGAGTTCTTATCCCAATATAATGGCCCAGCAATTTGAGCTTGTTGGTGGTGGTGCATTCTCACAACCCTTGGTCAATGACAACCTGGGTGGATTGCTGCTTAATGGAACACAGGTTCTGGACAATCGTTTGGTGCTAACCTCCACGTCTGGTGCCAATCCTGCACCTGCTCCATTGGCAGGAATGCCAACTACAGACATTGGTAATATTCTGGAAGGACCTTTTAATAATATGGGTGTTCCCGGTGCAAGGGTGTATCATTTGCCCGCACCAGGTTATGGTAACATCGCTGGGCTTCCTAATCGCGCCAATCCCTATTTCGTGCGTTTTGCCAGTGCCTCAAATGCCTCGATCATTGAAGATGCCGCTGCACAGGCGCCCACATTTTTCAGCCTTTGGATAGGCAATAACGATATCCTTACTTACGCAACCGGTGGTGGTGTGGGAGTAGATCAAACAGGAAATCCTGATCCGGCAACTTATGGTAGTAATGATATTACAGATCCTTTTATTTTTGGAGGGATTTACAAACAGTTGGTAGATGCAATGATGGTTTCTGCAACTGGAGGTGTTCTCATCAATATTCCAGATGTAACGAGTATTCCCTTTTTTACGACAGTGCCGAACAATGCGCTGGTTTTAAATGGGCAACAGGCTGCAGGGTTAACCGGATTTTTCACTGCCGTGTCTGGAATAGTCAAGCAGGGAGCGATTCAAAACGGCGTTCCAGAAGCTCAGGCCGAGGCTTTGGCAAACCAGTATAAAATAACTTTTCAAGAGGGTGCAAACCGGTTTCTTATTGATGTACCCGTAACGCCATTTAATCCGCTCGGCTTCCGCCAAATGACCGAGGAAGAACTTTTGGTGCTTACCATTGATCAATCTGCACTTCGGGAGCAGGCATACGGGGCCGTGGCTATAACGCCGCAAGTCTTGCAGGTAATCGGGAAATTGCAATTGGGCGGCACACCTACCGAAGCGGAAGTGGCCACGATTTTTGGTGCCATCAACGGCATTGACGACGGTGATGTTCTGGATAACGATGAACTCGCAGCAATTAAAACAGCTCAGGATGCCTACAATGCCACTATTGAAGGATTAGCATCTGCCAATAACCTTGCCTTTGTGGATGCTGAGGCAATTTTAAACGAAGTTGCAGATCAGGGCATCCCTTTTGACGGTGGTGTGCTAACCTCAGTATATGGTACAGGTGGCGCATTTTCCCTGGACGGAGTGCACCCCACCCCGCGGGGCTATGCCTATATTGCCAATCAAATCATTGCCGAGATCAATCAACAATACGGGTCGTCTGTTCCACAAGTAAATATTGGCAATTATCCTACAATTACCGCAAGCAATTCAGTAGAGTAAAAGCGATAATTTATGTTTTTCTAAACAGTAAGCACCTCTTGCAACGGAGGTGCTTTTTGTATTTTCGCCAAAATATTTCCCATGAAAGTTTTGATCAAATTATTATTGACGGCATTGGCAGTTCTGGCATTGGCCTATTTCTTGCCGGGAGCTTCGGTAACTTCTATGTGGACGGCTTTTGTTGTGGCAATTGTGATCGCGTTGCTTAGGTTGATCGTGAAGCCTATCTTGGTTATCCTGACCTTGCCCATTACCATCGTGACCTTCGGCCTGTTTCTACTTATTGTCAATGCAATTATAATATTGTTTGCTGATGGCCTGGTACCTGGATTTGAGATTGACGGTATCTGGTGGGCACTGCTTTTCAGTTTGTTGCTGTCCCTGTTTCAAGCCATTTTGTTTTCGTTGATAAAAGAAGAATAGACGATACAAACCTCACAACCGCAAACTTTGTAGCCTGCTAAAAAAGGGTTACTTTTGCACTCCGAAATTTCACAGGAACAAAGCCAAAAGGTGTTATGAATATAAGCAGAGAAAACATTGACGAGTTAAACGCAGTATTAAAAGTTGATATTGCCAAAGACGATTATAGCGATAAAGTGCAAAAGGTCCTGAAGGACTACCGCAAGTCTGCAAATATACCGGGATTCAGAAAAGGGCACGTGCCTATGGGTCTCGTTCAGAAACAGTACGGTAAGGCCGTGCTTGTAGATGAGGTCAACAAACTGTTACAGGACAGTCTTCAAAATTACCTGACGGAAGAAAAACTCGACGTGCTGGGCAACCCACTTCCTAAAGACCAGGACGGTCTGGATTGGGAATCTGATGATTATTCTTTTGAATTTGAATTGGGCCTTGCTCCTGAGTTTGAGGTTAACCTTCAGCCGGAAGAACCCATCAAAGCTTACAAAATAGTTGTTGACGAAAAAATGGTCGACAATCAGGTGAAGTCCATTCAGAAGCAATTTGGGAAACTGAAAAATAAAGAAGTTGCCGAAAAAGGCGACGAGGTAACCGGAACTTTTGAAAATGAAGAAGAAGGGATCGACAAGCAGGCAACTGTTGAGGTAGAGCGTTTAAAAGGTTCAAACCTTGATCTTTTTGTAGGTGCCAAAGTTGGCGATGTGATTTCATTGAATTCCAAAGAACTTTTTGAGGAGGACGGCGATTACGTGACCTATCTTAAAATGCCTTCTGAGGAAGCTAACGAAAAAGCCATCGATCTTCAATTTACGGTAAGCGAGATCAATAACCGCGAGCTTGCCGATCTTGATCAGGAGCTTTTTGACAAGCTGTACGGTCAGGGAGCCATCACTTCTGTAACCGAATTGAAAGATAAAATTCGAGAAGAAGGCGAGGCACAATTTTCGCAGCAGAGCGACCAGCAGTTGTTGAATTCTGTTACGGAAACCTTGATCGAAAAAACCCAATTTGACCTTCCGGCAGAATTTCTGAAAAAATGGATTCAGCAAGCCGGTGAGGAACCGTTGAGTACAGAGGCTGCGATTGAAGAATACGAGCGTTCTGAAAAAGGACTGCGCTACCAGTTGATAGAAGGAAAGATCATTTCAGAAAATAATCTTCAGGTTACTTTTGACGAACTTAAGGCCTATGCCAAAGAAATGATCAAGGCACAAATGGCACAGTACGGCCAGATGAGCCCTGCAGATGAGGAATTGGACGGCATCGCCGCCCGTATCCTAAGCAATCAGGAAGAGGTAAAAAGACTTCAGGAGCAGTTGATGAATAAAAAAATGCTCGATTTCTTTAAGGAAAATGTAAACCTTGTGACCAAGGAAGTCACCTTTGACCAGTTTGTTTCCGAGGTGTACAAGAGCGACGAATAAATACTATACGAAGTAGTATCTTTAAAGCGTTCAACTTATGTTGCACGCTTTTTGGTCTTTAAGACGTAGGGTCAAGACCGCTAAAACCTAAAAAAATGAGAAGTCTGCAAAGATTTTTCGGCTAGAAATATTTGTATGGATTACGGTAAAGAATTTAAAGATTTTGCAATTAAGGACCAGGGTGTCAGCAGTACCTATTATGATAAGATCATGAGCAGTATGTATCCCGTAGGCCTGACTCCCAATATTATTGAAGAACGCCAGATGAATGCCGTCGCTATGGATGTTTTCTCCCGTTTGATGATGGACCGTATTATTTTTCTCGGTACCGGGATCAACGATCAGGTGGCCAACATCGTCCAGGCGCAGTTGCTGTTCTTGGCAAGTACAGACAGCAGCCGGGATATTCAGATATACATCAATTCTCCGGGCGGCAGTGTTTATGCCGGTCTGGGAATCTATGATACCATGCAGTTCATCAGCCCCGATGTGGCCACGATCTGCACGGGTATGGCTGCTTCTATGGGAGCTGTATTGTTGTGTGCCGGTGAGAAAGGCAAGCGCAGCGGACTTACCCATTCACGGGTGATGATACACCAGCCTCTGGGTGGCGCTCAGGGACAGGCCAGTGATATTGAGATTACAGCCCGTGAAATCATTACCTTAAAAGAGGAATTGTACAATATTATTGCAAAACATTCTGGCCAGACCTACGACAAGGTTCATGAGGACAGTGACCGCGATTACTGGATGAAAGCAGACAAGGCACTTGAGTATGGCATGATCGATGAAATCCTGAACAGGGACGATAAGAAATAATGCGGCATACGCCGAAAGGGTTCAGAACCACAATTAGAATGAGGAGATCGCAACAGTGCAGCGGTCAACGATGAAGAAGTTAGGAAATATGGCCAAAGAAGAATTAGACTGCTCTTTTTGCGGAAGGAAAAAACCCGAAACCAATCTGCTGATTGCCGGGCTTGATGCACACATTTGTGACCGCTGTATTGAGCAGGCGCACGGTATCGTTGTGGAGGAAGCCAAGGACTTGCAGGACAATGATCTGGGTGACCTCACGCTTAAGAAGCCACGGGAAATCAATAAATTCCTCAACCAGTATGTCATTGGTCAGGATTTTACCAAAAGGGTAATGTCCGTCGCGGTGTACAACCACTATAAACGTTTGTTACAGCCTAAAAGCGATCAGGAAATTGAGATCGAAAAGTCCAATCTTATTATGGTGGGACAGACCGGTACTGGAAAAACCTTAATGGCCAAAACCATCGCACGGATGCTTAACGTACCGTTGGCTATCGTGGATGCGACCGTTCTCACCGAAGCCGGATATGTGGGTGAAGATGTAGAAAGTATCTTGACACGGTTGCTTCAGGCAGCAGATTACAATCTCGAAAAAGCACAGCGCGGCATCGTCTTTATTGATGAGATCGACAAAATTGCACGTAAAAGCGATAATCCATCCATTACCCGTGATGTGAGTGGGGAAGGGGTACAGCAGGCACTTTTAAAGTTGTTGGAAGGTACCACCGTAAACGTTCCGCCAAAGGGTGGGCGGAAGCATCCCGATCAGAAGTTCATCGAGGTCAATACCGAGAATATCCTGTTTATTGCCGGTGGCGCTTTTGACGGTATCGAGCGTGTCATCAGCAAACGCCTTAATATGCAGGCGGTAGGGTTTAGTGCAAGCAAGGGCGAAGAAGTTTACGATAAGGAAAATCTCTTGCAATACATCATCCCGAAAGATCTTAAGGATTTCGGACTTATTCCTGAAATAATTGGTCGTTTGCCTGTACTTACTTATATGGATCCGCTGGACGCGAAAACCCTTCGGGCGATATTGACAGAGCCCAAGAATGCTATCATCAAACAATATGAAAAACTGTTTGAGATGGACGATATTAAGTTTACCATTACCAAACCTGCTTTGGATTTTATCGTGGGTAAAGCCATCGAGTATAAACTGGGCGCTCGAGGTTTACGTTCCTTGTGCGAAGCCATTTTGACCGATGCCATGTTTGAATTACCAAGTTCTGATACTAGGGAATTTGAAGTTACTGAGGATTACGCAGAGCGAAAGCTGGAAAAATCGACGATTAAAAAGTTGAAAGCAGTTTCTTGACCACCAATACGAAAACAGTCTTCTCGGTACGCATTTTCGCTTTGCTCAAACGCTACTCGTGAACCTCGCTAATTTGTCCAACACAGAATTGGAATACTAAGCTTCGAACTTGGTTTTCTCGGTACGCATTTTCGCTTTGCTCAAGCGCTACTCGAAAACCTTGCTAATGTATCTAATACAAAATTGGAAATAGATTGGTTGGAAAACCAAACTCCAAACCCGGTTTTCTCGGTACGCATTTTCGCTTCGCTCAAACGCTACTCGAAAACCTTGCTGAAGAAAGAAAGACAAAGTTGGAAATCCGAAAATTAGGTTTCTGAACTCCGTAGTATAACTTAACGCATGTCCAATAACGCATCGAGATACTCCCGTGTATTGCTTAAACGAGGCACCTTGTGCTGACCGCCGAGTTTGTTGTTGGCCTTTAACCAGTCGTAAAACAATTTTGGTCGGGCATAGTTTATTTTGGGCGCATTAAGCGTGGTGTTGTTAAAACGTTTGGCCTCATAGTCGCTGTTGATCTCCTGTAAGGTAAGATCGAGAATTTGATCAAAAACTTTTTTGTCTTCCGGCGGTTGTTTAAACTCGATGATCCATTCGTGAGCGCCTTTTTCTTTGCCTTCCATAAAAATGGGGCCGGCGGTATAGTCGATGATTTCAGATTTGGTAAGCGAAGCTGCTTTTTGGAGTGCGAGTTCGGCGTTCTCGATGATCAGTTCTTCCCCAAAAACATTGATGTGGTGCTTGGTCCTGCCCGTTACCCGAATGCGGTGCGGCACTACTGAGGTAAACCGTATTGTATCACCTATGAGATAACGCCAAAGTCCAGCATTTGTCGTTATGATCAAAGCATAGTTCTTGTCAACTTCTACCTCAGACAAGGGAATTATTTTCTCTTTAGGTGTACCAAAGGTTTCCATGGTTATGAATTCATAAAAAATGCCATAGTCCAGCATCAGCAAGAGTTCGCTACTGTTATTTCTGTCCTGGATAGCAAAAAAACCTTCCGAAGCATTATAGATTTCGTAATACTTGTAAGTACTGCGGGGCAGGATTTTTTTATACTGATCGCGATAGGGATCGAAGCTTACACCACCATGAAAATATACTTCGAGATCCGGCCAGATTTCGAAAATATTCTGTTTGCCTGTCTGGAGCAATACGTGATTGAGCAAAACAAGCATCCAGGATGGTACACCTGCCAGACTGGTTACTTTTTCCTTTATGGTTTCTTCAACGATAGCGTCCATTTTGACTTCCCAGTCGCTCATCAGCGAGACTTCATTGCCCGGCGTACTGCTAAACTCTGCCCAAAAAGGCATATTGTCAATAAGTATTGCGCTTAAATCACCGTAGGAAGTTCCGTTGTTTTCATACAGTTTTTTACTTCCACCCAAACGTAAACTCTTTCCCGTAAATAGTTGAGAATACGGGTTGTTGTTGAGGTACATGCAGAGCAGGTCTTTACTGGCGGCATAGTGGCAATCTTCTAAAGATTCGGGGCTAACCGGAATGTATTTGCTCTTCGCATTGGTCGTACCACTGCTTTGGGCAAACCAGCGGATGGTCGTAGGCCAGAAAATATTGGGAACGCCCAGGCGGCTTCGTTCAATATCTGGCTGTAAGTCCTCATAGGTCATCACCGGCACCGTCCTCGAAAAATCCTCATAATTTCTTATATCCCTAAAGTTGTACCGCTTGCCCACTTCCGTATTGCGGGCTTTATGCAACAGCCGCTGCAGGAGTTCGTGCTGCACATCGTGCGGATATTTTATAAAAAGTTCCATCTGGTGAATGCGTTTCTTGAGAAACCACGAGGCAACAGAATTGACTAAGGGAATGGGCATTTGTTAGTATCTTTGGTCAGGTTACAGCGGATGTTAATCCAGCATCTAAAGTACCCATTTCATACGAATATCTATATTAAATTCCCCTTATGAATTTTCAAGGCGTTCTTACTAAAATGCGCACCGAGTATCAGGAACCCGTACAGTATTTTTTAATTTTTGAATCAGATTTTATACACGTCAACCAGCTTATCGGCAAGCAGCTTACCATAGATTTTTTACGGTACCAGTGCTTGGCATGTGGTAAGAACAAGAAAATTTTCCGTCAGGGCTATTGTTATGAGGATTTTTACAAAGTGCCCCAAGCGGCCGACTGGATTATGCGGCCAGAGTTGAGCAAGGCGCACCGTGATGAGGAAGACCGCGATCTGGAGTATGAGAAAAGAGTGCAGCTGCAGCCACATATCGTTTATCTCGCAAACAGCAGCAATGTCAAGGTGGGCGTTACCCGAAAGACCCAGGTGCCAACCCGTTGGATCGATCAGGGTGCGCACGAAGCAGTCGAAATTGTGGAAGTGCCCAACCGCTATCTGGCGGGAATTACCGAAGTAGCTTTAAAAAATTACGTAGCTGATAAGACCAACTGGCGTAAAATGCTCAAAAATGATATTGAAGATGTGGATTTGATTAGCTTCCGCGAAAGCCTTAAAGACTACATTCCTGAAGAGGCGCAGGAATATTATATCGCCAGCAATACCGAAACACACATCCACTTTCCGGTGGAAAAATATCCGGTGAAGCTGAAAAGCCTCAATCTGAACAAAACGCCCAGCTACTCCGGGAAACTTACCGGCATAAAGGGACAATACCTGCTTTTTGAGGACGGCACCGTTTTTAATGTGCGCAATTCTGAAGGGTACGTGGTGTCAATTGGGATACTGTAAGTACCTGCTTAAATTTAGAATACTGATCATAGACATTAAAAATATAACTAAAATATTAGTTTAAACTAATATTTTAGTTATATTTGAATTGTTAGAGTAGTTGGCCTATTGCCACTTGATTAATTGTAACTCTCAGAATCCCTATTTTATTTAATAAAACCAAAGCGATTAAATTATGAAAAACCTGACCAAGGCCGAAGAAGAAGTAATGCAGATCCTGTGGGAGTTGGGTGAGGGCAACGTCGCTGCGATTCTTGAAAAAATGCCAATACCCAAACCGGCCTATAATACCGTTTCGACCATTGTGCGTATTCTCGAATCCAAACTTTTTGTGGGCTATCGCAAAGAGGGGCGGGGACATATTTATTATCCGTTAGTCAAAAAGGATGCTTACAGCAGCGCGACCGTGAATAAAATGGTAGATGATTATTTCGGCGGAAGCTTTAAAAGTATGGTTTCCTTTTTCGTCAAGAAGAAAAGTATGTCAAGCGACGAACTCGAGAGCATCCTCGATGAGATCAACAAAAAGGAATAATTATGGGAGCTTATTTACTTCAAACAATGTTGTTTCAGTTGGTGTTCCTTACCTTTTATCTTCTATTGCTGCGCAGGGAAACCTTTTTTACCGCAAACCGCATTTACCTTTTGGCAACGGCGGTGCTCTCTTTTGTCCTGCCTTTCGCAGAAATTGAACTGGTACAACAAACTTTGCCGTTGCGTTTGCCGGTAAGCCAATTGCCGGAGATTACAATAGGTGTGACCAATCAAGGGCTTACACCGTATCACTATCCCGGCACGTATGACGAAACTCCATTTTGGTTAAGCTTAATTTATTTGGTCGGGTTCATTGTGGCTTTACGGTATTTGGTGCGCAAACTTGCTGAGGTCAATCGGCTGTACCGATTTAGGCAGCAAGGGGACGATCACATCATTACCATACCCAATCGATTTTTGGCGTTCACCTATCTGCGAACAATCTTTCTGGGCGGTGAGCTACTTGGGGAGGATCGCAAGCAAGTTTTGGCGCACGAAGAAATTCATTACCGGGAAGGTCATGGCTTTGATCTTTTCGCTTTCGAAATACTTCGGGTGGTAATGTGGTTCAATCCGCTGATTTATATCTATCAGCACCTGCTAGCCGAAACCCACGAATTCCTCGCCGATAAAAATGCCATCAAAAAAACCGAACTGAAAACCTACGCCAATCAACTGCTCAATCTGGCTTTCGAAACGCAAAACGTTTCTTTTGTCAACACATTTTTCAATCAATCATTAATCAAAAAACGAATAGTTATGTTACAAAAACAATCCAAAAACGCCGCACGGTTTAAGTATTTGCTTACCGTCCCGTTAATCGCCGGGATGATCGCGGTGGCTTCGTGTTCACAAGATGAAGAACAATATTCTGAAAAAATCAATCTAGAAGCTGATGATCAAAAAATGTCACAAATGATAAGAGAACTGGAATCAAAAGATGATAGAACAGCTAAGGACGATTATTTTCTGGATATTCTTCATTACTATATCGCAAAAAATCAGGCAGCGCGTGATGGTACTGAACCTCCAGCTTTTCCGAAAATCCCAAACAGCATAGTGACACAATATAAGTCTGGTAATGCAAATTATCAACCCAGTAACGTACCTTTTTCTGTAATTGATAAGGTTCCTGAATTTCCAGGCTGTGATGATTTGGAAACCAATGATGCCAAAAGAAAATGTTTTTCCGAAAAAATTGACGCTATCGTGAAGGAGAATTTTAATTCGGCTATCGGCAAGCAATTGGGCCTCTCGGGGGTGAATCGCATTTATGTACAGTTTGCCATTTCTGAAAACGGAGAAATCACATATTTGAAAGCAAGAGCGCCACATCCCGAACTCGAAAGAGAAGCTGAGCGTGTAATTAATCTTATGCCGCAAGTGACCCCAGGCAAACAAGGTGGAGAGCCAGTAAAAGTGCTGTATTCCCTGCCTATTGTTTTTCAAGTTCAGTAAGGATTACCGCCTATGTTAAAGCAAGTTATTACCCTCATTTTATTAGCCACAATCACCCAAGCCGGAGCACAGGACGCTTCGGCTTGGCGTTTGGTTGACAGTCTGTATGCCGTGGGCAATTACTCCGCGGCCATTCAGGAATTAGAAAAATGGGAAACGGAATCACCCAAAATTTCCCTGATGCTCGCCCGTGCCCATCAGGCAAAAGGTACCTTGAACAAAGCTTTGGAAAATTACAAATGGGTTTCTGCGGAAGCAGGACAGACCATCGCCGCCACTGAATATAGCAAATTGCTCCTGGCTACCGAAAAACACAAGGTGGCAGATAGTGTCCTTACTACGCTAATTGCATCAAATGGTGAGAATCCCAACTATTATTACCTCCGTGGATTGGCGAGAAAAGAGATGAAAATAAACTTTAAGGATACTGCCGAAGTTCGGGAGGCGATTGAGCGGGAGGCAGGTCTCCTCGATTTTGAAAAAGCAGTGACGCTCGACAGTACGCATCAAAAGGCACTTTACGAGTCGGCCTACATATTTATAAAATATAAAAAGTACAAACTCGCGGAAGAGCGCTGTAATATGGCATTACGTGCGTATCCCAACAATACGCGCATCCTTTCGCTGCAAGCGCAAAATTACTACAACCGCGGTTACATAGCGTTGGCAAGACCTGTTTTTGAAAAGCTGATTGCTTTGGGAAAAGGTTCGGCCTATGTGCACAACCGGTTGGGACAGGTGTACGCTCGCGAAAAAAGGCACCAAGATGCGGTAGAACAGTTTATAGCACTGCTCGGTTTTAATGAAGACGATTATAACGCTCATTTCTTACTGGCGAAATCCTACAAGGCACTTGGCAATTTTCAAAAGGCTGAAGAACATTTGATAAAATCCATTTCCTTAAAGGATCTGCCTTTGACCGAGGAATACAATGTCCTTTCTGAAACTTACAGGGAACAAAAGGAATTTGAGAAAGCGATGAAATATGTAAACCTCGCAATCGCAGAAAATCCCGAAGATAAGAAGAATGTTTTCGCCTACTACAACAAAGCGGTCATCGCAGACAATTATTATAAGGATCGCGAGGCGGTCGTCAAGCTATACGAGGAAAGCGCTGCGCAATTCGAAAAACATTACAAAATGAAACTTCCCATACTGGAACGCCGGCTGAAAGAACTTCGGGAAGAAGCCTACTTTGCTACTGAGGAATAAAGGGTTATCGCTTCCGCGAAAGCGAAAAGAATAATTTTTATTCTGAATTTTACATCAGAATTATGATCGATCCACTTGTTATACCGATGCCGGAAGCGCTATTTTTGAGGGTTTATACCAAAGATGAAATACTACCTTGTTCTATTACCATTTTTCATTTCCGTGTTTATTTCTTGCGATTCAGACAAAGGGCTCAATTGTTTTCAATCAGCAGGGGATAAAGTCGAGGTGGAATATGATCTGGATTCTTTTGAAGCAATAGTTGTTGAAGAACGTATTCAGCTACTCCTAAAGGACGGTCCGCAACAACGGGTGCTGCTGAAGACCGGTGAGAATTTAGTTAACGATA
Organism: Leeuwenhoekiella sp.; assembly: GCA_049671285.1. Classification (GTDB taxonomy): domain Bacteria; phylum Bacteroidota; class Bacteroidia; order Flavobacteriales; family Flavobacteriaceae; genus Leeuwenhoekiella. The sequence continues at coordinate 12,396 of JBATUQ010000014.1, read as the reverse complement.
TAGAGATTACCGTCACCGATGGTGTACTCACGCTTTATAACGATAACGGCTGCAACGTAGTGCGTGATTATAACATCACTCAGGTGGAAGTAACTTCACCCAACATTTCACAAATACGTAATGCTTCGGGGTATGAAATTCAGAGTTTAAATACGTTGTCGTGGCCCAAACTCGAATTGCTAAGTGAGGATGTTTCTGAAGAAGACGGTTTTCATAAGGATGGTGATTTCCGGTTAGCGCTGGATGTGCAAGAACTTACAATTATCGCAAATGGACTCTCCAACTTCTTCCTTTCCGGCGCAGCCGAAAATGCAGATATCACCTTGCTGGAAGGCGATATGCGATTTGACGGAAGGAATTTAACAATTCAGGAACTCGACATTTTTCACCGTGGGACCAACAAAGTTATCATCAATCCGCAGCAGGTTTTACGCGGAAAAGTTTTGAGTACGGGTAACTTGATTTCGGTGAACCGGCCGCCGCTGGTTGAGGTGGAAGAGACGTATACAGGAAGGTTGATTTTTCAATAAAATTTAAAACGGTAGGTGAAGAATTTAAATGCTAATTCGCCACTTCACTAATAAACTTGATTCGGTACAGCCTAAGTTCTTCATCTTCATAATCCCCGTCAAATTCTTCCGCGGCGTCTTCTATTTTATCGGTTTCTGAGTCCAGGAAGTATTCGTGCAGTTCTTCTTGCTGATCTTCGTCGAGGATTTCATCGATCCAATAATCAATGTTGAGCTTGGTACCGCTGTAAACAATGGCTTCCAGTTCTTTGATAAAGGCATCCATCTCAAGCCCTTTCGCGGAAGCGATATCATCAAGGGGCAATTTGCGGTCAATATTCTGTATGATATACAGTTTTAAGGCACTGTTGGAACCCGTGGACTTTACCACAAGATCTTCTGGCCGAACGATGTCGTTCTCGTCAACATACCGCTCGATCAGTGCGATAAATTCCTTTCCGTACTTTTTGGCCTTGCCTTCGCCCACTCCGAACACGTTGCTCATTTCTTCAAGCGTCACCGGATATTTTATGGACATATCCTCAAGCGACGGATCTTGAAAGACCACATAGGGCGGTACACCTTTCTTTTTTCCCACTTTCTTCCGCAGGTCTTTGAGCATGCTCAGCAGTTGCGCGTCTGAACCTCCGCTAGCTTTAGAACCTGAAGGAGCCGGTGCTGCGCTGTCGTCAAAAACGTGATCCTCGCTCATCATAAACGACTGTGGATTCTTAAGGTAATTTTCCCCTGACGAAGTCAATTTAATGACGCCGTAGGTCTCAATGTCTTTTTTGAGATAGCCCGCGACAAGCACTTGACGTATAAGGGCTTTCCAGAAGTGGGGTTCTTTGTAGTCGCCCTTTCCAAAATAATCCTCATCGTCGGTTTTGTGCGAAGCGATAATGGCGTTAGATTTTCCGGTTAAGGTAAGAACCAATTCTTTTCCCTTGTAAATAGCGCCGGTATCCTGCACGGTTTTGAGCAGTAAAGCCACTTCATTCCTGGCCTCGTGCATCTTTTTGGGATTGCGTATGTTGTCATCCATATCGCCGCCTTCCCCGGTTTTGTTGTCAAATTCTTCCCCAAAATAATGCAGGATAAATTTTCGTCGGGACATACTGGTTTCGGCAAAGGCCACAACTTCCTGTAACAGCGCGTGACCTATTTCCTGCTCGGCAACGGGTTTGCCGCTCATAAATTTTTCGAGCTTCTCTATATCCTTGTAGGCGTAGTAGGCGAGGCAATGCCCCTCGCCACCATCCCTGCCGGCGCGGCCGGTTTCCTGATAATAGCTTTCAATACTTTTAGGAATGTCATGGTGTATGACAAAGCGTACATCCGGCTTGTCAATCCCCATCCCGAAGGCGATGGTAGCGACGACTACATCAACATCTTCCATCAGGAATTGATCCTGATGCTTTACCCGCGTTTTTGCATCGAGTCCTGCGTGGTAGGGCACGGCAGAAACGCCATTGACCTGTAAGACCTGAGCCAGTTCTTCCACACGCTTTCTGCTGAGGCAATAAATGATACCGCTTTTGCCCTTGTTTTGTTTTACAAAACGAATGATGTCTGCATCTACATTCTTGGTTTTTGGGCGTATTTCATAATAGAGGTTGGGCCTGTTAAAAGAAGCTTTAAAGGTGTTGGCATCTCCTATGCCCAGGTTTTTTAAAATGTCCTCCTGAACTTTGGGTGTTGCTGTAGCCGTAACCGCGATAAATGGGATGTCATCACCAATGCGTTTTACGATATGTCTCAGGTTTCTATATTCTGGCCTAAAATCGTGTCCCCACTCACTGATGCAATGGGCTTCATCGACCGCGATAAAGCTGATGGTCTGTTCTTTTAGAAATTCTACATTTTCTTCTTTGGTCAACGATTCGGGTGCGACATAGAGCAGTTTTGTGATCCCGTTCTGTATATCTTCTTTGACCTGTTTTATTTCGCCTTTGTTCAGGGAGGAATTCAATACGTGTGCAATTCCATGTTCGTTGGAAATTCCGCGTAGCGCATCTACTTGATTCTTCATCAGGGCGATCAAGGGGGAAACGACAATTGCGGTCCCTTCTTTTATCAACGCCGGAAGTTGGTAACAAAGCGATTTACCACCACCTGTGGGCATGATTACAAAAGTATTCTGGTTGTTTACGATGCTGGTGATGACCTCTTCCTGGAGGCCCTTAAATTGGCTGAAACCAAAGTATTTCTTGAGTGATGCGTGTAAGTCTATTTCTTCCAAATTCATGTATCCTTGTTCAATTTTGCATACATTTGCATTTTAAATATACTAATTTCCAAAGGACATACAAAGGTCCTAAATTCAATATTCTTGAATACTCACGAGCAGATTGTCGCCAGTGCCCGCCGGACGATTTCCATAGAGCGGGACGCCATTTCCAATCTTTTGAACATTCTTGACGATGCTTTTGTGGCAGCGGTCCGGGCAATCTACAATTCTAAAGGTAGGGTAATCGTTACCGGAGTGGGCAAAAGTGCGATCATTGCACAGAAAATTGTGGCCACCTTGAATTCCACAGGAACGCCTGCCGTTTTTATGCACGCCGCAGATGCGGTACACGGGGATCTGGGTCTTGTGCTTCGGGACGATACGGTTTTATGTCTCTCAAAAAGTGGCGACACCCCCGAAATCAAGGTGCTTGTCCCATTTTTGAAAAATCTTGAGAACACCTTGATCGCAATGACCGCAAACAAGGATTCCTTCTTGGGTAAAAATGCCGATGTCGTGATCCATGCAGCAGCTGATCACGAAGCTTGCCCCAACAATCTGGCACCCACCACCAGCACCACGGTGCAGTTGGCACTGGGAGATGCCCTGGCCATTGCGCTGCTGGATCTTAGGGGATTTTCTGAGAAGGACTTTGCCCGTTATCATCCCGGAGGTACATTGGGCAAGAAACTTTACCTGCGCGTAAGTGACCTGGTGCGTTTGCACGAAAAACCCATCGTACACCCGGACACGCCCATAAAAGATGTTATCTCTGAAATTTCCCGGAAAATGCTAGGGGTCACCGCAGTCCTTAATGGTAGAAACATCGTAGGTATTGTGACCGATGGCGATATCCGGCGGATGCTGGAAAAGAACGATGTACTTACCGGCCTTACCGCAAGCGATGTGATGAGCACTGCACCTAAAACAGTTGTGTCTGAAACCCTTGCCGTCAAGGCACTTGAACTTATGGAGCGTCACCAGATCACCCAGCTTCTGGCCGTAAATGCCGATGGGGACTTTGATGGTGTTGTACATTTACACGATTTAATTAAGGAAGGAATAATATAGCATGGCAAAACAAATAAAAAGCGGAGAAACAGAAATGTCCTTTCTCGACCACCTGGAAGAATTGCGGTGGCACCTGATACGATCTGTCTTGGCGATAGTCATTGTGGGTATCTTGGCCTTTGTTTTTCGGAAGTTTATTTTTGACGACATCATCTTTGCACCATCCTATCCCGATTTTATCTCGTATGATGTACTGTGCAGGATATCGCAATTCTTTGGTTCTACAAACGGCTGTATGGAAAATGGGATGAACTTTATCATCCAGAACCGTACGATGGCAGGGCAGTTCAATGCCGCGATATGGACGGCAATCACCGCCGGTTTTGTGGTTTCCTTCCCGTACATTATTTATGAGTTCTGGAAGTTCATTTCCCCCGGGCTCTATGAAAACGAGCGCAAGAACGCCCGCGGGTTTATCTTTGTTTCTTCTATACTCTTTTTTACGGGTGTTCTTTTTGGTTACTACGTGATCGCGCCCTTGTCCATTAATTTTCTTGCCGGGTTTTCAGTAGGGGCAGAGGTTCAGAATGAGTTTGATATCAGTTCGTACATTGGTTTGGTACGCGCGAGTTCACTGGCTGCCGGATTCATTTTCGAATTGCCCATAATCATTTATTTCTTTACCAAAATAGGCCTGGTAACCCCAGAGTTCCTCAGAAAATACAGGAAATACGCCTTGGTTATTGTCCTGATCTTATCTGCCGTGATCACACCGCCGGATATTTCGACACAGATCATCGTGGCCATACCCATTTTGATCCTTTATGAAGCGAGCATCATCATCGCAAAAATTGTGGTACGCAATGAACGGCGTGCTGCCAAAAAACAAATGAACAAATAATGAACGATACTAAAAACCCAGTAGCAGAATTCAATAGCTACCGCGCCAAGATGAACGACAAAATCCTGGCCGATAAGAACAAAGTGATCAACCGCATCTTTAATCTCGATACCAATGCATTTGCTGCCGGTGCGCTCGATGTAAAAACCAAAGAACTTCTAGGCCTTGTCGCCTCGACTGTTTTACGCTGCGACGATTGTGTTAAATACCATTTGGAAAGCTGTTTTGACGAAGGAGTAACCAAAGAAGAAGTTGCCGAAACCTTGAGCATTGGTACTTTAATAGGGGGAACGATTGTCATTCCGCATTTGCGACGTGCCTACGAATATTGGGAAGCTTTGGAAAACAATAAAACCGAAGTCTAAAAGTTGTTATAACCACACAACAACACCATCTATGAAACTACGCGCAGAAAATCTTATCAAGCAGTACAAAGGCCGAAAGGTGGTAAAGGGGATTTCTGTGGAAGTTAATCAAGGCGAAATCGTGGGTTTGTTGGGACCCAATGGTGCCGGAAAAACCACGTCTTTTTATATGATCGTGGGATTGGTCAAGCCCAATGGGGGCAATATTTACCTGGACAAGAAAAACATCACCAAATTCCCGATGTACAAACGCGCCCAGTACGGTATTGGCTATCTGGCGCAGGAAGCTTCGGTGTTCAGGAAGTTGAGTATTGAGGATAATATCCTAAGTGTGTTGCAGCTGACGAAACTGAGCAAAAAGGAACAGCACGCCAAAATGGAGGAGCTGATCGATGAGTTCAGTCTGGGGCACATACGTACCAGCCGTGGCGACCTGCTCTCCGGTGGAGAAAGACGCCGTACCGAAATTGCCCGTGCCCTTGCAACAAACCCCAATTTTATATTGCTTGATGAGCCTTTTGCTGGCGTTGATCCCGTGGCAGTAGAGGATATTCAGCGCATTGTGGCGCAGTTGAAAAAGAAAAACATTGGTATCCTGATCACAGACCACAACGTTCAGGAAACGCTGGCTATCACCGATCATACGTATTTAATGTTTGAAGGAAGCATTTTAAAACACGGTATTCCCGAAGAACTGGCCGCAGATGAAATGGTACGTAAAGTCTATCTGGGCCAGAACTTCGAGCTCCGTAAGAAAAAGCTTTTTCAGGATTAAAGTTCGCTGCTTTTCAAAAGTTCAGCAACTTGTTCCATCCAAGGGGTTTTGTAGTCGAGATAGATATCCGGCTTGACGCCTACGGTCTCGTACATAAGAAATTTACGATGCAGCTTTTTGCTGATCAGTCCCTTAAACAGGCCGCTGGGCAGGTCGAATGATCCTCCATTAATTTCGTAAGCAATCTGCCCGTTGGTGCGATCCCCGATGAGGGTTACATTTTTTTCTTCCGCAAGTTTAACGGCAAACTGCTCCCCATTGCTCGATGTTCCGAAATCGATCATCACGTACAGGTTGCCCCCTTCTTTTAGATAATCTTCCAATAAATCCTTTAGAATATTAGAATTACGATCACCACCGCCGCGATTATGCCTTAAGTCGAGAACCAGGTTTTTAGCAGTCAATTTTCTAGTAATGCTGTCGTAGAATTTTTCGGCTTCGGTTAAAAAGGGATAAAAACTGTTAAAGCTTGCAACGCGTAAATATTGGGTGTGGGAATCAATTTCGTCTAGAAACAAATCCTTTTGGCTCAGGTAATCCCGTGATACATCTTCGATCGCATTCTCTTTGGTCAGCCCCAACATCAAAAGCTGTCCTTCCTTTAGATCGACGGGGACGGTAACCAGTCTTTTGGAACTGAAAAGGCCCATCACTGCTTCATATTGATTCCCTTTGGGTAGCAATTCACCCAAGATTTCGCCGCGAGACCATAAAGGCAGGTTACTCTGAAGCACCACCATGGCAAGCTTTGTTTTTTTGGTTTGGAAAATCCCAAGTCTTAAGTTGTCACTAGCTGCATAAATGCCCTCTTCCGCAGAAAGCCCGTGCCGTTGGAGCACTGTTTCCAAACTATCCAGATTTCCTTCAAATTTGGGGTAATAGTTGAAATAGGTTTCCTTTTTTACTTGGTCTAAGTCGATGCTATCCAATTTTCCGGTGAAATATTGCGTGCCCAAAATATAGTTGTGATTGTCATTCACCAAAGCCAACATTTCCTGAAGTTTCAGGTAGCAGTCAAAAACAGGCATTGTTGAGGTTGCATCTTTTTTTATGGCTTCCGCTTTTGCGGAAAACTGCCCTTTTTTACCGCGATAATCTATTTTGTAGGCCTTGCTTTTCTGAAGCTTTTCTTCCAAAAATTGAAGATCGGTCAGACAGTCACAGGTCTTATTTTGAGCGATTAGGGAAGCTACGGAAAGTAGTCCTAAAAGAACAAATAGAACGATGATTTTGAGTTGAGGAGTTGTTTTCATCTTGAAATAGTTTGAGATTAATTGGTGACCAAAAGTATTTCGTCAAAATCAAATATTCCAGTAAATACAGGCTCTTGGGGCGAAATGCACTTAGTTTGTGGCGGAATTCAGCCGTGTTTTTACGTCCTCAAGATAGGTTTTGGAAAGGGGCGCTTCCAGATCGTCAGTGAGCACTAGCAATTTTTTGCCAGACTGGTTTTTCCACTGTTTGAAGTGCTCCAGATTTACAAGATAGGAACGATGCACCCGCTGCAACTGAGGCAGTGTTTCCGCTACTGAAGAAAGCGTGTTCCGGATGAGCTGTTTTTTGACCGAATCGTTTTCGCGATAGCAAACCTCCACATAATTGTCTGCCGATTGTATCAAGATCAAATCTCTAAAATGCAACCGAAGACTTTCATAATTCCCAGTTCCCGAAATGGTGATTTTCTGATCTTCCAACTTCTTCTCCCGGAATTTCCCCAAAGCCCAACGCCCAACCAAAAGAATGGGAATAACTACCACTAATGCCGGTAAATAAATGGCTTGAATAAAATAGCCCAGCGAGTACGGGTTGGGCTCGTAAGGAACGACTACATAAAGGTAGATCAACCTCACTATGGTCAGGCCAAGCAAGGAATACCCCAAAGTCATTAGCATCTCGTTGCCTATTGACCAGTTTTGTCGAGCGGCCTGCGCCAGCCATTTTTGCAACGGCAGTAACAGTAGATAACACAGTGCCCCAGCAAGGCCGTAAAGCGGAAGAAAGAGTAGCTTTTCGCTGTCCAGCAGTTCGTTGATGTCCAGCGGCTCGGTAAAATAGAGGAAGGCAAAAATCCAGAATCCCAAACCCAGGGCGAGATACACATGCATCAGCACCGAAGGTTCAAAAGGGTAGCGCCATTTTAGGAATTTCATCGTGACGAATTTACTCAAAATGTGGCGAGGCGTTGTTCACTGCTATATCGTACAGGATTTCCAGTTGTTTTTTGACCACACGATCGGGCGAAAGCTTGGGCAGGTTATCCAGACTAAACCAGGCCACATCCTGAATGTCAAAATTGGGATCAAAATCGCCGCTGGTCCTTTCGCAGTGAAAGATGAGTTTGTATACATAATGCGTTTGCGGTGGATGTTCAGGATAGCATTTTTTATCAAAAACAGCCAGTAAACGTTTCACAGTAACATTTAGCCCACTTTCTTCCTGCATTTCTTTGACCACATTTTCCACCGGCGTCAGTCCAATATCTGCCCAGCCACCGGGCAGCGTCCACCCACCGTCTACCGATTCTTTGACCATGAGGAACTCGTTTTTTTCATTCAGCACATATCCGCGCACATCGACTTTTGGGGTGGGATAATCAGTTTCGGGGATAAAGAAATTTTGCAGTTTCTCAACCGGGGTCTGGCTGAGCATCGCCATCATCTCCAGAGCAATGTGACGAAGTTCCTCGTAGCGCTCAGCGTCGTAGTTTTCCTTATTGTAAACCAGACCGGCTTCGGCCAGGGATTTTATTTTTTTGATTTGGTTGAGGAGGATGGCGTTCACTAATTTAGATTTTAGGATTCATCAGGTTTGGTGGTAGCCATTGAAATCACAACATACATCAAAATCACTAGTGGAATCGCGATAAATTTCAGCAGGAAGATCAAAACAAGGGTCAGCGCCAAGAAGATATAACGCACTTTGTTTTCGGCGAAGCCAAAGCTTTTAAACTTTAGTGCAAACAGAGGAATTTCTGCATTGAGCAAATAGCAGCTCAGCGCTGTCAGACCGATCAAGAACCAAACATTACGGATTAAACTTTCGGCGAAAGCCAAATCCTGAAACTGCAAAATCAACGGCAGGCTGATGATCAACAGGGCGTTTGCGGGCGTGGGCAACCCGATAAAGGATGTGGTCTGCCGGGTATCTACATTAAACTTGGCCAAACGATAAGCCGAAGCCAGCGCAATGGCAAATCCCAAAAACGGCAACAAAGTAACCGAATCCCAATGCAGTTCGCCACTGGCATAACGCGCTCCGCTGCCCCAGGCTTCCACATCGTGAATCAATTGGTACATCACTAATGCCGGCACCACACCGCTGGTAATACAATCTGCAAGAGAATCGAGTTGGAGACCAACTTCACTTTGCGCGTTTAATATTCGGGCGAAAAAGCCATCAAAAAAATCAAAGAAAATTCCCGCCATCACTGCATAGGCGGCAAAGTCCAGACGGTCGGTCGCTGCAAAATAAGCGCCAACGGTACCCGAAAAGATGTTGGCCATCGTAAAGGCATTGGGAACAAAAGAGGCAATTCTCATAACATGGATTTTTACAAATATAGTATTGTGCGCGCGACTGCCTGTATATATACAATATCTCCATAAAATAAATGTTTACATTAAAAAGGATTTGGCATATTTGCCACAATCAACGAGCGCTTGAAAAAGATTTTCCTTTTACTCCTCTTTACCGGGCTGGCACAGCTTGCCGGGGCACAGGTCGTACGTAAATATTCAAACGAATTTTTGAATATTGGTGTCGATGCTGCGTCTCTGGCGATGGGCAATGCCGTGGTGGCAGGGACGGGCGATGTAAATTCGGGATATTGGAATCCTGCTGGCTTGCTCAATCTGGAGGATAGCGAACTCGCACTGATGCACGCCAGTTACTTTGCCAACATTGCGCTTTACGACTATGCAGCCTTCGCAAAACCACTTGATGATAGGAGCGCGGTGGCCATTTCGTTGATCCGTTTTGGGGTCGATGATATTCTCAATACCACCCAACTCATAGAAAGCGACGGAACCATCAACTACGACAACATCAGCCTTTTTAGCAATGCCGATTATGCACTGACTTTTTCCTATGCGCGACGGCTTCCGCTCGACGGACTCGATCTGGGCGCCAATGTTAAGGTGATCAGACGGGTGATTGGGGATTTTGCCAGTTCTTGGGGTTTTGGACTTGATTTTGGATTGCAATACCACAAAGATAATTGGGATTTTGGCGTAATGGCGCGGGATATTACGACCACCGTAAATACCTGGAGCATTGATGAAGAGCAGTTTGCCACGATCAGCGATGCAGTGGAAGGACAGAATCAAACCCTGCCGGAAACCACGGAGATTACCATTCCCAAACTTCAACTCGGTATTGGTCGGTCGTGGTTGATTCATTATGATTATTCCATTCAGGCGGAAGTGGATTTGCTGCTGCGTTTTGCCCAGACCAACGATCTCATTTCTACGGAAGCGGTAAGCGCAACGCCAGCGGTTGGGATGCAATTTGGCTATCTTGATCTGGTATTTTTACGCGCCGGAGTTGGGAACTTTCAGGACATCACCCAGCTCGACGGAAGCAACCGCATCGGTTTTCAGCCCAACATCGGCGTGGGGTTTAAATATAAAGGCATTCATATCGATTATGCCCTAACCGATATAGGTGACCAAAGCGCCGCCGTGTATAGCAACATTTTTTCGGTTAAGGTGAATTGGGAGTTGTTTAGGTAGAAAGGGTTTTTGGGATTGAAGAGGGTTTAATAGGAAATCTAATCCTGGTTTTCTCGATACAATTTCCTCGTTCCTCGAAAATCACTCGGAAACCTAACTTTAAAGTATATAGACCAGTGCAAACCTCGACTGAAAACCGGGATTAAACTAATCTATGATTCCGTTTTTCAGTAGTGGCATATTGTCGTAATTTCTACCGTTGAAACACTTTCGCCGAAAGGCAACCTTTAAAAATAGCTCGATGAAAAAATTAATACGCTTCACCGCTTTTTTGATCTTCCCCATTATCGCAACCGCGCAGACCGATAAGGATTCTACCCAAATGCGAAACTTTTATGACCTGTCGCTCCTTGATGGGCAGAGTTACAACTGGCTCGACGAACTTTCCAATGACATTGGTTCCCGGTTAAGCGGAAGTCCAGGCGCGGAAAAAGCCGTACAGTGGGTGAAAAACGAACTTGAAGAAATTGGTCTCGATAGCGTTTGGCTGCAACCGGTGATGGTGCCCAAATGGGTGCGTGGCGAAAAAGAAACGGCCTATATGCTCTCGGATGCCGGGATGAAACAACAAATGCCCATTTGTGCTTTGGGCGGTTCGGTAGCCACACCGGCCAGCGGGATCACTGCCGAAGTAATCGAAGTACAGGGACTTGACGATCTTGCCAACTACGGTGAAGCGCAGATCAAAGGTAAAATTGTTTTCTACAACCGCCCGATGCAGGCCGATTTGATTCAAACATTCAGTGCCTATGGCGGTTGTGTTGATCAGCGGTATTCCGGAGCTCGGGAAGCGGCAAAATATGGCGCGGTGGGTGTCATTGTTCGAAGTATGAATTTACGAATGGATGATCTGCCGCACACAGGTGCCATGTCTTACGGCGATTTGCCCAACGAACAGCGCATTCCTGCCGCGGCCATCAGTACTAACGGGGCAGCGCTTTTGAGCGAGACTTTTAAACACAATTCAGAAACCAAGTTTTACTACAAAATGTCCTGCGAAAACTTTGACGATGTACAATCGCACAACGTCGTGGGGCAGATCACGGGTAGTGAATTTCCAGAGAAAGTAATGGTTGTGGGCGGTCACTTGGATTCATGGGATCTGGGGGATGGAAGCCACGACGATGGTGCCGGCGTGGTACAGAGTATGGAGGTGCTTCGGTTGATGAAGCAGGCCAATTACCAGCCCAAACATACCATCAGGGTCGTGCTGTTTATGAACGAGGAAAACGGTTTGCGCGGCGGAAGAAAATATGCCGAAGTCGCTACGGATAAAGGCGAAACACACGTGTTTGCGCTCGAAAGCGATGCCGGTGGTTTTACGCCCCGCGGATTCTCCTTTAATGCTGACGAAGCCAATTTCGCCCAGGTAGAATCCTGGAAACCGCTGTTTAAACCGTATTTGATTCACTATTTTGAACTCGGCGGAAGCGGAGCGGATATCGGTCCGTTAAAAACGGAAGGAACTGTGCTGGCCGGACTGCGGCCGGACAGCCAGCGGTATTTTGACCACCATCATGCGGCCAACGATACTTTTGACGCCGTCAACAAACGCGAACTCGAGCTGGGCGCGGCCACGATGACTTCGCTGGTGTATCTTTTTGATACGTACGGTGTGGTGCCGCAAACTTTTGAGGCGGAGATGAAGAAGTGATTAACTTTGGATGATACACGAAAAATTTTTAAAAAATTATTTCTAAAAATTTGTTGCTGAGTTCAACCAATAAGTGCAACAGCCTTTTCTATCATGGTCTCAATTGAGTTGTTATAATTGAACTTTCTAATAGGTCTGTAATTTATTAATCTTTCCACTTCTTTTATGCGTTTGTGCGGTACTTTCCTCAGGTCCGTTTTCTTGGGGAAGAACCTCCTTAT